>JAGARW010000144.1 GCA_017621975.1 Lachnospiraceae bacterium | reverse complement strand
TTGATCCGTTGGTATGACAAGGGTGATTTGGATTTCGCGGAAGTTACAAGCATCAATTTGGATGAGTACAAGGGACTTTCTCCGGAAAACGATCAGAGCTATCGTTATTTTATGAATGAACATCTTTTTAAGCACATCAACATCAAGCCGGAAAACACATATGTTCCGAACGGACTTGAGCCTGACTCTGAAAAAGCGTGCTCGGATTATAATGAGATCATCAAAAAATCGGGCGGTATTGATTTACAGCTTCTCGGCCTTGGTCACAATGGTCATATCGGTTTTAACGAGCCGGGCGCCGCATTTGAAAAAGAGACGCATTGTGTGGATCTGACACAGAGTACGATCGACGCAAATTCCCGCTTCTTCGCATCGATGGAGCTTGTGCCGAAGCAGGCGTATACGATGGGAATCAAGACGATCATGCAGGCAAAGAAGATCGTCGTTGTTGTCAGCGGGGAATCCAAAGCGCAGATCGTAAAGGACGCGTTCTTCGGACCGTGCACGCCTCAGGTTCCGGCGTCTGTTCTGCAGCTTCATAATAACGTTGTGCTTGTCGGAGACGAGGCTGCGTTATCCCTGATTCCATAGAACGGGGAGCTTTCGCAGATAAAAACGCTGCCTGGCGGACATGCGTTTTTTGTCTTGATGGTCAGGAAACAAAATAAAATCCTGCCGGAATGTGACCTTACATTCCGGCAGGATTTTTTGATTGCGAAACAGCTCGTTTTATTTGTTTCTGCCGCAGCACTTTTTGTATTTTTTGCCGCTGCCGCACGGACACGGATCGTTCGGATAAATCTTTTTATCTTTTACGATCGTCGTAGAGGATTTCTGCTCTTTATAAAGCGCTTTACGCGTTTCTTCGTCAAAAATATCGTTCCATTCCGGAAGCTCATACAGCCAGTCCGCGCCTGCGCCTACCATATTTTTGTAAAGCAGCGCTTTGTCAAAGCCGAGATTTACTTTGGTATCTTCTTCCATTTCTTCGATCGGATTTGCTTCTTTCAGACTGTCGTTGATACCGTCGAGAAAACCGACCATCGTCATCAGATCGACGTCGTATTTTTCAGCAAGCTCTCCAACCGTTCCTTCAACGACTTCGTCGGGATTTTTCAGAAGCTGAGCGTAGATTTCTTTTTCTTTTTGGAAATAAGCGCTCCACAATCTCTGCAGATCGCCCTTATTTGCTTTTTCATCGTATGCTTTATCTCTCCATTGCTGTAATAATGCCATTTGCTCTTTCCCCTTTGTTTATAATTTCGATAAAAATATTGAATCGCGGACAGACTATCTGTACCGTCTTCACGTCATTATATAACAAATTCGATTTTCTGTCCACAAAAGAAAAATTTTCAAATTTTAATAAAAATTTAAAATCATATGTATAAAGAGTGAAACGGCGGGTCATACTATGATTAATCAAATGGACCCCCTCCTTTGATTAAACTTTTACGGAAGATACGAAATACTTATCCTCCCCTAAGTAAAGTCTCCGGGACTGCAAAGGCGCAGTTTCGGGGACTTTTTGTTTTTTGGAAATAAAGCGTTCTTATTTTTGATCCCGTCTTTTTGTATAACGCATTGAAAAACAAGGCATACTAAAAAGGCAGAAAATGAGAAAGGAGTGGCTATTATGGCTCAATTAGACTGCGGTGTAGAAAATTGTATCTATAACAAAAGCAAGAGCTGCTGTAAGGGAGATATTATGGTAGGAGGGAAACATGCGGAAAAGAAGGATGATACATGCTGCGAAAGTTTCTCGGAGAAAAGAGCGGATTCTTACGTGAGCGCGTTGGAACATCCGTGCCGGACGATCAGCATCGACTGCGAAGCGGCAAATTGCATGTACAATTCCAATTATAAATGTCATGCGGAGCATGTCGACATCACCGGAAACGGAGCTTCAAAATGCCAGCAGACAAATTGCAGTACGTTTAAAAAATAAAGTCGGACACGAAGAAGACAGATATAAAAACGGCTCATTCCGTAAGGCGCGGCGGCTCCGGTAAAGCGGAAGAGTCGTTTTTTATTTCATAGGATTCGGGTGTCAAAAGGTTTTATTGAAAACTGACATTGTAAAAATAAAACCTTTTGCCACTCGAATCTTCATAGGAAATTTATAGAACGAAGATTTCAAAAAAGTGTTGACAGCAGCCTGCAGATGTGCTACATTATCTAAGTATGATACAGAACAACCAAGCAGAGTATCCACTCTCACCCTGCGGCGATCGGGCTTCAGGCGTCAGCGTTCTGATACATATTACCATGATCGGTAGTGTATGTACAGGCTTTTCAGTGGATAGTTATGCTATCCACTTTTTTATTGCGCAGCTTAGAGTAAAGGACGCCGCTTGGAGCGCCTGCGCATTGTACAGGAGGTAACAACTATTAGCGATTTAATGATTAACGAACAGATTAGAGACAGGGAAGTACGTGTCATCGGAGAGGATGGCGAACAGCTCGGCATCATGTCTTCCAGAGAAGCGATGAAGCTGGCAGAGGAAGCGGGGCTTGACCTTGTAAAGATCGCGCCGACAGCGAAGCCGCCGGTATGTAAAATTGTGGATTATGGGAAGTTCAAATACGAACAGACCAGAAAAGAAAAAGAGGCAAAGAAAAAACAGAAAATTATCGATGTGAAAGAAATCCGTCTTTCTCCCAATATCGATACGAACGACCTCAATACAAAAGTAAATGCGGCCAGAAAGTTCCTGACAAAAGGAGACAAGGTAAAGGTTACGCTTCGTTTCCGTGGACGCGAGATGGCGCATATGGCCAGCAGCAAGCACATTTTAGACGATGTGGCGCAGCAGCTTTCCGATATTGCCGTGGTTGAAAAGGCTCCTAAGGTGGAAGGCAGAAGCATGACAATGTTTTTAACTGAAAAGCGTTAATTCGTGCAGTTAAAATAGAGAGTTAACTACAGATTGAATTGATAGGAGGAATGTAGCGATGCCAAAAATGAAGACAAGCAGAGCAGCAGCAAAACGTTTTAAAGTAACAGGAACAGGAAAGTTAAAAAGAGCAAAAGCTTACAAGAGCCATATCTTAACAAAGAAATCCACTAAGAGAAAGAGAAATCTTAGAAAGCCGGCGATCACGGACGCAACCAATGTTAAGAATATGAAGAAGATTTTACCGTATTTATAAGTCGCAAGGAGGATATAAGAGATGGCAAGAATTAAAGGCGGTTTAAACGCAAAGAAAAAACACAATAGAATTTTAAAGCTTGCAAAGGGTTACAGAGGAGCGAGATCCAAACAGTACAGAGTGGCTAAACAGTCCGTTATGAGAGCGCTTACTTCTTCTTACGCAGGCAGAAAAGAGAGAAAACGCCAGTTCAGACAGCTGTGGATCGCTCGTATCAATGCGGCGGCAAGACTGAACGGCTTATCCTACAGCAAATTTATGTATGGCTTAAAGCTGGCAGAGATCGATATTAACAGAAAGATGCTTGCTGAAATGGCAGTAAACGATGCGGAAGGCTTTGCAAAGCTGGCAGAGATCGCAAAGGACAAGATCGTATAAGAGCGAGCTTAGCGTCAAATAAAAAGAGCAAACGAAAATCCCGCAGTTCCGAAATGGAATTGCGGGATTATTTTTTGCCTTATCAAACTGATCTGCCGCAGGTATTAAAGCGATGTGCCGCATACGTCGCATTTTCCGTCGCCGTTTGTATCCTTATGCGCCGTCTTTGCGATCGTAGAAGTATAGTAAGCTCCGCAGCTGCATACATTCCGACGCGTTCCGGTCGAAATGCAGGTCGGCTCTTTTGTAATAACGTCAGGAATATATGTATGCGTGTGCACTTCCGCCAGCTTTGCAAGCGTTTCCGTTTCAGCAATCTCGCCGCAGCGCGTACAATATTTTACGCGCTGTCCTTCCTCGGTCGTTGTGGCTGCCTTGATCGTAACCCAATTGCCCTTCCTGTGATCGAGCTTCGCGGGAGCCGCCTCCGTATAGGTGTCGCCGCAGGAGCATGTATAGGTCGTCACGCCTGCGGACGTACAGGTCGCCTGCGTTGTAATAGCGGAAGTATAACTATGGGTATGGGTCGAGCCGGATGAGCCGCTTGAACCGGAACTGCTCGAGCCGGAACTGCTCGAGCCGGAGCTGTTTGAGCCGGAACTGCTTGAGCCGGAACTTCCTGAGAGCTTCGCGATCGTTTTTGTTTCCTGTTCGCCGCAATTTTTGCATGTTCTTGTCTTAACGCCGGTCGCGCTTGTCGTCGGCTCGGTCGTCGTTTCCCAAGATCCCCATTCATGATCGTAATGGAGCGCTTCAGAGGAAATTACAGCGTCGCATATATTGCATACGATTTCGATCTTGCCGTCCTCTCCGCAGTCGCCCTCCGTCCGTATCGTTTTGCGGCTTGGATGGTTCGTTGCCGGAATACTTGTCTTGAAAGTATTGCCGCAGATCGTGCACGTATAGGTTTTTTCGCCTTTTTCCGTACAGGTGGCTTCTTCTGTAATCTCGTATGTATAAGAATGCGTATGGTTGCTTGTCTTGTCGTTTTTGGAGCTGCTGGAACTGTTTGTGCCTGTATCGGATGCTTTCAGCATAGGGATGCTTTCTTCCTGAAGCACCCTGCCGCATATCTTGCAGGATTTCTGGCGAAGCCCGGTCTGCGTTGTCGTCGCCGATCTGACGGTGATCCATTCGCCCGGCGTATGGTCAAGCGCTTTGATGGAATCAACATAATAATCCCCGCAGTAGCAGCGGTATTCGACCTGTCCCGGCTCCGAGCAGGTGGACGGCTTCAATACGGTCGCGGTATAGGTATGCTCGTGACCGTTTTCAACGGAAAAAACGGAGGAAGCGGTGTCTCCTGTCAGAGAGACGTCTGAAGTGTCCGTTTCACTGTCTGTTTCGGCTTCCGGCCGCGATTCGGTCTCTGCCTGCGATTCGGTTTCCGCCTGTGTTTCTATGGCGGCGGTTTCCTCGTCCTCCGGCTTTACCGCATTATAATAAAGAATGATGCCCGTTCCGACGACGGCGATGATGCCGAGCGCGATCAGGACGCTTTGAATCCCTTTTAATATAACTCCCATCATGATCCTCGTTTCTGCATATGCTTTCATACAAATACACAAAATTTTTGCATACGCTTTAATACTATTACACAATATTTCGGCAAAAAAAGCAATAAATTAATCAAAAATTAAGAGAAAAAGAATTGCAGGAAAAAACGAAAAACGGTAGAATCAGATATTATGAAATATGTTGGACTATTTGTTAAAAAATTGCTGCGGTATCTGTTAAAGCCGCTTTCATTTGTTCCGGCGCTGCTCGTAATGTATATGATATTCAGTTTTTCATCGCAGGACGGCGCACAGTCTGCCCGTCTGAGCAGGCAGATCAGCTATAAGGCGGTCGCTGTGGCGGACAGCGTGCTGGAAAAGGACTGGAGTGAAGAACAGATTGAGCGATATGCGGAACGGATTCATTATTATGTCAGGAAGACGGCGCATGTAACGGAATACTTTGTGCTTGCGGTAACGGTGTCTTTCCCGCTCTATGTTTACGGAATACGCGGGATGTGGCTTGTGCTTCTGGCGGGAGGATTCTGCGTATCGTTTGCGGGGCTGGACGAATACCATCAGTCGTTTGTCGCCGGAAGGGGACCTTCCGCGCGGGATGTGGCGATCGACAGCATCGGTATCCTGCCGGGCATTATTCTTGTCAGAATTACGGGATTTATCGGCAGAAAGACGGTCTTCCGTCCGCTGGCGCTTACAAAAAACAGGAGGAAGGGCTGAAATAAGAGCCTGAGAAGACAATGCAGAAAGAAGATATTCGGATTCGGCGTGTGATCGTTCATATTCTGGATTCGACGGTAGGACTGCCTGTCCTTTCGGACAGTGAGATTGAATTTGGTTCCGATTTCGCAGATTTCCTGCGTGAGCACATTTACCGGATCGTGAGCGGAGACGAGAGCAAGGACTGTGAATTTTATAAGGAACAGTCGGAAATCTATCATATGCTGACGGAATACGAGGACGATAGGTTTGTGGAAATGAGCAAAAGCGCGGCGGAGCTTTTGTACGGTATTATGAACAGCAATATTGAGATTCCGCCTGCGGATCTTGTCGTCGTACGCTTCAAGGCAGGCGAGGACGAGTTTCTCGCGTTCCTGAAAATGAATTTTAAGACTTCCTATACGCACCGCACGATGGCGGGGGAGGAGGGCAATTATAATGAGATCATCCGTTATAAAGCGACGCTCCCTGCGCAGACGCAGCGGCTTACGGAAGCGGCGGTCATTGACCTGCAGACGTTTGCAGTGCGCCTGATCGAAAAGAAGTATGAGGTAAACGGTGAAAAAACAGATTATTTTTCTTACCTGTTCATGAAATGCAGCAGCCGTCTTTCACCGAAATCGAAGCTGGCGGTCGTTACGAAGGCAGTCGAGAATATTCAGAAGGAAAATTGCGGAGAATATGAGCAGTATGAGGAACATATGCGCGCAAAGAGCATCATACAGGAAGAGCTTGCGGAAAACGGCGGCTTTATCGTAGAAGAGCTTGCCGATAAGATTTTTGCGGATAAACCGGAGATGCGCGATCGGTTTCAGGAAAAAATGGAACAGTATAATATGGTAAAGGAAGAGGTGCTGCCGAAAAACGACACAACCGTCAGAAAGTATCAGACGCAGCATTTATTTACCGATACCGGGATTGAACTGAAAATTCCGATGGAGCAGTATAAGGACAGCGGCAAGGTTGAATTTATTACGGAGCCGGATGGCAGCATTTCTGTCCTGTTGAAGCATATCGGGCATATTCAGGCAAAATTTTAATGATTTGATTCGGGTGGCAAATGGGCGGCATCATTGATTATGTAACGGAATATGGAACGTATTCATTTATGGAACGGGCTTTTTCCGACGAAGATTCTTTGGCGCTTGCCCAGTTTTCTTATATGAAGCTGGACGGCGTCGTACCGGAACTGGAGCTGACGCCGGAAGCTGGCGGGGAGACGTCTGCCCGTGAGGCGGAGCGCGCCGGGAAGGCGGCTGACGGAGAAACTGAGCGCGCCGGGAGAGCATCCGACAAAGAAACGGAGCGCGGCGTGACGCTTGGGGAGATCTGCCGCAGGAAAAGCATGGAGAAACTGTTGGAAGGCGATCTGTTTGCGGATTCTAATTATGCCCTGATTGAGGCGATGCGGGAAAGCCGCCGCTTTCAGACGATTACGTATAAATATTATGTAAACTTAATAGACCATGAGGCGGCGTCACAGTTTTCGGCTGTGACTTGTTTTTTGGCGGAAGGTCTTGTTTATGTTGCATTCCGGGGAACGGATGAAACGCTGGCGGGCTGGCGGGAGGATTTTGCAATGGCATATGAGACGCCCGTCCGCAGCCAGAAACTGGCGGCGCAGTATTTGCGCGCCGTGGCGGACAGATGCGAAGGCGCGCTGATCATAGGCGGGCATTCCAAAGGCGGCAATCTGGCGGTTTATGCGGCGATGCATTGCGGGCAGGACATACGGGAGCGAATCCGCCTCGTCTATAATCTGGACGGTCCCGGTTTTCCGGCGCAGATACGTAGCAGCGAGGCGTATCGGACGATAGAGAGCCGCATCCGAAAGATCGTGCCGCATTCGTCCGTAATCGGCATGCTGTTCGAAGACGCTGAGACGTATGAGGTCGTGGAAAGCAGCGCATTCGGCGTATTGCAGCACAATCCGTTCAGCTGGGTCGTGGCAGACGGCAGCTTCGTTTCCGTAAAGGATGTTTACCGGAGCAGAAAAAAGGCCGCCGGGATTTTGAATTCGTGGCTGGATTCTCTGACGAAGGAAGAGACGGAGAGGACGGTCGAAGCATTGTTCGGAATTGTGGAGGCTTCTCAGATACAGACGCTGCAGGAGTTTTCAGGCGACTGGAAGGGGGCGCTGAAAAAGATGCTGCGCGCCGCGGCGGGCATCGACCGGGAAACGCGCCGGGAGCTTCTGGATATTGTGCGGACGCTGATCGCTGCAATCGGGCGTTATTACCGCAGTTAGCGGTCTGCATATGCGCAAAGCGGCGGAAATAGAATAAAGAGAAGAACTAAGAAAAACGGAGAATCTTTATGAAAATTTCGCTGCAAAACTGGGAACGCGCGCGCAGGCTGCTAGAGGAGACGCCCGTTGCGGATCTGCATCTTGATCTGCCGGGAGAACTTCTGATGCGTCACTGCATGGAGGAAAAGAATGTTATCAGAACCCGTTATCTGCCGGCGTGGCGCCGGTCGGGTATCAGTCTGATCGGCGCGGTTGTTTATGTGGAGAGCCGTTATCTGCCGGAGGCGGGACTTCGGAATGCGCTGCTTCAGATCGGGGCGCTTAAGAGGGAGCTTTCCGGGCTTTCGGGAGAAATACATCTTGTGCGTTGCAGAGAGGATTTGGAACGTGCCTGTCAAAAAGAATCCGTCGGTATTTTCCTGTATCTGGAAGGACTGGACGCGCTCGGCGAAGATGTGACGCTTTTGTCACTTTTTCACGAGTTGGGCGTTACAGGGGCTTCCCTGACGTGGAGCAGGAGAAATCTGCTGGCATGCGGCTGCTGCAGCGCGTCGCAGAATAAACGAAAAGACGGGGGAATTACGGAGGCGGGGATGAGGATGGTCGGGGAAATGCGCAGACTCGGTATGTTTCTTGACATCAGTCATCTCAACGATGAGGGAATGGAGCGCATGCTGACAGAGACGGAGCTTCCCATTTTGGCGACGCATTCCAATGCAAGAAACGTACGGTTTCATTACCGCAATCTGACGGACGCACAGATCGCTATGCTTGCGCAGCGCGGCGGTGTGATCGGGCTGAATGCGTGCAGTTATCTGGCAGGCTCTTACGGAAACGGCAGACATCTGGAATGGCTTGTGCGTCAGGCGGAGTATCTGATCAGGCAGGCGGGAGACTGCCATACGGCGCTCGGACTTGACTTGTGCCGCGGCTATGATCTGGCAAGGCGCGGGCTGGAAGCGGAGGAAGGGCAGGGAGACGACTGCCTTGCGGGATATGATGAGCTTGTGCTTTTGGCGGCGGCGCTTTTGGAGGACGGAACGGAGCCGGAAACGGTAAGCAGGCTGTTTGGAGGGAATGCGTTTGCGTTTTTGCAAAAGGCGCTGCCATGTCAAAAAAAGGTGTAAAAATGCCCAAAAAAGCAGTTGTTGGGGAATGATATTTGTGCTAAACTATAATTATCTATAAATATAAGCGATACAGGAGAGTCTGGGGAGTATGGAAACAGAATGTTATCACATAAAATAAAAGGCTGTACGATGGCGGCTGCGCTATCCGTGACGGCGGCTGTCGTTGTTTCCCTGATCGTGTATTATTCCGGCTTTTATATGTGGGGAGACGGAATTTATACGCAGCTATATAAACTGGACGTCATATCAGATTATATGAAGGAAGGGGTATGGTATCCGCTTTTTGCGGAGCGTTGGTATAACGGCTATGAGATATTCCGTTATACGCCGCCGACGTGCTATATTCTGATTCATGTGCTCACCGTTCTTTTTCATACGGATATTCATGCCGGGATTTCATTGTTTTATGGGATTCTGACGTTTCTGTCCTACATGGGATTTTTTATGTTTGGAATCAGACAGCAGAGGATGGCTGCGGCGTTTCTGACAGGAACGGCGTTTCTGCTTTTGCCGTCTACGATTGAGATCGCGGTGTTTCAGACCTCGTTTGGAATTATGCTCGGTCTGTCGCTTTTGCCACTGCTCGTATTTTTCCTGTTTGATTTTATCGAGTGGCGGAACAGGCTGTCTCTTCTGCCTTATACCGGTATCGTCTGTCTGCTTGTTTTGTCTGATTATGTGCTGGCGGTCGCGGTCGGTATCGTACTTTTTGTGTATTTTTTGATTCATATGCCGATAATGCGTTCGTGGCGTTTTGAACTAACGATATTGGCGGATACATGCCTTGCGTATCTTGTTATGGGGATATGCCTTTATCCCGCAGTTTCGGGCGGGATGCTTACAATAGAACATTCTCTGCGGGGCAGTCAGAGCCTTTCGATCGGCGGCGCGATGATCGGCGTTTCGCTGCTTGGGCTTGCGGTTTCGGACAGGAGCCGTGCGGCGGGATTTCTTCTGGCGGCAGCAGGCAGCCTTTTGTCGTTGGATGCGGTATCGCCGGTGATGAGCCTTGTACCGCTTCGGGTCTTGCAGGGGACGTACTGGTATTTGATTCCTGTTACGGTATTTTGCCTTGTGATGCTCCTTTATTGGAAAAGGCTGCGGTTTGTGTGGCTGGTCGTTCTGCTCGCCGTCTGTGTGTCCGGTAGTATTCCGCGCATTGCAAAGCTGCGGGATGGGACGGAAGCAGTCAGAGCGGACGAGGCAAAGATAAAAACCTGTCTTTTGCAGGAGGCGGCGGAGGCGGCGGACAACAGGGTCGCTCTGCTTGACAATACGGTATTGGGTGATTTTCCGCATTGGTATTTTGCGTCGCACGGCGTTGACTCGATGTTCGGATGGGATTTTGAAAACGCACTGACCGTTCGTAACCAGATGTGCGTCAACGAAGCGCTTTCGGATGAATTTTATGATTATATGTTCAACCGGCTATTCCTTTACGGGAATGACGTCGTTCTTGTCCTAAAGGAAACAATGCCTGAGGAGGACGCTTATCAGGCGATGCTCCTGGCTGCTGGGCGCGCCGGCTATTATGTCAGAAAGGAAAATGCGAAGGCGGTCGTATTGAAGGCGGGAGCCGTGGACGGGCGTTACGGCGTAATCTCGGAATATGAGAATTTGGCGATCGGCAGGAACGCTTCTTACATTGCCTACATATATCCGTCTTTTGGGCTGGGAAGAAGCGATTGCCTTGAAGACTATACGTTAGAAGAATTAAGCCGTTACCGCAAGCTTTATTTATCCGGTTTTTCCTATAGGGACAAAGAAAAGGCGGAGACATTGTTAAGGGAGCTTGCGGACAAAGGCGTGGAAATTTATATCGACATGCAGTATATACCGGAAAATAAGCTGACGGGCAAAAACGAATTTATGGATGTTTATGCGCAGTTCGTACAGTTTACGGAAGCGTTCCCGGTTTTGCAGAATGAAAATGGAAATCAATTCAGGCTTGATTTTAAAACAAAGGATTATGAGCTGTGGAATACGGTTTATCTTTCGGGATGCAGCACAGTTCTGAAAGAAACGGCATATGCCAGAAACAGACATCTTGTTTATCTTGGACGCGGTGAAAAGCAGAATATTACCTTTATGGGATTGAATCTCGTATATTATTATTTGACAACGCACAACCGTGATCTGAAGCGTTTTTTAGATGAAACGATGCAGCTTACGTCCTCTGATCTCCCGGCGGCGGAGATCGTGCCGGTCGAGATCGAAAGAAAGCCGTCGCAGCTTTTGGTGCGGACGCAGTCGGATGGGGTCAACAGCGGAATCGCCGCTTTGGAGACGCTTGTTCCGGACCGGATGGTCGTTTCGCAGGAGAACTTATGGGTCGTAAACCGTGGGGAAACAGTATTTCAAATGGAATATCCCGGACATGGGATCGGCGTATTTCTAAGCATTATCGGTCTGATCGGGCTTGGTTTGCTATGGATTACAACATACGTTGTATTGGATAATAAGGCGGTAGAAACAAAGTAACGTTGTTTGTTTATGGAGGAAGGTATCATGAGGAAGGGGAAAATGGGAAGGGTCGCATTTGCATTGCTTTTGTCGGTTGCGCTTATCGGCGCGAACATCAGCTTTGTTTATGCGGAAGAAGAGAGCAGTTCGTCGTCGGAAAGCAGCGGCTCGTCGTCGGAGAGCGGTAAGTCGTCGTCGGAAAGCAGCGGCTCGTCGTCGGAGAGCGGTAAGTC
>JAGARW010000143.1 GCA_017621975.1 Lachnospiraceae bacterium | reverse complement strand
GATCGGTCACGTATGGGCATTGAATGAAGAGAACCAGAAGCATGTTGCCAAGATTGCGGATAATATCAGCTCGCTTGCTTCTGTCAGCGAAGAAATCAGCAGCTCTATGCTTGAGCTGGAAAATCAGGCGACAGAGATACAGGAAGAATGTAAGATATTATCGGACGATACAGAGCAGCTTAAGGAGCTGGGCAGTCATGTCAAGACCTCGATCGCTCCGATCGCCGACGTGGAAAAGACGCTGGACGGCAATGCAAAGATGATGGGACGGATGTCGAAGGACGCTTTTTATGCGCTCCGCAAAAAGGATTTTGTCAAATATCTGGACAAGGCGGTCGCGGCGCACAGGGCGTGGCTTATTAATTTAAAAAATATTGTAAAAGACCGCGTGATCGTTCCGCTTCAACTGGACGATTCCAAATGCGGTTTCGGGCATTTTTATTATTCCATTACGCCGCAGTATACGGAAATCACGGAGCTGTGGAACGGGATCGGCGCGAAGCATAAGAAATTCCACAATTACGGTTCGGACGTTATCAAAGCGTTGTTTGCGGAGGATTACGACGGCGCGGAGCGCCTGTGCCGGGAAGCGGAGCAGTATTCCAAAGAATTGCTTCACGACATGGAAGAAATGAAAAGAATGCTATTGCAGTAGCAAGCGGATCATAGCGAAAAAAAAGATCTCCGATCGGGAAGCGGTCGGAGATTTTTTTAACCCGTTTCCGGTTTGCGGATTGTATAGAATCCCTTTACACTATATAAAAATAGAGATATAATTATATCACAATATTGATATAGGAGTAGACGAAATGATAATTAAAGCATCTGCGGCGCTGCGAAATGATTATACATCCATTTCAAATCTGGCAAAAGAAACGCAAGAACCTATTTACATCACCAAGAACGGCGAAGGTGATTTAGTTCTTATGAGCATTGAAGCTTTTGAAAAACGCGAGCAGGTGCTGAAGCTGCGTGAAAAAATATTGCAGGCGGAACAGGAGCGTATGGAAGGGGTTGGAGCGTTGAGCGTAGCAGAAGCAAAAAAACGATTAATGGAGAGGACAAATGGACTATAAAGTAAAAATTCTTCCGACTGCATGGGAAGATTCAAAACGTATTGAAGATCGGTATGCAGTTCAGTTTGATGCGGATACCGCTTTAAAAGTAAGCGATCATCTGCTTGATGCGATCAGTCGGCTGGAGCATATTCCGGATTCCGGTTCCCTGCTTCCTGATGAATGGCTGAACAGGCAGGGATTCCGAATGCTTGTTTATAAAAAGCATGCCGCTATTTACAGACAGATCGATCAAGCGGTTTATGTATATCATATCGCCGACGTCAGGACGGAATATACGAAATTGTTTGAATGACCGAAACGAAAAAAGACAAATCTTATCATCATATCAAAGCGGCTCTGAGGGTTCCCTCACAGTATCTCTCGGAAAATATCTGCAAGGCAGGCGGCCTTTTCGGGCTTCCTGCCGTCTTTTCGTATCTTCAGAAACATCATGACGGACGGCGGCAAACATGCTATAATAAAACTCGGTTCTATTAGTTTTTAATCAGGGCTTTCGCCGCCCGAATCTTATCAAATATAAAAATGGAGACGAGAATGAACGAGGAACGGAAAGAACAGCTCCTGCGGCTGCTGGAGGAGGCGCGGCGGGCAGTCTGCGCCGGAGAAGAGATCAATACGGAGTACGCCCGCATCTTGTTTCCGCCTAAGCGCCGTGAATATGAATTGACTTATTATGGGAAAGAAAGCCGCGAGCAGATCATCAGTCGGACGTATGCCGCGCCGCTTCAGGAGGAGCGTCGGTTTGTCGGAGCGGAAGGGGACGGCTGGTGCAACCGTCTGATCTTTGGAGACAATCTCCAGGCGCTGAAAAGTCTGATCGAAATGAAAAAGCTGGGCGGACTGAAAAATGCGGACGGCTCTGACGGCGTCCGTCTTGTTTATATCGATCCGCCGTTCGCGTCCAAGCAGGATTTCACCAATGATGAGAGAGCATATTCGGATAAGATAAAGGGAGCGGAATTTCTCGAATGGCTGCGTAGGCGTCTTGTGCTGATCAGAGAGGTAATGGCGGACAATGGTTCTGTATTTGTTCATCTGGACTGGCATAAGGTGCATTATATCAAGGTGCTTCTGGATGAGATTTTCGGAGAAGGAAATTTCCGCAATGAGATCATCTGGCATTACGGCACGTACGTCGGCAATACGAAAAATAATTTTCCCAGAAAGCACGACAGCATCCTCGTATATGGCAAATCGAATGAAGAGCGCGTTTTCTTTCCGCAGCGGGACGGCAGCCCGGAAAACGACGCCAATTATAAAAGATGGATGAATTATTTCAATGATAATAATGAGATTACGGGAGCCGATTATCCGTCGGACGATTCGAAATTTGACGGCTACGTCAAACGGTTTATCCGGGAAAACGGCAGGCAGCCGCAGGCAGACGACGTTCTTCTGCGGGTAGACGGCAAGCTCGTGGACTCTGTCTGGGAGATTCAGTCGGTGAATCCGATGGCAAAAGAAAAAAACGGTTATCCGACGCAGAAGCCGGAAGAGCTTCTGGAGCGGATCATTGCGTCCTCTTCAATGGAGGGAGATCTTGTGATGGACTGCTTCGGCGGCTCCGGTACGACGGCTGCCGTTGCGGAAAAGATGGGCAGACGGTGGATTACGGGTGACATCGGCAAGCTGTCGATCTATACGATTCAGAAAAGAATTCTCGGCATCGGCGGCTACCGGACTTTCGCGGTTTATAATGCGGGACTTTATGATAACGCTAAGCTTAATGCGTTTGACGAGGATCAGTGGAGGCGGTTCGCCATGTCGCTTTGGGACGTGGAGGCGGACGAGCGCGTGATCCGCGGCATCCGTTTTGACGGCTGGAAGGAATCCGGATCGGTAAAGGTATATACGCCGCAGGAGCTTGACCGCATCGGCGGGCTGATTACGGAGGAAACGGTCAGAGAATTGTACCGCCGTCTCGGCAGCAGCGCGGGCAGCGAGGTATATATGATTGCGCCTCGCGGCAAATTTGCGTTTGCGAGCGACGAGTTAGACGGCGACGGGGAATGGGATGTTACGTTTTATTTCCTGCGGATCCCGAATTCGATGACGGAGCGGTTTACGGACAGCTTTAAGGCGCAGCTTCAGGCGTCCGATACGGATTCGGTCAACGACGCCGTCGACGCGGTCGGCTTTGATTTTATCCGTCCGCCGAGAGTAACGTATGAGATCAGCGGGCATAGCCTGAAAATACTTTCGTTTCAGGCGCAGGCGCGGATCAAGGGCAATTATGAATTCGTCGGGATGGAGGCGTTTTCAATGCTGCTTGTCGATTATTCTTATGACGGCGTTACGTTTATTATGGATGAGGTATATTATCACGATGCGTTTCGTGACAACGAGATTTCGTTTGCGCCGGAGCGTATTGCGGGACAGGCAATGTTGATCTTTATTGATAAATTCGGAAATGAGTATAAGACGACGTACAATGGCAAAGCGTAGTCTATGCGCGGAGCGTATACGTTGGAATGGAGAATAGAATGGAATATAAAGAGAGCGATCTTGTACTGCAGGTAAGCAAAAATGCAGACCCCGCCGTATGGGACGAAGGAAAATACAGTACGTTTCTGGAAATGCTCTTTCGGGGCAGGGCTTACCAGAAAGAAGCGGCGGAAACGGCGCTTCGGTATTTGAATTCCGGGGAATATTCCTGCTTGAGCGATCTGGCAAAAGAAAATTTCAAAAAAAATGAAGTGATCCGCGGGCGGTTTTACGACAGGCTGGACGCTTTTCTGGATGATCTCGGACTGCCGCAGAAGCTGTCGGGCACGATCGATCTGGCGACAGGGACAGGCAAAAGCTATGTTATGTATGCGATCGCCGTTATTATGCTTGCAGAGAAAAAGGTAGACCGCGTACTAGTGCTGACGCCGAGCGTCACGATCGAGAGCGAGCTGACAAAGAAGTTCCGTGCGCTTGCCGCGAACGACCGATACAATGCCGCGCTCGGCGCGGACTATATACCGCCGTCGATCATAAACGGCGACCAGACGATCGTGGAGAACGCGATCGCGATAGAAAACCGGGACGCGATCTACAAAAATCAGGAAAACCGGAATTCGATCGCAGGCAGCCTTTCCGGGAAGGGGCAGAGAACGCTTGTACTCAACGACGAAGCGCATCATGTGTTCTATGCGGAAGGCAATCAGTGGAAATATTTTATTGAAGACCTGGGCGGCAGAGATATTGATTTTAAATATGTGCTCGGCTTTACCGGAACGGCTTATAAAAGAAAAGGAAAGACGGGCGATGCGAACGAATATCTTTCCGACGTCATCTACCGTTTTCCGCTGCGGGATGCGATCGAGCAGGGCTATGTAAAGGATATTGAATATATTGATAAAGAAGATATGCCGAGCGACGACAACGAGCGTTGGCAGATTATTCTGGAATCGCATGAAAAGATCGCGGAGCATCTGAAAGAAACGGCGGGCATTCTGCCGGTTACGATCATCGTGGCGGGCGAAAAAAGACGCGCGGACGCGCAGGCAAAGAAATTCAAAACGTTTCTGCAGAAAAAAAGAAATCTTTCCGAGGAAGAAGTAAGTAGGAAGGTACTGTGCGTACACAGCGGAAACAGCGCGGCGGGCGACAGGCTGCGTCTTCGCGACGTAGACCGGACGGATAATCCGGTGGAATTCATTTTCAGCGTTTCTATGCTGACGGAGGGCTGGGACGTGAAGCGGGTATTCCAGATCGTGCCGGATCAGGAACGCGCGTTTAATTCCAAGCTGCTGATCTCGCAGGTGCTCGGCAGAGGGCTGCGCAGACCGGACGGCTGGCAGAGCGCGTGGGGCGTTCCGAAGGTCATCGTGTTCAATCATGAGAAATGGGCGCCGAGAGTGCGGACGCTTGTCGACGAGCTGCTCGATTTCAAAAAGACGATCACAGTGGGCGTGGATGAGAATTCGGACCGCCATTTTGAACTGCTCAACGTTGTATACAAGACGCAGGAAACTTCCGCTTTAAGGACGCCGCAGACGCAGCCGCTCTCGTTTTTGGAGGAAGGTTATGTCAGGCTGCCGGCGGATTCGGATGTGCATAAGGCAGAGATCGAGCTGATTGACGTCGGTACGCGCAGCACAAGAAAGCATTCTCTGCGTTATACGAGCGACACGTATTCGGTCAGCCGCATCGCCGCCGATATGTACGACCGCTTTTCCGACCTGCCGGACGATGAAAGGCGGGAATACTACGAAACGCTCTGGCCGGTAGAACGGCTGGAAGAGATGATACGGCTTTCTTTGCAGAAGAGCAGCAATACGGTCATTACGCGGAAGGTGAAAAACGCCTTTATGAATTCGATGAACGTACTGTTCCGCGACGCGTCCCGCTGCGTCACCTATGATTCTGTGCCGACACGGTACGAGACGGTCTCAACGAAAGAGCTTCCGCCGACAAGTACGGAGCTTTCCGCCTTGAAGCGGAACCGCGTGTTCTTTTATTCCGGGAAATATGCGGAGAATGTGCCGGACGCTTCTTCCGCCGCCTCTCTGGCTGAGATCGAGGATACGACGAACAGCTACCGGCATCAGCGGGTTGACAACGCATATTTTTTTAAGACGCCGCAGCTCGGCATTCTGACAACGGGCGAACCGGAACGGAAGTTTGTAAAGCGTCTGACAGAGCCGGAGGGCGCGAAGACGATCGACGCTTTCGTCAAATCGACCGACGTAGGCTTTTACCAATTCGAATATACGTGGAGAAAAGGGACGCATCAGCAAAGCGGTCAGTTCAATCCTGATTTTTTTCTCAAAAAGGGCAGAATGATCGTCGCCGTAGAGATCAAAGACGATAGCCAGATTTCGGATCCCGACGCTGAGAACATCGGAAAATATAAGGCGGCGCGGGCGCATTTTGATCAGATCAACGATTACTGTAAAGCGGAAGGAAGAGACGAGCGGTATAAGACGACCTTCCTTACGCCGAAAAATTATAATATTTTTTTTGAGAGGCTGGCTGGAACAGAAGAAGAAATCCTGAACTTCAACAGTGAATTGGATGTTGCGTTGGATAAAAAAGGAAATAATTACTGAAAGTTTACACGGACTTGATAAAACTGTGTTATAATAACAATAACAAATGCGGTTGAAGCAAAGTAGGATAGCAGGAAAGAGGAGGTACCCTATGAAATGTTATAGAGTTGCGCTGAGCGCGGAAGTAGAGGCGTATGAACCGGGTAAAGGAATGGAAGACGGTTTCGAACTTTGGTCCGACGTTGTGACAAAGGGATGGATCGTGACGGATTCGCTTGTTAAAATAACGAGAGAGGACGGCGCGGTCGTATGTCCGTATATTTCGCACCGCCGCGGCAGGACGTTTATCAGCGAGGGCGATTATATCATCATCGACGAGGACGGTTCCAAGCATGTGTGCGGCAGCGATAAGGTGTTTTGCCGTTATCGTAAGGCGGAAGAATAAGAGATTATAAAAAGAGGATTCACTATAAAAGAGTGAATCCTCTTGCTTTTAGATGATTTTGCACTTCATAAATGTCTTCCGTATGCAGAATGATGATCGGCATGCCGCTGTCCCTGTTAAAGCACAGATAAGTGTAATCAATATTGATGTTGCCGTCCGCAAGCTCGAGCAGGATGCGGTTCAGGCTGCCGACTTCATCGGGAATCTCAACGCCTATGATCTCCGTCGCCTTGCAGAGATAGCCATTTTCGGATAAGGTTGAAAGAGCCTTGTCCGTATCGGAAACGATCATGCGGACGATCCCGTATTCGGGGCTGTCGTTCGTAACGGAACCGAGTATATTGATTCCTTCTTTTTGTAAGATCGACGTGATGGACTGGAATGCTCCTTTTTTGTTTTCTGCAAAAATAGAAACTTGTTTTAACATATCGCTACCCTCTTTCTGAACGTTTTCAGTATAGCATATTCCGATATTTTTTCCAACATTTTTATCACATACTTGCAAACAGGCTCGCAAGTGGTGTATATATAGTAATGTACGCAAAAAATGAAATCGGTTTCCGTGATACGGAATTTATAACGACAAACGGAGAAAGAACGATGATACGGCTTTATGATAAATCTAAAATCGACAAAAATAATATGATGTTTACCGGCAGTGGGCTGCGCGCTCTGCTCATTCCGGTCATTGTGGAACAATTACTCAATTCCTTTATGGGAATGGCGGATACGATGATGGTCAGTCAGGTCGGCAGCGCGGCGATCTCCGCGGTGTCGCTTGTCGACTCGATCAACGTGCTTGTCATTCAGGTGTTTGCCGCGCTGGCGACAGGCGGTACGATCATTTGCTCTCAGTATCTTGGCAGAAAGGATACGGAGGACTGCAATGAGGCGGCAAAGCAGGTGGCGTTGACAGTGACGGTGATTTCTGTCACGATCACGGCGCTTTGCGTCATATTCCGCACGCCGCTTTTGCATGTTACGTTCGGGCAGGTAGAAGCGGACGTTATGGCGGATTCGATGATCTATTTTCTGATCACGGCGCTTTCGTTCCCGTTTATTGCGCTGTTCAGCGCAGGCTCCGCCTTTTACCGGGCTGGAGGGGAAAGCAAATTTCCGATGAGCATCTCGGTTCTTTCCAATCTGCTCAACATTGCGGGCAACGCCGTCCTTATTTTCGGATTTCATCTCGGCGTTGCGGGAGCGGCGTTATCAACGCTGGCGTCCCGTATTTTCTGCGCGGTTGTTGTGTTTTACTTCCTGCGCAAACCGAAGCAGCCGATCGTATTGTCGAACTATTTTTCCATCCGGCCCAATTTTCCGCTGATCGTCAAGATACTTGCGATCGGGATTCCT
>JAGARW010000142.1 GCA_017621975.1 Lachnospiraceae bacterium | reverse complement strand
CGTTCTGGCAAAGGAATTTATCGTATACATCGGCGGACTCTACAAGCCCGAGCGCCGCCAGCTTGCGGCTCACCGTATAAGAGCCTTCGCCCGGATAGATCGACACGATCACCGAACTCTCCATCTCTGCCTTTAGGCTTTCCTCTTCCAGTCCCGCAGCGTTCTGCCCTGTTACGGCCTCTTCTTTATCGGAATCCTTCGTATCAGTTTCCGGTTTTACGCCTTTGCTATCGGCGTTCTGTCCTTCCGTTTCGTGCTGCGCGCTGCCGCCGCTCTCCGCTTCCGTTTCCTGCTGCGAGTTTCCATCGCTTTCCGCTTCCTGCTGCGTGCTGCCGCCGCTCTCCGCTTCCGCCTGCGCGCTTTCCGTCTCTGCCGCGTCTGCCCCGGACTGCCCGTCCTCTGCCTCTTCCTGCGCCGCAAGCTCGGAAAGCACCGTCTGCTCTACCATACCAAGCTCCTTCGCTTTGGCGACGATCTGCGCGTCCGTCATCGCCTGCGGTTTCTCCTTTGCAGAAACGCTGAGGATTACCGCGGTTACGGCAATACCGATTCCGAGACCTCTCAAATAATATTTTAATTTCATTGTTTCAGACCCCTTTGAATAAGTCGATCACAAGCTTAACCTCTCCGATGCCGAGTCCAAGCTCTTTTGCGATCGCCATATTGGATTTGCCCGCTTTATACAGCGCCAGAATCTTTTCGTTGTTGTTTCTGCCTTCTTCGCCCGAATTTGCAAACGAAAGCCCGACCGCAGGCATCGCGCCGCCTCTCTCTTTTGCTCCCGCTGCTTTTGCCGCCCTGCCGGAAGCGCGTTTTCTCGGTTTTTCTGTCTTTACATTCTCAGTTTTACTGCTCTTCCCCGCATCGACGTATTCTGGGCCGTCCTGCGCTGCCATATCCAGCGCCGCGCTGCTCTTTGCTTCAGTATCCTGCATTGTAATATTCTGCGCCGCAGCGTCCTGTGCTTCGGGATTCTGTACCGCCTCGCCGCTTTGCGGTTCCACGCCGCGGATAACGCGTTCCTCTTCGCTTACGGTCGTCTGGTCTGCGATATTCAGCGGAACGAATGTTTGTTCCGATTTTTCCTCTCTGCCGCTTACCTCCCGCGCTGTCTCCGCAGTCACGGACGTCTCCTGAAGAATAGACTCCCGCACTTCTTTTGCCTTTTTCTCAACGGCTGCCGCAGTATCTTTGATATTCTGCTGCTTATCGTTCAGCATATCATACAAAAAAACGACTTCTTCATGGTTTTTATGGATTTCCTCAAGCACCGTATCGGAATACTCGTTTACCGCCATAATCTTTTCATTTGTTACGCGTTCCATAGAACGCTCCGTCTTTTCTACGGCATACTGAATCGTCTCGTCAACGGCGTCGGAAACCCTTGTTTTCACATCCTTCATCTGTTCTTCCACAAGCTCCCGTATCTGTTCTTCTCCGAAACGCTTATCCTCTTCCAAAAGACGTCCTTTTTTCTCAGGAATCACAAAGCTTGCCACAAACGCACAGATTCCCAATAATAACAATATGATTTCGGTTATTCCCATAGCTATATTTTCATATCAAAGGAGCTTTGCCCCTTGATCGTTACCCTTCCGTTCTTATTTTCTTCTTTTTTACGGCGTCTGCCGCCATTTCCATAATATTCGCCCGCGCCTTTTTCCTTCGCGTCGAATTTCTTATCTTCCCTGTTTGTGTCGTCGCCCTTTGTTACCTGTCTGTGTCTGTTGTCGATTTCCTTCTCAAACCGGGACTGAAATGTCTGCTGATTTACGATTCCACGATTGTCTTCATTCTGCTTGATCGTAGAATAATCCTGCATTCTTGAAATCGTTCCGTTTAATTCCACCGGACCT
>JAGARW010000141.1 GCA_017621975.1 Lachnospiraceae bacterium | reverse complement strand
GTCGATTTCATACCGGAACAAATAGTTGCCTACAAGGAAATCTACCTCGTATACAATGCCGCTTTTTTCGTTCTCCCGTTCGAGCTTTACCACAGTCATCTGCTCTTCGCTCAAACCGCTGTGCAGCCGTACCGCCTGTTTTGCTCCTTCCGCGCCGATGTCAGCGGGCGCTGCTTTTACTGGAATGCTTAATAAAAACAGACAGATGAGACATCCCCATACAACAAACATTTTACTCAAACCACTTATCTTTTTCATAGAAATCCCTCCCTTCTATTTTATTTATCGTCATATTCCGTTATAATACTTATAAGGAAATGAGCAGTGTGAAAATAAAGTTTTTCACACGCGGGCTTTGCGTCTGTGCGCACTTGATGCAGACTCGTTATGCGCAAAAACGTGCGCAAAATGGTGGATTTTATGGAATCTATTTTACACACGATCCTGAATACGGTCGTCAACTATGCGATCCTGCTGTTTGAATTTGTCGGCGTTATCGTCATTATTAACGCCTGCCTGCACGGCATTTACGATTATGTCAAACGCAGCCCAGACACCCGTCTCAATCTCGCGAAGGGTATGGCGATGGGATTGGAATTTAAGCTCGGCAGCGAAATTCTGCGTACGGTAGCCGTCAGGGAATTCAGGGAAATACTGATCGTAGCAAGCATCATTGCCCTCCGGGCGTTGCTTACTTTCCTGATCCATTGGGAAATCAAAAACGAAGAAAACGAGAAAAAAGCGAAGGAATAAATCCTTCGCTTTTTGTCTGTTATCTTATCTGCTATCTGATACTTATTATACCGGATATGCTCCGTTCTTTGTATCTGCCTGTGTCAGATCAACCTTCTCCTGCTGTGCCTGACGATATTTGAAGAAGTCGGTAGCAACCTGAGGGAACAGCGCATAGGACAATACGTCCTCATCCTGCTGTTTGTATTCCTTCATTTCGGATTCCAACTTATCCATTTCGTTTTCGATCAAGTCGGCAGGACGGCAGGTAATTCTCTTTTCACCAGGAATAACCTTGTCAATAATCTCCTGACTCATAGGCTTAACTGTCTGTCCGTACTCGCCGCGCAGAACTGCCTTTGTCTCTTTGGTAGCCATCTTGTATCTTTCGCCCATCAGAACGTTAAATACAGCCTGCGTACCAACGATCTGTGAAGAAGGTGTAACAAGAGGCGGCTCACCTAAGTCTTTACGAACTGCCGGGATCTCTTTTAATACATCATAGTATTTATCTTCTGCATTCTGCTCTTTGAGCTGGCTTACCATGTTGGAAAGCATGCCGCCCGGTACCTGATATAACAGAGTCTTAATATCAACGCCCATAACCTTCGGATTGAGCAGACCGTTTGCAAGGCACTCGTCTCTGTAAGGTCTGAAGTAGTCGGCGATCTCTGCCAGAAGGTTCTGATCGTAGCCCGTATCATATTCCGTTCCCTTAAAGGTCTCAACCATAACTTCTGTTGCCGGCTGTGAAGTACCCATAGCGAACGGAGAGATCGCGCAGTCGATCACGTCTACGCCTGCCTCTACTGCTTTCAGGTATGTCATAGAAGCTACGCCGGATGTATAATGAGTATGTAACTGGATTGGAAGCTTTGTCGCGCTCTTCATCGCTGCGATCATCTCGGAAGCCTTGTAAGGTACGAGCAGACCGGCCATATCCTTGATGCAAATAGAATCAGCGCCCATTTCTTCAATCTTCTTAGCCATATCTACCCAATATTCCATTGTGTAAGCATCGCCTAATGTATAGGAAAGAGCTACCTGAGCATGACCTCTTCCCTCCTGTACTTTGATCTTGTTTGTCGCATTGACAGCTTCCTGTAAGTTACGAAGATCATTCAGACAGTCAAAAATACGGATAATATCAATACCGTTTGCGATAGACTTCTCAACGAAGCTGTCTACAACGTCGTCAGCATAAGGCCTGTATCCGAGAATGTTCTGTCCTCTGAATAACATCTGTAATTTTGTGTTTTTAAATCCGTCTCTTAACTTTCTCAGTCTCTCCCACGGATCTTCTTTTAAGAAACGCAGAGATGCATCGAAGGTAGCGCCGCCCCAGCATTCAACTGCATGGTAGCCTACTTTATCCATTTTATCAACGATGGGAAGCATCATGTCGGTCGGCATTCTTGTTGCAATCAAAGACTGATGCGCATCACGTAAAACGGTTTCCATTATTTTAATCGGTTTCTTTTCTGCCATTTTTTAATTTCCTCCTATATGATATATGCTCAAAGGCATTTCGGCATATTCCTTAGAATACTCCGAATACAGCCATGAATGTTCCGGCTGCTACTGCAGTACCGATAACACCGGCTACGTTAGGTCCCATTGCATGCATAAGCAGGAAGTTGGTAGGATCTGCTTCCGCGCCAACCTTCTGTGATACTCTGGCCGCCATCGGAACTGCGGATACGCCTGCGGAACCGATCAGCGGATTTACCCTGCCGCCCGACATCTTGCACATGATCTTGCCGAACAAAACGCCTGCCGCCGTACCGAACGCAAACGCAATCAAGCCGAGAACTACAATCTTGATCGTCGCCCAATTCAAGAACGCTTCCGCGCTAGTGGTCGCGCCTACGGAAGTACCGAGCAGGATAACGACGATATACATCAGAGCGTTGGACGCCGTATCCGTCAACTGTCTGACAACGCCGGATTCTCTGAACAGATTGCCGAGCATCAGCATACCTACAAGAGGAGCTGTTGTCGGAAGAATCATACATACAACGATTGTAACGATAATCGGGAACAAAATCTTCTCCAGCTTAGATACCGGACGAAGCTGACCCATTTTGATTTTTCTTTCTTTTTCCGTTGTCAGCAGCTTCATAATCGGCGGCTGAATGATCGGAACGAGCGACATATAGGAGTATGCCGCTACAGCGATCGGTCCAAGCAGCGTTGTCTGTCCGAGCTTGCCTGCAAGGAAAATGGAAGTAGGACCGTCAGCGCCGCCGATAATGGAAATAGCGGCTGCCGCCTTATCGTTGAAGCCCATAGCGATCGCTCCGAAGTAAGCTGCGAAGATACCGAACTGCGCCGCCGCACCAAGCAGAAAGCTCTTAGGATTCGCAATCAAAGGACCGAAGTCTGTCATCGCGCCCACGCCCATGAAAATCAGGGACGGAAGAATCGCCCATTCATCAAGAACATAGAAATAATACAGTAAGCCGCCTACGCCGTTTGCCGCATCTTCTGCGTGCAGCATAATATCCGGATAGATATTAACAAGCAGCATACCGAATGCTATCGGGGTCAAAAGGAGCGGTTCGAATCCTTTTGCAATAGCAAGATAAAGAAAGATACAAGCTACTACAATCATAACGTAGTTTCCAACAGTCAAGTTGAAAAATGCCGTCTGATGTACCAGATTGTCTAAAGTTGTTGCTATATAAGACATTTTATCGACCTCCTGTTGTCGTTTCGCTTTCGCGCGACAGTAATTAGTTTAATGTTGCAAGTAAAGCACCTGCTTCAACAGGGTCTCCAACTGCTACATCAATGCTTGCTACTGTACCGTCCTGCGGAGCAACAACCGGGATTTCCATCTTCATAGCTTCAAGAATAATAACAGGATCACCAGCCTTTAATGCCTGTCCTACGCTTGCTTCTACTTTAAATACTTTACCAGCCGCACCAGCTTCTACTTTGATGCTTCCTGCTGCGCCTGCCGCCTTCGGAGCCGCTGCCGGAGCTGCTTTTGGAGCTGCCTTAGGCGCTGCTTTCGGAGCTGCTGCTACAGGTGCGCCTGTGGATGCGCCTTCTTCTACTACAACGTCATATACGTTTCCATTTACGGTAATTGTATAATTTTTCATTTCTAATTCCTCCTGTTAATTAGGCGTTCCGCCATTTGTTCGTGTTTGCTCTTCTAATGCTTCTTACCACAAAACCGTCTGTGGAAGCGGCACCTTCACTGGCAGCGATCGCTGCTGCAATAACGGCAACAAGTTCCAGATCATCCGATAATTCTTCTTCGCTCTCGATAATCTGTGCAATGGTATTGTCTACTGCTTCTTTCTTTACTTCTTCCGGCTGCTTGTTTTTCTTGGAAAAAGCTGCCTGAATCTTCGGAATCAATACAAATGCCGAGATGATAGCGCTGATCAGAATCAGTACGATAAATACGGTTCCCATACCGATGATCGTATTCAGCAATGCTTTCCACATCAGCTCTCCAAAGCTGTATATTACATTCGTAGAGATGCTTGTTGGAGCATACTGCTGTGTCGCATCGTCTTTTTCCAGAACAAATTCTACCTTTGCGTCTCTGACTGAGCCATCGACCGTTACATTAACGGTGATCATATCCTCGGTAATCTCAACCTCGTGATCAATGATCGCCTGATAATTACCCATATCTTCCTGTGCGGATTTCCAGCTTTCAAATGCTGCAGAATACACTGCATCACCCGCATACTGTGCTTCCATGCCCTGCTGTACGATTGCAATGATCCCATTCAGCTCGTTATCAGCATAAGCAATCGCATCGTCCTCCGAAACCAGCTGTTCGGCTGCAGGCTCTTCCGCTTTGGAACCGCAGGCCGTAAGGCCTAAGATACAAGTAATCATACCTAATACTAATAACAATTTTTTCATATTAAGTATCATCCTTTCTTCTATTTAAACTGTTCCATGCTTCTTAGCCGGACGATCTTCTCTCTTTGTAAACAGCATCTCAAAAGCGCCGATTATGTACTTTCTCGTATCTGCCGCTTCTACGATTTCGTCCACATATCCTCTCCTAGCAGCGCTTTCTGCGCTTGTCTGAAGTTTTGCATATTCGGATGCGCACGTATCGATTGCTTCAGCGCCCTGTCCGTCGCAAAGGATCTTAGCTGCAAGACGCGCATCCATCGTACCGATCTCTGCATCCGGCCATGCGATCGTGATGTCCGCGCCGATTGCCTTGGAGTTCATAGCAACATATGCGCTGCCGTATGCCTTGCCGATAATTACGTTTACTTTCGGAACAGTAGCTCCTGCAAATGCCGCTGTCAGTTTTGCCGCTGCCTTTGCAATTCCTTTTTCGGAGCAGATCGTCGCTTCATAGCCCTTTACGTTTGTCAGGGATAAAACAGGAATTTCGAATGCGTCGCAGAAGTTTACGAAAGCAGCTGCCTTTTCACAGCCTTTCTTTGTCAGAACCGCATCGAACTTGTCCGTTACCTTGCCGTCTTCGTCGTAAACTTCCGTTCTGTTTGCGACAGCGCCGATTGTAACGCCGTTTAATTTGATGAAGCCCGTTACCATTTCCTTTGCGTAATTTTCTTTGACTTCAAAGAATACATTGTTGTCAGAAATCGTAGATAATGCGATGGAAGTATCTCCCACGCAGTTTGCAAGCTCTGCGCTCGCTCTGTTGAGATCGTCTGTGCACTCGTCGTAGGACATATCGTCCTCATTGTTTGCAGGCAGCATGGAAACAAGCTCACGAATCTTTGCAAAGATCGTCGCTTCGTCTGCAACAACGTCAACCGTGCCCGCTTCCTCACTCTGGAACGCGGCGGATGCGGAATCGCATTTCTGCACGGTATTGCCATCCAGCGCATTTGGAGCATTTACGAAAAGCTTTGCGTTCTTTTCTTCCATGAACGTAAAGTCTGCAAGGTTTGCCGCAACAGCAAGTCCGCCGCCGCAGTTTCCGAAGATCGCTGTGATCTGCGGAATCACGCCCGACGCCATAACCTGTTTTTTGTAGATCTCGCCAAAACCGTTTAAAGCATCCGTAGCTTCCTGCAGTCTAAGTCCGGCAGATTCAATCAGTCCGATGACAGGCGCGCCCATTTTCAGCGCCAGATCATAAAGACCGGCAATTTTCTTGGCATGCATTTCACCGACGCTGCCGTTTAATACGGAAGCATCCTGGCTGTACACATACACAAGACTGCCGTCAATGACTCCATAGCCGGTAACAACACCGTCAGAAGGAGTTTCGGTCTGTTTCAGATTAAAATCAGTCGCTCTCGCCGTAACGCGCGCGCCAATTTCAACGAAACTGTTTTCATCGAGCAAAGCTACTATTCTTTGACTCGCTTTTGAAGTAGTACTCATGTTTCAGCCCTCCATTTTTATATAAATAGTAAATAAAAAAAACGTATTTTGCGCAAGGAGCGCACTATCCCCTCCCGCATGTGAATAAGTATAACATAAAAGAATCTATATGACTAGTTCAAAAAATGTGATTTTTTCGAAAAAAATAAAACAACGGCGTCATAAAACAAGAAAAGAAGTCGCAAGAAACCGAAAAACATAAACAAAGCTTTTTTCAGGTACGGACTGCGCCGCCAGAAGCGTCTCCTGCGCCAGATACTCTTTTTTGCCGCGCCCGTCCGTCAAATAGTATGTCACCGTTCCGACCTGCGTCCCTTTTTGCAGAGGCGCGTCGATTTCCTGTCTGACCCGCTTTTCAGCAATGACCTGCTCCGTCTCCTTTGTCAGCAGACGAAACGGCAGTATATTCTCCGCCTTCTCCACCGGTACAGATACCGTATGATACGGATTTCCGTCCTTCGACGCTCCGTTTTTTGCCACAATCGGATCAAGCCGCATCTGCGGGGCAAATTCCCGGTACGCATACTGCTCCATTCCATAGGTAAAAAGCTTTCTGCAATCCGCCCATTTCCATGTTTTATGATTCGGCCATCCACAGGCAAGCAGCGCGACCGCAAACCGCTCCTCTCCGCTCGCAAGCGCGCCGACGTAGCAATATCCCGCCTGATTGGTAAAGCCCGTTTTGCCCGACAACGCTCCGTCCATCATTCCCAGAAACGCATTGTGATTATTGCACGAATAGCTTCTTTTTCCTTCTGCGTCCGCAAAAGAATGGCTTTGTGTCCTCGTAATTTCCAGAAACGTATCCTTTTTTCCCGAATCGGAAACGCAGTACCGCATAAGTCTCGCCAGGTCTTCCGCCGTCGTAGAATGCTTCAGTTTCTTTCCGTCTTCGCCCACTGCCTCCGCGTCAAGGCCGTTCGGCGTCAGAAAGCACGTGTCGGCGCAGCCAAGCTCCCTCGCTTTTTCCGTCATACGGTCGCAAAACGCTTTGACCGCTTCCCGGCTCTGTTCCTTCGTCCTCTCTTCCGCAGCCGGAAGATCAAGCGATTTTGCGCCGATGTGCTCCGCGATCGCCACGGCGGAATCATTGTGGGACTCCAGCATAAGAGAATACAGAAGATCCTCCATCCGGTAGCGCATTCCCCTCTGCATCCCAAGATGCACCTTAGGCTGGCCCGCCGCATAAGCCGACGCCGTCACAATTTCTTCTATATCTCCTTCTTCCAGCGCGGTAATGCATGTCATGATCTTTGTCGTGCTTGCCATCGGCAGAATTTCTCCGCCGTTTTTTTCATACAATACCCTGCCGCTGTCCAGATCGAGCAGCACAGCCGCCTTTGCGTGAAGCTGACTCTCCAGTTCTTTCTCCGCCTCAGAAGCCTCTTCTTCCCTATCGGCCGCCGCGTAAGTTTCTTCGTCTGCGCCGACGGCAAAAGCTCCGTTTTTCACCATCAGACATATCATAACCGCAAGCGTCAAAAAAGCCGCCGTTTTCTTTCTTTTCCTTTTCATGCGCTCTATCCATATGCTTTCTGTTTTCCTATCATCCATATATATGAAAAAGGCACGCCGCTTCATGCCTTATGAAACGGTATGCCTTAGAAAGACTTTTGTGATAGAAGTCCCGTTTGTGTCAGTTACGTTTTATTTTGCCTGCGGATACTCAAAGCAGAGCAGACGGTACGGAGGCTCGTCCTCTTCGATCTTCGGGAAGCGTCCCATCTCTTCATAGAAACGGTTATCCGTGTTGTCGTCGTTGCACATGGAAACCTCGCCGATAAGCACGTCTCCGGTTCCCGGCTTCACGTCGAAGTCATGATACTGATGCGGCCAGAGCGTAATGCTCTCTCCCGGCTTTAATTCTACGCCTGTGCCCGCCGGTACGTAATAGGAGCGTCCGTCGGAATTGACGAGCACATCCTTATCGTCAAAGCTGCCGTCTCCTTTATCGTTATACACGTGAATGATCAGCGTTCCGCCGCCGCGGTTGATAATGTCCTCGCTCTTTTTCCAGTGGAAATGCATCGGGGAATGCTGTCCTTCCTTCAGCATCAGCAGTTTTTCCGCATACACCTTTTTGTACTTCGGATCATTCTGATTGCCGTTGCGCAGCGTGATCAGCGCGAAGCCGACCTTTTCCCAATCGCCGAGACCATAATCCGTAATGTCCCATCCAAGCATATTGTCGCGGATCTCATCGTATTCATGGTTCTTGTCCTGCCACTCCTCCGGCGTCCAGTTACAAAACGGAGGCAGCTCAAAGCCATGCTCCCTGATCAGCCTTTCCATATAACGGATGCAGTTGTTTACTTCTGAACGTTTCATACCTATACCCTCTCTTTCTTTTTTATCAGGCGGATGCACGGCATCCGCTTAAATATCTACCTTCATATCGACTTCTTCCTCCGCCTGATGCCGGAAATCGTCGATCTGTTCCGGGCCAAGCTCCGGAAGCTCGTCCAGTGACCGCACGCCGAAGCTCCGCAGGAACTCTTCCGTCGTTCCAAACAGCAGCGGCCGTCCCGGCGCGTCCAGTCTTCCTACCTCTTCTACAAGCCCGAATTCCACAAGACGGTTGACCGCATGATCGCTGTTTACGCCGCGCACCCGTTCCACCTCCAGCCTCGTAATGGGCTGCTTATAGGCGATAATCGACAGCGTCTCAAGCAGAGCGTCCGTCAGTACGAATTTGCGCGGCGCTTTCGCAACCTTAAGCAAATATTCATACATATCGCCCTTTGTGCACATCTGATAAGCGTCTTCCAGCTCGATGATCGTAACTCCCCTCTTCTCGTCGCCAAATTGCCCCATCATATCTGTTATAATCGCTTTTGTCGTCTTAACATCCTCGCCGATCGCATCCGCCAGCTTAGAGACCTCTACCGATTCCCCCATCGTAAATAAAACCGCCTCGATGACCGCCTGCGCTTTCTCTCTCTCCAACCTTTTTTCCTCTTTCCCGTATTTCTCCGCGTTTCTTATGCCGCCGCATACGTAATCCAAATATCGTCAAAAATGTCGTCCTGCCGCGTATGTATCTTTCCGACCTTCATCAGTTCCAAAACCACGAGAAATGTAACGATGATCTCCATTTTGCTGTTCTGCTTCTGCAGCAGTTCGCGAAAGCTGACGCTTTTATGTTTCCGAATATAAGCCTCGATATACTCGGACCGCTCGTCCATATTGATCTCGTCCTTTTCGATCTTGCCATACTGGCTTCGGATCGGATCGATACGATCCTCCTGCTTTCTCACCATATCCTTAAAAATATGGTGCAGGCGGTCAAGCGTCATACCGCCGAGGAGCTGCTCATAATCGACCGGTTCGCGATATTCCTCAACTTCTTTGGGCAGCGTTGGTTTTTTGAACAAGCTTCTACCCGCGTCAAGCTGCCTGTCCTTCAGCTCGTACGACATGTATTTATACATCTTATATTCCAGCAGCTTTTCTACAAGCTCCGCGCGAGGGTCTTCTTCCTCGCCTTCCTCGTTTACCTCTTTCGGAAGCAGCATCCTGCATTTAATATCAAGCAGAGTCGCCGCCATCACGAGAAACTCGCTCATGACGTTCATATCTTCCGTTTCCATCTGCCTGATATATTCCATATACTGCTCGGTGATCTCAACGATCGGAATATCATAAATATCAACTTTATTTTTATCGATCAAATGCAGCAGCAGATCGAGCGGTCCCTCAAACACCTGCAGTTTTACTGTGATTGCCATCGTTTCTCCTCATTTCTCCCGCTCCGTGTCATATACTTTTTTATGCGGCGACATAGGCTAAGACGTGCAAGGCGGCAGCAAAGTAACGACGACCACCTCGCCCGGATTCCACATGCGGACAGGCAGAGTATGCGTTCCAAGACCCCTGCCCAGAATCATAACGCTTCCGTCTCTCTCAAATCTTCCGCCGTCATATTTAGGAAACAAAGTAACGGCAGGCGAAATAACGCCCCCAAGTACAGGCAGTTTCACGATCCCGCCATGCACATGCCCCGACAACACAAGATCGGCTCCCCACTTCGCATATTCCGGAAAATAAAGCGGATTGTGGGCAAGCAGTATCTGGAACCGGTTCTCATTCGCCTTTCCGGCAAGACTGCGCAAATAACCGTCCGGCATTTCCCGCTTTTTAAAATGCCGAAAATATTCCTGTCCGATCGTAAGCCCGCAAATATCCAGATTTGCTTCGGGGACGATAACGTGCTCGTTGACAAGCGGCTGCAGACCACAGCGACGCAGTTCCGCAGTATAGTCCTCATACATCGTGCCGAATATGTCCGGATTTATCCTCGTTTTGTTTTCATGATTACCGTTTGCAATATAAACAGGGAACTGCTCTGACAATGCCTTTAAAAGAGCTATGGCATTGTCAAAACCACTTCCCGCTTTTGAAGTATACAAATCGCCCGCCGTCATCACGCAGTCTGGACGACACTCTCTGATCGCACGCACAAGCTTTTCGTTATTTTTACCGTAAGACTTGTTGTGAAGATCCGAAAGCATAACAAACGTATACTTTTTCTTTATTTTTTCTGATCTCACCTCGTAAGGCCTGATAACGAACCGATTCATATCGCGGACGATCACACAGACGCCATAGATTACGAGCAATAGTAATAAACCGAAAATGAAATACCACATAATGACGTATTATACCATAAATCCGAAATCCGTAAAAGACTTTAAAAGAAAAACGCAAATACTTTCTTCACATAGTCCCGGTAAGTCGCCTTTTCTACCGTTCCGGCAAACAGAATCTCCACGCTGCCGATCTCCTTGCCGTTCAATATGTACACCGCTTTTCCGGCAATATCGCCCTCTCTGACCGGCGCTTCCACCTCTTCCGGCAGTATCAGCTTCTTTTCGACCTTGCTCACGTCATTTCCCTTCAGATCAAGATAGCGGAAGGCTTCCTGATACACGATTCCGACTTCTTCCTCCCTGCCGCCCGACACGGCTCTCGCAGGCAGTTTTTCAGCGTTTTCATCCGTATAAAGGCGGCTGACGGAAAAACCGTAATTCAGCAGCTTCTGCGCGTCCTGAAACCGTATCTTGTAATCCGGCGCCGCCATAACGACTGCGATCAGGTCGATTCCGCCCTTGTTTGCCGTAGCGGACAGACAGTATTTCGCCTTGCTTGTCGAGCCGGTCTTTAATCCTGTCGCATACGGATACTGCTTCAGCAGCTTATTCGTGCTCGAAAGCGTAAACTGGCTGCTTCCCTTTTTTGTCGTATGCGTAATATCCTCCATCCATATTTTTGTATATTCATAGACCTGCGGATATTTCGTAATCAGTTCCCGCGACATCAGCGCCACATCCTTTGCCGTCGTATAGTGATTGTCGGAATTCGTCAGCCCGCAGCAGTCTTCAAAATGGGTATCTTTCATACCAAGCTCCTGCGCCTTCCGGTTCATCATTGCTACAAATTCTTCTTCACTTCCTGCAATATGTTCCGCCATCGCTACGGAAGCGTCGTTTCCGCTCGCTACCGCAATGCATTTAATCAGCGTATCTGCCGTCTGTACTTCCCCTTCCTCCAAAAACACTTGGGAACCGCCCATCGATTTTGCATGCGCGCTTGTCGTCACCTCATCGGAAAGCCGTATTTTGCCCGCTTCCAGATTCTCAAAAATGAGCAGCAGCGTCATAATTTTGGTAATGCTGGCAGGACTTCTCCTCACCTCGGCGTCCTTTTCAAAAATCACTCCGCCCGTCGACGCTTCCAGCAAAATCGCAGACGGCGCCGCAATCTCTACCGAAGCGGACGCTCCGGCGCTTTCCTGCGTACCTTCCTTTTCTCCTTCCCTCATACTCTCCGCTTCATTTTCCTGCGCATAGACCGGAGATATTCCAAATGTTCCGCAAATACTGCCGGCTATAACCGAAACAGCAGTCAGCCATGCGAGCATTCCATATCTGCTTCGCTTCACATCATCACTCCCGATTCTGTGTTCTATCACATATATATGAAGCAAAAAAAGAGGATAGCACCCAAAAACGCTGTCCTCTTATCTTATCTTATCTCATCCGACCGATCTCGCCGCAGCTTCCGCCTCTACGCTTTCAGTCACTTTAAAGAATTTAAATTCTTCATAAAGCTCGTCCGCCATCGCCTCAAGACTATTGGAATCCTCTGCAATCCGTTCCATGATCTCCGTCAGCTCAGATACCGCCGCCGAAGTTTCCTCCGTGCTTGCCGCGTTTTCCTGCGCGATCGAAGTAAGGCTCTGCGCGGCGTCTACGACGCTTACTCTCGTCTTGTCGATCTCCTTTGTGCTGTCTGCGATCACATTCACTGCCATGACGGAATTATCAATGCCCGCCTTAAGCTCCCGGAACATCTCGCTCGTCTGATCGACCTTCTGACTCTGTTCGCCCATGATCTGACGCACCCCGTTCATTGTCTCCACTGCCTTATCGGAATCCTCGATCAGGGAAATAACGATCTCCTCAATCTTTCTGGCGGACTCATTGGACTGCTCCGCCAGCTTCTGAATCTGTCCCGCAACGACCGCGAAGCCGCGTCCCTGTTCTCCTGCCCTTGCCGCCTCGATCGAAGCGTTGAGAGAAAGCAGATTTGTCTCCTCCGCAATATCCGTAATTAAATTGACCGCCTCGCGGATCTTCATCGCAGACTCGTTCGTCGTATTGGTCTGCTCATAAATGATCTCTATGGCTTTCTTTGTCTTAACGTTGATCGTCTCAAGCTCCTTCAGCGTGCCGAGCGCGCTGTCTCCGACGCGGGTCATGCCCGCCGCATTCGTATTGAGGTTCTCGATCTGGAGATTGTTTTTCTCAATCATATCGCCCATCACAATTACGTTTTCCGTCGTTCCCTGCGTTTCCTCCGCCTGCGTCGTCGCGCCCTGCGCGATCTCGTTGACCGCCGTATCGATCTGTGAAATATGCTGCACGCTCGTCTCGGTATTGTCGTTCAGATCGTTGGACGCCTTATGTACCTTCCGGCAGATCTCATGCACCTCTCCGACGACTTTGGAAAGCCGCTTCTGCAAGTCGTCAACCGCGCGCGCCATATCGCCGACCTCGTCCCTTACCTTCTTATCCGCTTCCCGAACCGTAACGGTCAGGTTGCCGCCGGCCATCTCTCCTAAGATTCCCGCGCTGTAATGAATCCGCTTAATCATGCGGCTCGCAATGACAAAGCCGACCGCCGAACAGATAAGCGTAATCGCAACGCCCGTTACTACAATAATAAAAAGAATAGACGCAATATCATTTTCTATCGTTTCCTGAGGCATACCTGCAAAAACCATACCGACAGGAGCGCCTCCCGCCGTATCATACAGCGGAATATAATATGCAAAATACGGGTTGCCCTGCACATCAACATTTTCTGCAAAATAATCTTCTCCGCCTTTCAGGACGGAATCAATGACCGCCGATGCCGCCTGCGTTCCGACAACGCGGTTTCCGTTTTCATCCCTTATTGTCGTAAGACGTCTCGTATCGCCGAAAAAAACGGTAACGTCAATCCCTGTTTCCGACCTGATAGAATCCAGCGTCTCCATATTTTCATCGGATGAAAGATTTATCAGACCGTTCACGCAAAGATCGCCGTTCTCATTTACAGAGTATATATTTTCTTCTGCCCCACTTGACATATCGTCACTGGTAAGAAGCGCCAATGCATAAAGATCGTTTCGGACAACCGTCTTGACCGCGTCCGTAACCTTAACTGCGCATACCGTGCAGATTGCCACGCAAAAAACAACAATCGGCAAAATAACGAGTGTCAAAATTTTTCCCCTTAGTTTCATTTGTTTCCCCTATTCCTTCCTATTCCTTTCCCTTCTCTAAAATATCTGTTGCCCTAATACCACCGGGCGCGAAATGATTCGTACGTCTTTTTAATCTTATCACAATATTTTTCAGTATTCCAGTGCAATGCGCGAAAAAGTTGCGCCAAAAAGTCGAAAATTGCTAAAATAAGCAGAATTGTACACACTCTTCTGCCGGATTTATAAGAATATCGGTCAATAAAGCCCATAATCTTGCCGTTTAAAAACATAATGATAATGACTGCGTAAAACCCCCATGCAATCGTACTTTCCAGGCAGACAATTCCTTTGTAATTAAACGGCTTCTCATTATAATCCCACCAAAGCTCGCCAAATAAGGAAAGCATCAGCTTGCCGACAAGAAATTCGAACAGCGTTGCAATCAGCGCGCCCGCAATATAAAGCTCTATGTATTTCCCCTGCAGCGGATGCAGGATCAGATAACCCAGCACGCCGCCGAATCCATAGATCGGGCAGAACGGTCCTTTTGCGAATCCCCGGTTCGTAATCTTCCTGTTGCAAATCGACATATAAATAGATTCTACCAGCCAGCCGATCATACTATAGATCATAAACGCCGCAATGATATGGTAAAGATCCATTCCGAAAATCTCTTTCGTCCACATAAATTTTTTCACCACTCCATAATCCAAAAAAGTCTCAGGCAGATACCTAAGACTTTTTAGACTGATTAATTATATTTACGCTTTCTAGCTGCTTCAGACTTCTTTTTCCGTTTTACGCTTGGTTTCTCGTAATGCTCTCTTTTACGAATTTCCTGCTGAATACCTGCTTTTGCACAGCTTCTTTTGAAACGACGTAAAGCGCTGTCTAAAGTCTCGTTTTCTTTAACGATTACGTTCGACATAAACCACACCTGACCTCCCTTCAGTCCCTTCGAATCAACACGACTGATTGGGTATTTTATTATGCACCTACATGCACAACAATTATTATAGCATGTTTTGTACATACGTCAACCATTTTTTTGCAATTTTTTTATTATTTTGATCTACAGCTGTGCTTCCAGCACCTTAGCAGCCTCTGCGATCGCGTCGTCAATACCTGCCGGATTTTTGCCGCCTGCCTGCGCCATGTTCGGTCTGCCGCCGCCACCTCCGCCTACAAGACCGGCGATGCCTTTGATCAGATTGCCCGCATGCGCGCCCGCTTTCTGCGCGCCGTCCGTCGCCATTGCCACGATGCTTACTTTGCCGCCCTGATCGGACAAAAGCACGACAACGCCCTCTCCGAGCTTGTCCTTCAACTGATCGCCCAGCTCGCGCAGTCCGTTCATATCGACGCCGCTTACCTTTGCAGCCAACAGCTTCACGCCTTTTACTTCTACGGTCTTGTCCATCACGTCGCCGAGCGCTTCCTTCGCCGCCTTGCTCCTTAACGCCTCGTTTTCGCTCTGCAGGCTCTTCACCTCCGCAAGCAGATGGCGGATTCTCTCCGTCAGCTCCGCGGGAGATGTCTTGACAAGTCCAGCCGCTTCTTTGATCGTCTTTTCCAGTCCGTCGTAATATTTCAAAAGTCCCGTTCCCGTCAACGCCTCGATTCTTCGAACGCCGGCAGCAACGCCGCTTTCGGAAATGATCTTGAACGCCGTAATCATCCCCGTATTGGCGACATGCGTACCGCCGCAAAGCTCGACGGAAAAATCTCCCATCGATACGACGCGTACGGTCTCGCCGTATTTTTCACCGAACAGCGCCATCGCGCCCGTTTTCTTCGCTTCTTCGATCGTCATTTCTTTTGTAATGACCAGAAGGGAAGCCGCGATCTCTTCATTAACGATCGCTTCTACCTTTTTCAGCTCTTCTTCCGTCATCGCGGAGAAATGGCTGAAGTCAAAGCGGAGTCTCTCGCCGTCCACGTAGGAACCCGCCTGCTCGACATGCGTACCGAGCACGATACGGAGCGCTTTTTGAAGAAGATGCGTCGCACTGTGGTTTTTGCATGTGTCGGCGCGCTTCTCCGCGTCCACGGTCAGCGTCACATGATCGCCCCTGCGGATCATTCCCTTTGTCACGACGCCGATATGTCCGATCTTGCCGCCAAGCAGCTTGACCGTATCTTTGACAAGGAATTCGCCCTCCGGGCCGCAGATCGTGCCGGTATCGGCGTTCTGTCCGCCCATCGTCGCATAAAACGGCGTTTCGTCTACAAAGATCGTGCCGTTTTCGCCCTCTGTGATCGCTTCCGTCAGCTCCGTTTCCGTCGTAATAACGGAAACGCCGGAAGTATGCGTAAGCCTGTCATAGCCGACAAATTTTGAAGTAACGGACGGATCGATCGACTCGTATACCGTCACGTCCGCGCCCATGTAATTCGTTACCTTGCGGGCGGCTCTCGCTTTCTCCTTCTGCTCCTTCATCGCTGCGGTAAAGCCAGCCTCGTCTACCGTAAAGCCTTTTTCCTCCAGAATCTCCGTCGTCAGATCAAGCGGGAAACCGTACGTATCGTACAGCTTGAACGCATCCTCTCCGGGCAGCTCTTTTGTTCCGGCTTTTCCCATCTTCTCTTCCATATCCGCCAGAATAGAAAGTCCCTGATCGATCGTCTTGTTGAATTTATTTTCTTCCTGCGTCAGTACGTTAAAGATAAAGTCTTTCTTTTCCTCCAGCTCAGGATAGCCGTCCTTGCTGCCTTCGATCACCGTAGCGCTCAGATTTGCAAGGAATTTGCCGTCAATGCCGAGCAGCCTGCCGTGACGCGCCGCGCGGCGGATAATCCGGCGCAGTACGTAGCCTCTGCCCTCGTTAGAAGGCATGATGCCGTCGGAAATCATAAAAGTAGCGGAACGGATATGGTCGGTCACAATACGGATCGAAACGTCCCACGCATACTCTTTTTTGTACTCCTTACCTGCCAGTTCGCACACTCTGTTCCGCAGCGCCTGAATCGTATCGACGTCAAAAATGGAATCCACGTCCTGAACAACCGTTGCAAGACGCTCCAGTCCCATGCCTGTATCGATATTTTTCTGCGCCAGTTCGGTATAATTGCCCTTGCCGTCGTTGTCAAACTGGGTAAATACGTTGTTCCAGATCTCGATATAGCGGTCGCAGTCGCAGCCTACCGTACAGCCCGGCTTGCCGCAGCCGTATTTTTCGCCGCGGTCATAATATACTTCGGAGCAGGGTCCGCACGGACCGGAGCCGTGCTCCCAGAAATTATCCTCTTTTCCGAAGCGGAAAATACGCTCCGGCGCAATGCCGATCTCCTTATTCCAGATCTCGAACGCTTCGTCGTCGTTTTCATAGATGGACGGATAGAGTCTGTCGGGATCAAGTCCGACTACCTCCGTCAGAAATTCCCATGTCCATGCGATCGCCTCATGCTTGAAGTAATCGCCGAAAGAAAAGTTTCCGAGCATTTCAAAAAACGTGCCGTGTCTCGCCGTCTTGCCGATATTCTCGATATCGCCCGTACGGATACATTTCTGGCAGGTCGTTACCCGCTTTCTCGGCGGGATCTCCTGTCCGGTAAAGTAAGGCTTTAACGGCGCCATACCGGAGTTGATCAAAAGAAGGCTGTTATCGTTATGAGGCACAAGGGAGAAACTTTTCATTGCCAGATGTCCCTTGCTCTCAAAAAATTCCAAAAACATTTTTCGTAATTCGTTTACACCGTAAGCTTTCACGTTATTTCCTCCAAACCTATCTTAAAATGTGAATTTCTCTGCAAAGTAAGCGTCCAGATCTGCGATCGCAACTCGTTCCTGCTCCATGGAATCACGGAAGCGGACCGTTATGCAGCCGTCCGTTTCGGACTCAAAATCGTATGTAACGCAGAACGGCG
>JAGARW010000140.1 GCA_017621975.1 Lachnospiraceae bacterium | reverse complement strand
GGCAGCTTTGTATCGTATAAAAAATATGCGAACGGAAGCGGCATTACCGTAACCGGCTCTGCAAGCCGCAATTTTGAATCCGATCTGATCGTATGGAGAGGCAGTTTTTCCGCTTACGGTATCACTCCGAATTCCGCTTATCAGTCGATCAAAAACGACGCGGACGTCATCGAAAAATATCTGCTCGACAACGGCATTACGGAAAGTGAAATGGCTTTCAGTTCTATTTCGATTTCACAGCGCTGGACAACGGAATACAACGACGAGGGAGAACGTATCGGGGAATACCTGGACGGCTACGATCTGTACCAGTCGATCACCGTCACATCCTCGGACGTCGATAAGGTAGACGCCGTTTCAAGAGATATTACAAAGCTGATCGAATCCAATATCGAATTTACGTCTGATTCTCCGGAATATTATTATACGAAACTGGACGAATTAAAGCTCGATCTGATCGAGCAGGCTACTGAAAACGCAAGAACAAGAGCGGAGATCATCGCGGACGGCACAAACGCCGACACAACGCGTCTTCTTTCCGCTAACCTTGGCGTTTTCCAGATCACTGCGCAAAATTCAAATTCCGAATACAGCTACGGCGGCGCTTTTGACACAAGCTCCCGCTACAAAACGGCGACCATTACCGTTAAGCTGAATTACGCTACGGACTGAGAAATGATAAAAGCTGCAACGTTAAGCGTCCCTATCCAAAACGCCGCTTAACGTTACAGCTTCTTTTTTATAGTTCTCCCTCTTTCAGCGCGTCGCGAAAAGAGGTCAAAGAATCATACTTCCGGTAAAGAAGAGCGCCGATCTCTTCATCCGGCTGTATCAGATCGGGAATCATAACCGGCTTCATACCCGCAGCATGAGCGGCGCGGATACCGTTCGGAGAATCCTCTACCGCTATGACCCTATTTGGCTCCATACCGATCGCTTCGCACGCCTTCAAATAAATATCCGGCTTAGGCTTGCTCAGGCGCACCTGATCGCCGCCGATAACAGCCTGAAAATAATCCCGCAGTCCGGCAAGCTCCATATGACTCAAAATCGTCTTTGTACTGGAAGAAGACGCGACGCCGACGGTATATTGATTTTCTTTTAGATACTGTAATATTTCTCTTGTACCGTTCATGAGAGGAAGTCCGTCCTCGTCGATCCATTTCTGCATCAACGCTCTGCCTGTTGCAAGAAATTCTTCTGCATCAAACGATTCTCCAAACTGTTTTTTGAATTGAAGAATAATGTCTGCACGGTTTCTGCCGATACAATCCGTCGTCAGACTTTCAATATCGCCCAGTCCCCTTTCCTCTGCAAGCTGATACCACGCTTTCGACGACATGATCTCCGTATCGAAAAGAACGCCGTCCATATCAAAAATAATCGCTTTTGTCATATGCTTATTTCACAACTACCTTTCGGAAATTTTTCTTACCGCGTTTTACTACGATACCATCTCCAAAATCAGTCTTTTCATACTCTTTTTTAATATCAGTTTCTTTTTCGCCGTCTACGGAAACGCCGCCCTGCTCGATCGCGCGTCTTCCTTCCGATCTCGTAGCGACAAGACCGGATTTTACAAGCACGCTGATCAGATCAATCTTACCTTCCGCAAAATCCTCGTCCGAAAGCTCCGCCGTAGGCATATCCGCGGCGTTTCCGGTAGAAAACAGCGCTCTTGCGCCCTCCTGCGCTTTTTTCGCTTCCTCTTCGCCGTGAACGAGCTTTGTCAGCTCGTAAGCAAGGATCTCCTTCGCCTGATTGAGCTGGCTTCCTTCCCATGTGTCCATTTTGTCAATCTCTTCCAAAGGCAGGAAGGTCAGCATGCGGATACATTTCAGTACGTCTGCGTCCGCCACATTTCTCCAGTATTGATAAAACTCAAACGGAGACGTTTTATTCGGGTCAAGCCATACGGCTCCCTTCTGCGTCTTTCCCATTTTTTTACCTTCGGAATTCAGAAGCAGCGTAATCGTCATCGCGTAAGCGTCTTTTCCGAGTTTGCGGCGGATCAGCTCCGTACCTCCGAGCATATTGCTCCACTGATCGTCTCCGCCGAACTGCATATTACAGCCGTATTTCTGGAACAGCATATAGAAATCATAGCTCTGCATGATCATATAATTGAATTCCAGAAAGGACAGACCCTTTTCCATTCTCTGTTTATAGCACTCCGCAGTCAGCATACGGTTGACCGAAAAATGCGCGCCGACCTCCCGCAGCACTTCCACATAATTCAGATCGAGCAGCCAGTCCGCATTATTGACCATCAGCGCTTTTCCTTCGGAAAAGTCGATAAATCTGCTCATCTGCTCTTTGAAACAGTCGCAGTTATGCTGAATCTGTTCTTTCGTCATCATTGTGCGCATATCGCTTCTGCCCGAAGGATCGCCGATCATTCCGGTGCCGCCTCCGATCAGCGCGATCGGTTTATTGCCCGCCATCTGAAGACGCTTCATCAGGCACAGCGCCATAAAATGTCCTACATGAAGACTGTCCGCCGTCGGGTCAAAGCCGATATAAAAGGTCGCTTTTCCGTTATTGATTAATTCTTTGATTTCTTCTTCATCGGTAAGCTGGGCAAGAAGTCCTCTTGCTTTCAGTTCGTCAAAAATCGTCATCTGTTTTCTCCTTTTCTTCCGCATTACAGCCTATCGTCATTATAGAATGTGTTATTTTAAACGTCAACCCTGCAATGCCGCAAACCCTTTTGAAAACGTATCTTGCATCTTTTCTTTTTATTGCATATAATAGTCAAAATGACTTTCGGAGGGTTATCTGGTTATGGGATTTTTTTCTTTGTTTCTGCTCGCCGTAGGGCTTTCTATGGACGCTTTTGCCGTTTCGATCTGTAAGGGACTTTCCATGAAACGGATGAATTATAAAAACGCTGTCAAGGCGGGGCTTTTTTTTGGCATTTTTCAGGCGATGATGCCGTCAATCGGCTATTTTTTAGGTTCCCGGTTTCAGTCTTTGATTACGGAAATCGATCACTGGATCGCTTTTATTCTCCTTTTTCTGATCGGAGGCAATATGATACGGGAAGCCTTCGGACAGGAAGAACAGCAAAACGATTCGTTTGATTTGAAAACGATGCTCGTCCTTGCCGTCGCAACGAGTATCGACGCGCTTGCCGTCGGGATTACGTTCGCTTTTTTAAATACGAATCTCCTTCCCGCCGTCACGCTGATCGGCTGCACTACTTTTTTATTCTCCTTTTTCGGAGTCAAGATCGGAAATGCCTTCGGCTCCAGATATGAAAAAAAGGCGGAAATCACAGGCGGCGTTATTTTGATTCTGATTGCTTTCAGAATTTTATTGGAACACCTGCAGCTTCTGCCCTTTTAACGTTTATTTATTACGCTGTTTCAGACGCTGCGTGCACGTCTGACTTCGCGTATAATATTTTCAGAATGATCGGCGTTGAAACGGAAGATACGATAATCAGCAAAATGACCGCCGTAAAATAAACCGGAGACATCAGCCCTACCGAAAGTCCCTTCTGCGATACGATCAGAGCCACCTCTCCTCTCGTCATCATACCGACGCCTATTTTTAAAGAATCCGTACCGTTAAACCCGCATATCTTAGCCATCAGTCCGCATCCAACGATCTTGCTTACAAGACCCACGATTACAAAACAGATCGAGAAAAGAAGAATTTCCATATTCAGATTATCGATATTTGTCTTCAGACCGATACTTGCAAAAAAGATAGGACCGAACATCATATAAGAATTAATATCCATCTTTTCTTCAATATAAGTAGAATCCTTTAAGCTGCATAAAATAATGCCGGCAACATACGCGCCCGTAATATCGGCGATTCCGAAATATTTTTCCGCTATGTAAGCCATCGCAAGACAAAACGCAAGCCCGGCGATCGGAATTCTTCTCGTATGCGTATAACGCGCGTCGACGGCTTTAAATACGCGGTAAGTAATGAAACCGATCACGATCGCAAAGACGAAAAACAGCACCGTACTGAATACGACCTGCATCGGATTTGAATCCGGCGTCTTAAAACCGATGACGAAGGTAAGCACGACAATGCCTATCACGTCGTCTATGATCGCCGCGCTCAGTATCGTCGTACCGACCTTTCCCTTCAGCTTGCCCATTTCCTTCAGGGATTCTACGGTAATGCTGACGCTCGTAGCGGTCAGTATCGTACCGATAAACACCGCTTTGTAAAACTCTTCGCTGCCCCACGGCGCCGCTCCGTAAAAAGCCATATACAAAAGAGCGCCGCAGACAAGAGGAATAAATACGCCGCAGCAGGCGATCAGAAAAGCAATCGGCCCGGTCTTCATAAGCTCCTTTAAGTCCGTGCCAAGACCTGCGGAAAACATCAGTAAAATCACGCCGATCTCAGCCATCTGAAGCAGAAAATCCGTCTGCTGCACCCATCCGAGAAGGCAGGGACCTATCACAAGCCCCGCGATAATCTCGCCGACTACCTGCGGCGCTTTGCATTTTCTCGCAACGATCCCGAAAAATTTTGCAACGATAATAATAATAGCAAGGTCCTTAAAAACAGAATATGCTTCCATATTAATCTCCATTCCGAACGCTTATTCTTCTTCCTCTTCAACAGGAAGCGTAATCTCTTCTTCAGACGCAGGATTTGCCTCCTCTTCCGGAATCTCTTCCATCGCGTCCTCGATATTTTCAAACTCCTGATCGCCGTTGGAAACGCGTTCTCTTACCTTTGCTATTTTAGCTACTTTTACGCCGTTGTCAAGATTAATTAATTTTACGCCGGACGTAATTCTTCCGAGCATCGAAATATCGTCTGCCCTAAGCTGGATCACGATTCCGCTCGTCGTGATCATCATGATCTCGTGATTGTCGTTTACCGCCTTTACGCCTACAACGCAGCCTGTCTTTTCGGTAATCTTATAGCATTTCAGACCTTTGCCGCCGCGCTTCTGTATCGTAAATTCTCCCAGATAGGTGCGTTTGCCCATGCCGTTTTCAGAAACAATCAGAAGGGAATCTCCCTGATGGTCGAGCTGCATGCCGATCACCTCGTCTCCGTGCGCAAGGTTCATACCGATCACGCCCATAGAAGCTCTTCCGGTCGCCCTGACGTCCGTTTCCTGGAAGCGGATGCACATGCCGTCTTTTGTCACAAGAAAAATTTCCGTGTCCTGATCCGTGATCTTAACCTCGATCAATTCGTCGTCTTCACGCAGATTGATCGCAGTCAGCCCGTTTTTACGGACATTGCTGTATTCCATAATGGAAGTCTTCTTTACGATACCGTTTTTCGTTACCATAAAGAAATTCTTATTCTCTTCATATTTCTTAACCGGCATAATAGCCGTAATCTTCTCGCCCGGATTCATCTGCAGCAGATTTACGATCGCGGTGCCTCTCGCAGTGCGGCTCGCTTCCGGTATTTCATAAACCTTGAGCCTGTAAACTCTTCCGAAGTTTGTGAAAAACATAACGTAGTGATGCGTCGTCGTCATCAGAAGGTCTTCGATATAATCTTCCTCGATCGTCTGCATTCCTTTGATGCCTTTGCCGCCTCTGTTCTGGCTTTTAAAGTTATCTACAGTCATACGTTTGATGTAACCAAGACTTGTCATGGCAATGACTGTGTTCTCCTTAGGAATCAAGTCCTCCATAGAAATGTCATAGGCGTCAAAACCAATCACGCTCCTGCGGTCGTCTCCGTATTTATCCGCGATTTCCGTCATTTCCGTCTTGATTACGCCAAGCAGCAGCTTTTCATCCGCGAGGATCGCTTTTAATTCCGCGATCTTTTTGAGAAGCTCCTGATGCTCGCTTTCCAGCTTCTCCCGTTCCAGACCTGTCAAAGCCCTCAGACGCATATCGACGATCGCCTGCGACTGGACGTCCGTCAGTCCGAACCGCTCCATCAATCCTTCTTTTGCGATCTGCGTCGTCCGGCTGCCGCGGATGATACGGATCACCTCGTCGATATGATCGAGCGCGATCAGCAATCCCTGTAAAATATGATCCCGCTCTTCCGCTTTGTTCAGATCATATTTCGTACGTCTCGTTACGACGTCTTCCTGATGCATCAGATAATATTTGAGCATATCAAGAAGATTCATAACCTTCGGCTGGTTATTCACCAAAGCCAGCATAATGATACCGAACGTATCCTGAAGCTGCGTATGCTTATAAAGCTGATTTAAAATAACGTTCGCGTTCGCGTCTCTTCTCAGCTCGATCACGATACGCATTCCTTCTCTGTCGGATTCGTCTCTCAGATCGGTAATGCCGTCGATCTTTTTTTCTTTATGTAATTCCGCTATCTTTTCGATCAGGCGCGCCTTATTCACAAGATAAGGAAGCTCCGTTACGATGATCTGACTTTTTCCGTTCGGCAGCGTCTCGATATCGGTAACGGCCCTTACCTTTACCTTGCCCCGCCCGGTCCGGTACGCTTCTTCGCTGCCTCTCGTACCGAGAATGACGCCTCCTGTCGGAAAATCGGGCGCTTTTATCACTTCAAGGATTTCCTCAATATCCGTTTCACGGTCTTCCTGAATGCGGTTGTCGATGATCTTTGTGACCGCGCCGACGACCTCGCGCAGATTGTGAGGAGGTATGTTCGTCGCCATACCGACCGCAATTCCCGTCGTACCGTTTACAAGCAGATTCGGAAACCGGCTCGGCAGTACGGAAGGCTCTTTTTCCGTTTCGTCAAAATTCGGTACAAAATCAACGGTATCTTTATTGATGTCGGCAAGCAGCTCCATTGAAATTTTGGAAAGTCTTGCTTCCGTATAACGCATCGCAGCGGCGCCGTCTCCGTCGACCGAACCGAAGTTCCCGTGCCCGTCGACAAGCACATGACGCATCGACCACGGCTGCGCCATATTAACGAGCGCTCCGTAGATCGAGCTGTCTCCGTGCGGGTGATATTTACCCATCGTATCGCCGACGATACGCGCGCTCTTTCTGTGAGGCTTATCGGGACCGTTGTTAAGCTCGATCATGGAATAGAGAACGCGTCTCTGCACCGGCTTCAATCCGTCTCTTACATCCGGCAATGCTCTGGAAGCGATAACGCTCATGGCATAATCAATGTAGGAGGTTTCCATTGTTTTTTTCAGGTCCACATCATGGACTTTGTCAAATATATTATCTTCCAATTCAAGTTCCTCCTGATTAAATATCCAGATTCTTTACAAACTTCGCGTTTTCTTCAATAAATTCGCGGCGCGGCTCTACTTTATCTCCCATCAGCGTCGTAAACGTCAGATCGACCTCGGATTCCGTTTCTTCGTCCATTGTAACGCGCAGAAGAACGCGCCTTTCCGGATCCATCGTCGTTTCCCAAAGCTGTTCGGCATCCATTTCCCCAAGTCCTTTGTAACGCTGGATGCGGTTGTTCTGATCGCGGCCGACTTCGCTCAATATCTGATTCAGCTCTTCGTCGCTGTACGCATACCATACTTTTTTATTTTTTTCCAGCTTATAAAGCGGCGGCTGCGCCAGATAAACATATCCGCCCTTGATCAGATCGGGCATAAAACGATATAAAAACGTCAGCATCAACGTCGCGATATGAGCGCCGTCCACATCGGCATCGGTCATAATGATGATTTTATGATAACGCAGCTTCGAAATATCGAAGTCGTCGTGAATACCCGTTCCGAACGCCGTAATCATCGCTTTGATCTCCGCATTGGCATAAATTTTGTCAAGTCTTGCCTTTTCCACGTTCAGAATTTTACCGCGAAGCGGAAGAATCGCCTGCGTCGCGCGGCTTCTTGCCGTTTTCGCGCTGCCTCCGGCGGAATCCCCTTCTACGATGTAGATTTCGCAGTTTCTCGGATCTTTATCGGAACAGTCCGCGAGCTTGCCGGGAAGCGCCAGATCTCCAAGAGCCGTTTTTCTTCTCGTCAGATCTCTCGCTTTTCTCGCAGCGTCTCTTGCGCGCTGCGCAAGAATCGATTTTTCACAGATAATCTTCGCGACGGTCGGATTCTGCTCCAGAAAATACGTAAGCTGTTCGCTGACAATACTGTCTACCGCGCCGCGCGCTTCCGAATTTCCAAGCTTCTGCTTTGTCTGACCTTCAAACTGGGGATCTTCGATCTTAACGCTAACGATCGCCGTCAGACCTTCTCTGATGTCCTCGCCGCTTAAATTAGGTTCGCTGTCCTTTAACAGCTTATTATTGCGCGCATAATCATTAAACGTCTTTGTGATCGCATTCCGAAAGCCCGCAAGATGCGTGCCGCCCTCCGGCGTGTTGATATTATTGACAAAGCTGTAAGAGCTTTCCGTATAGGAATCGTTATGCTGCATCGCCACTTCAACGTAAACGTTATCTTTTGTTCCTTCAAAATATAAAACGGTTTCATAAAGAGCGGTTTTACTTTTATTAAGGTATGTAACAAACTCCTTAATTCCGCCTTCATAATGAAACTCTTTCACAAGAGGATTGTCTTCTCCCGTCTCTTCGTCCACGATACGGTCGTCTTCCAGTATGATTTTTAAATTTTTTGTCAAAAAAGCCATTTCGCGGAGACGCTGCT
>JAGARW010000139.1 GCA_017621975.1 Lachnospiraceae bacterium | reverse complement strand
GTCCGTTTCTTATTTGTAATATATGTATTGATTTTCATGTTTTTCTCCCCTCAAATCATAGTTTACGATCCGTATATGTTTCATTATAACGCTCAGCGCGCAAAAACACAAATAAAGAAAGCGGATAAACGCACAAATCCGTCTCTTTATTTTAAAATGTAAAACCGGTTCTCTAACAGCAGCCAGTTCGCGCGGAACCACTGCATGATCTGCCAATAACCGCAGCCCCGCAGACGGTATTCCCGCATCAGGTCAAATTTTGCCCAAAGGCTCCTGACGTCTTCGAACCAGACTTCATGGAGGCTGCCTCCCTCCGCATTCGTATAACGGAAATTTGGACTTTGCGCAATCTCGTCAAACTGTATGACAGCACCGTTTGCGACCGCAATACGCACCGCCTCCACATTGCCGATCGTCCGCGCTTTTGTCACGCCCCGTTCGTAAGGAAGCGGCCAGTCATAACCATAGTTTGGAATGCCGAGAGCGATTTTTTCTGCGGGAATCTGTGTTAAGGCATATTCTACGACCCGCCGCACCTGATTGATCGGAGCGACCGCCATCGGCGGACTGTAAGTATATCCCCATTCATACGTCATCAAAAGCACGTGATCCGCCGCTTCTCCAAGTCCGCGATAGTCCTTTCCTTCGTATAACAATCCCTCCTGCTCGGACGAGGTCTTAGGCGCAAGAGCCACAGACGTATGAAAGCCGTTTGCCCGCATTGTTTCCGCCACCTGCCGCACAAAAGCGGTAAATGCGTCCCGATCCTGCGCAAGGATGTATTCAAAATCAATATCAACTCCCTGATAGCCTTTCTCATACATGATCTGCAGCAGATTTTCGATCAAATAATCTGTATATGCCTGATGATTAACGATAGAATGAATGAGCTGATTGTTAAAATTTCCGTACTCGTCAAAAGGCGTCAGCGTCAGGATCGGCTGCGTACCGAAGCGCAGCGCCTGCGCGATCATCCAGTCGTCCTCTCCGTATGGAGGAGGGATCAGACTGCCCTGCGCCGTAAAACCATAAGAAAATACGTATAACTCCGACAAGAAAGGCAGCGTCTGCTCCAACACCCAGAAATTGATAAACGGATAAGCGTAACCGCCGACAGATACGGTTCCCGAAGGATTCCGCCCGTTTCTGTCAATCAGAAGAGCCTGCCCGACGGCAAGCTCATAAGGATAGACCAGTTGATTGTCATAGATCAACGTTTCCACAGCAATTCCAAAGGCAGCGGCGATGCTGTCTACGCTGTCCCCGTATGCCACGACATAAATCTCCATACACGTCCCTCCTCCGCCGCAAGAAACCGTCTTTCCGTAATCTATGCGCAGAGTTATCTCTTTATGACAACAGTCTTTTTATCATCCTGCTTTCATCCCGCATATGATACGATAACTAACGCTTTTTACTCTTTACGATAGAAATTCGTAAAAACGGAGGGATATTTTTGAACCATTCTTGTCAATTAACCGTTGCTGCAAAAAATTATTTAACTGAATTTTATAATATTTTGGATACTATGATAAAAGAAATGACAGAAGCAGAGTTAACGGACAGCATCACTCATAATTTTATTGTTCAGATGATTCCGCACCACCGTGCGGCGATCGATATGTCATACAATCTTTTGGAATATTCCGTATGGGAACCGCTTAGACGCATCGCTTCCCAAATTATTGCGGAGCAGACAAAAAGCATTGCGGATATGGAAGAGCTCCTTGCTTCCGGCGGCTGCAGACGCAATTCCGAGCAGGAACTGCGTCTGTATCAGCGAAAAATGGATCAAATTATGAAAACAATGTTTTCCGATATGAATAAAGCCTGTTCCTCCAATGAGATCGACGCCGATTTTATGAGGGAGATGATTCCGCATCATAAGGGCGCCGTCGAGATGTCCTGCAACGCCTTACAGTTTCCCATTGCTTCCGGCTTAATTCCGATTCTTGAAGCTATTATTGCTTCTCAGGAAAAAGGAATCCGTCAAATGGATGCGCTTCTTTGCCGCCTTGGCAGGAAATAATCGGATCTTTCCCTGCGCTTTGCTATTTCTTTAACCGGAATCTGTTTACCAGCTCGTACAGGCGCTCGGACTGCTGCATCAGCTCCGCGCTCGTAGCGGCGCTTTCCTGCGCCGCCGCAGTATTTGACTGAACGACGTCGGAAATCTGATCCATACTCTTTGTGATCTCCTGCAGAGTAATCTTCTGATTCTGTGACGCCGCGCTGATCTTCTCGATGGCGGAAAGCGTCTCTCTCGTGCCCTCTACCACGCTTGACAGCGATTTCGCGGTATCGTCGGCGATCGTCGTACCGTTCTGGACAGCCTCGAGGGAATGCCCGATCAGCGCCGCCGTCTGGTTCACCGCTTCCGCGCTCTTAGTCGCCAGATCGCGTATTTCGTCCGCCACTACGGCAAAGCCTCTTCCTGCTTCTCCCGCTCTTGCCGCCTCGATGGAAGCGTTGAGAGACAAAAGATTCGTCTGGGAAGCGATATCTTCGATCGTTTTGATGATCTTTTCAATTCCCGCCGAGGAATCTCTGATATCGGACATCGCGTCGACCAGCTTGCTCATTTCCTGATTGCTTTCCGCCAACCGCTGATTTACCATAACGACATTTTCGTTTACCGTCTGCGCATCGTCCGCGTTTGCGCGCACATCCTCGGAAAGGCTTTCTATGGACGCCGCCAGCTCGTCGATCGCCGAAGCCTGATCCGCCGCCCCTGCGGAAAGCGTCTGCGCGCCGGAGGAAACGCTTTCGGAACCAGATCGCACTTCGTCCGTCGAAACCATAATTTCATGAAGCGTATCGCTCAGAGACCGCGCAATCTTTTCGATCGATTCCTGAATCGGTATAAAGTCGCCGATATAGTTCTGACCTATGGAAATATCCATATTATTTTCCGCCATGACCGAAAGCTGCTCTGAAATATCGCGCACATACCGATTCATGATCTCGCCGATATAGTTGATCGCTTTCGCGATCTGACCAAGCTCGTCGTCGGTGTCTACCGCAACGTTTACCTGTAAATTTCCTTCTTCCAATTCGGCCGCTCCGGTCATGATCTCCTGAACCGGCTCCAGATATTTTTCGATCACCCGGTAGATCGCATATAGCAGCAAAACGCCGAACACGACGACTACTAAAATCAGCTTCAGCGAATCCTTTATGATGGACAGATAAAACTCGCCCTTATTGACTGCGATGTACAAGGTCCAATAGTTGCCGCTTTTCATCTTGAGCGGAACCGTAACGGAAACGCCGCTTCTTCCGGTCGCAAAGTTAGTCGCCCGTTTATTCACGACGGAAAGGCTGTTCGCATATTCTCCTTCCGGCAGCTCTTTGAGCTTCTGCGCGTCGGTCAGAAGCCTGTCGTACCCAACGTCCGACGCAAGGCTGCCTACCGTCGACTCGTCCGCAGAATCCAAGAGAACCGTTCCGTCCTCCGCAAGCGATATCATATGCGTCGTCTTATAGCCTGTCGCCGCATACTGCTGGATTCCCATGTCCGCAAGCGCCAGATCACAGCCCGCGACACCATAGAAATTTCCTTCTGCATCGTAAACAGGCGCGATAATACTGATCATCATGATCTCTTTTCCCTGCAGCTCATATACGTAAGGCTCGTAAACATACGGCTCGCCGGAAGATTTAATCTGCTTCCAGTATTCTTTTTCGAAATTATCGAAAGCGTCCTCATGTTTTTCAAACGTAATGCCCGTTCCGCTCTCGTCAGGATAAGCGATCGCTTCATACGCGATATCCCGTTTATGTACGCTGTACGGCTCGCCGTTTTCGTCCGCGATCACATTCTGTTCGAAATATGCGAATACCGTCGTAAAGTTATCGTTTCCGCTGAGGAAGCCCGCAAGCGCGTTATCGATCGCGTCTCTCTGCTCCTGCGGCGAAAGCTCGGAAATATTTTTTAAAGATCCCGCAAAGCCAAGCGCCTGCCCGTATGCGGTCTCGATATTATTTTCAATCAGAAATGCGTTTTCATACGCTACGGACACAAGCTTTTCCGTCGCATTTTTCGTCAGAGAACTTGCTGAAATAAGTCCTGATATTAATACGATCAATGCAAATAACGCTGCGATGACGACAATCAGCTTTGAAATAATCTTTTTGCTGAGTCCGTTAGACGACGATTGTTCCGATTTGCTTTTTCTGTCAAACATCAAAATTCCCCCTGTAAGTAAATGTAGTATATCACGTATCATGTTTGCGCACATTTTGTACTATAGTACTATTGGATTAAAAAGTCAAGATTCCGTTGTGCGATATGGCGGATGCATTGTGTGCGATATAGCGTATTTTCTGGTATCAGTTCTCTCCGGCACGACGAAACGACTCGATCCTGACCGCGGCTGCCATCCCGCCGTCGCCGTATGACGGATGTCTGATCAGATCGTCCGACGCTTCTCCCAATATTTGTTCCGCGCTTATTTCATGAAGAATTTCAGATTCCCATCCGCAAAGCCGCGCCGTCGATATCGCTTCAAGCCCCAGTATCGTTTCTGTCACATATTTCCGGTAAGTATCGATATGCTTCTCAATCAGATAGCGCATAAGCTCTAAACGCTTAGACATGCTCTTTATATTGGAGGAAGCGGGCGCAGTACGGTAATTTAACAGCGGCTCCCGGACAATCCCGATATATGCGTCCGGCTTTGTTTCCAATATGCTTAAAAAGAAATCCCAATCCTCAAAGCCTGAGCGCATCGATTCATCGTAGCCGCCGCAGCGCTCCCACACTTCCCGCCGTAAAATATGCGTCGCCGGACTGCAGTTACGCACGCAAAACGCCGCAAGATCCCCTCCGCCCGGACATATCGTCGTATTCAACACTCCGAAAGCCCTCATCCATGACGACGCCGCAATCACAGACGACTGTTCACGCAGCAAATGACTGACCCGCTCGATATAAAAAGGCTCCAGCTTGTCGTCTCCGTCAAGCACAAGCGCAAACGGCGTCTGCACTTTGCCGATTCCCGCGTTTCTTGCGCCGGATACGCCGCGGTTAGACTGTCTGATGACCTCAATCGGCACAGCCGCGCTGAAATCCGCTTCCAGACGGCGCAGTATGCGGACAGAATTTTCATCCGTCGAGCCGTCGTCTACAACGATGATTTTTGCGGGCGGCGTTGTCTGGCGCTGCAGAGAACTGACGGCTTCCAGAAGCATATCGCCTTGATTAAAGCTCGTGACAACCGCTTCCACATCTTCCGCTATCTCATTCTTTTCATTTCTCACGTCCACCGTATTCCTCCATTCAATCGATATCATTATGGTTTTTTCGATGACAATGCCGTACTGATCTCCGCCTTCCAGCTCAGGTATTCCTGCTCTAATTGCGCGGCATAAGGATCGCCGACACATTTTGCCGCC
>JAGARW010000138.1 GCA_017621975.1 Lachnospiraceae bacterium | reverse complement strand
ATCAATGTGAACGCGGCGCAGGAGTCGGCGATCGAAAAAGATATGGCGGGTACGGAGTTTTAACGGCGTCTGACGGAAACAGGGTTCCGGTACAGGCGACCGGTATGATAAGCGAACGGAGCGGATGGGAATATGAACGTCGGCTGGTATGTAAACCGCCTGAGAGCGATGAGTTTTCATGAAATATTGTGGCGTATCGACCAGAAAAAGCTGGCGAATTCAGAACGGGGAACGTTTGGAAAGAGGCAGATGAAGGTTACGGACGGGGTCTTCTACCAAGGGAAGGAAGACCTTGCTTTTCATGTGCAGAGACTGCCGATTGCCGATAAGCCCGAATACGCAGCAGCCTGCGTAAGAGAAGCAAAAGGCGATATTTCCGGTGTCGGATTGAATGAGAAACTGAGAAGGGCGATCCGCCTTCCCGGCGGATATGATTATGAACGGTATCGGAAAGACTGGCACGCCGGATTCCAGACAGAAAATCAGTGGCCGCTGACATTTTCTTACGATCTTGCTTATAAGCAGAAGGATGAGATCGGCGACGCAAGGACGAATTGGGAGTTAAACCGTCATTTTCAGTTTGCGCTGCTTGCCTGTAATTATTACCGCAGCGGTGAACCAAAATATCTGGCGGAGCTGTCGGATTTGTTTTGGGATTGGAACGAACAGAATCCTTTTCTATATGGAATTTCATGGACAAGCGTGATGGAAATCGCGATCCGGGATATTAACTGGATCTATACGCTCGGATTTCTCATCCGCGCGGCTGGACGGAGCGAAACAGAGGAAAGGTTGGAGACGGGAAGCACGGAAGCGGACGGCGCGGAAGAGAAGTGCCTTTCCGAATTGTGCGACGCTCTTTTTACCGGTATCATCAACATGACGACCTACATTTCCGCGCATTATTCCAGATATTCGTCCGCCAATAATCATGTGATCGTAGAAGCGGCGGCGATGGGGATTGCCGGTATTGTAACGGAATGCGGAGAATGGTATGAAACCGCGTTTTCGATTCTGCAATGCGAGATCGGCAGGCAGAATTACAGAGACGGCGTGAACAAAGAAGCGTCGCTGCATTATCAGTCTTTCTTTATGGAAGCGGTCGGGCTGCTTATGCTGACGATGCAGGCGAATCATATGCGGACGCCGCAGAACTGGCGCAATACGCTTTGCAGAATGAGCCGGTATGTAGCGGACTGCCGGGGAACTTACGGAGAGACAGTCGTTTTCGGAGACGACGACGAGGGCAAGATACTCGATCTGGAAGGCACGGTGTCTGCGGAAGAAATAACTCTTGCCGGAGAAGGAGTTGGGCGGCATTTTAGAGATCATTACGAATACGTTTTGCAGCTCATGAGCGTTGTGCTGCCGCAGCGGTATGCGAAGACGGTCAGCGATCCGACGCTGCGCCGTATTGTATCGGAAGAAAAAATGGAAAAGCTGGTGAAAAAGCCCTGTTATCAGGGCAGCGGAAGCGTGTGCTATGAGGATGGCGGCATCAGTCTTTTGAAAAGCTCAGACGGCAGGGCGTTTGTTGGGATCGATCACGGCGCACTTGGATTTGGAAGCATTGCGGCGCACGGACATGCGGATGCGCTCAGCTTTCAGATGTATTTGGAAGGAGAAACGGTATTTGCGGACGCCGGGACGTATATTTATCATATTGACTTGGAAAACAGAAACGCGTTCCGCAGAACGGAAAATCATAATACAATAATGGTGAATGAAAGAGATCAGTCGGAAATGTTGGGAGCGTTTTTGTGGGGAAAACGGGCGCAGGCGACGCTTCTTTCCCATAATATGCCGGTCGGTAATGCGTGGGACATCGCAGGAGGCGGCAGAAAGTTCAAAGAAAGCAGCACAGGACTGGGGAAACTGTATATAGAGGCGGAGCATGACGGTTATGCGCCGGTGATACACAGGCGAAAATTTGAGTTTGACGGCAAAGGCTGCCTGAAGCTGTATGACCGCCTGTTTCCAATCGAGAAAGAGACGACGTACCAGTTGAATTTTCTGCTGGGAGAAGGCTGCGGAATCACAGAGACGGCGCTGGGCGTCTATGAAATCGTGACGGAAAGAAAGCAGAGCATCAGAATGCGGATTGAAGCGCCGTTTCTTATGACGGTTGTTCGGGACGCATGGATTTCGACAGAATACGGAATCAGGAAGCCGACAAAGCAGATACGGGCGGAAGGAAAGACAGAGAAGGATTTAGAGATTGTGACGACGATCGAGTGGGAGTAAAAAGCTCCCAAGAAAACTTCTGAGCCTGAAAGGTATGGTACAAATATGAAAGTATTGATGATAGGAGCCGGAAGAGATGTGCGGGGCGGCGTATCGAGCGTTGTAAACAGCTATTACGACGCCGGACTTGATAAGATGTGCGATCTGACGTATCTTGCGACAATGGAGGACGGTTCTAAACTGAAAAAGCTGTTTGTGGCGGCGCGTGCGCGGATGCGTTTTGAACGTCTTATCAAGGATAATGACATTCTTCATGTGCATATGTCGGCGGACAACAGCTTTTATCGGAAAGCGGTGTTTATCCGCAAAGCCTATCGTGAAAAAAAGAAGATCATCATTCATATGCATGGGAGTACGTTCGACCTCTTTTACAAAGAACGGTGCAATGAAAAGCAGAAGCGGGAAGTCAGAGATATTTTTGCGATGGCGGACGCGGTGATCGCGCTGTCGGAAGATTGGAAGCAGTTTATGGCGGAGCATATTTGCGCGCCGGACAAGATTCATGTGATTTACAATGCTGTCAAGCTGCCGGAGGCTTATGAAAAGGATTATAGCAGCCGGAAAATGCTGTTTCTTGGGATTCTCGGACAGCGGAAGGGAACCTACGATCTGATCGAAGTACTGCCGGAAATCTTCCGCAAATATCCGGACGCGCACGTTTATTTCGGCGGTGACGGAGAACGGGAGACGGCGGAGCGTGTTTGCCGGGAAAAAGGAATTGACAGGAATGTCACTTTTCTTGGCTGGGTAAGAGGCGCTGAGAAAGAGAGATATTTGAAAGAGTGCAGCGTCTACGTACTTCCGACTTATCATGAAGGAATGCCGATGTCCGTTCTGGAGGCAATGTCATACGGCATGGCGGTCGTATCGACGTATGTCGGCGGGATTCCGCATCTGATCAAAGATGGGGAGAACGGGCTGCTGTGCGAGGCGGGGGATCGGGAGGCTTTGGAGAAGCGGCTGGAGGAATTGCTTGCATATCCGGAAATGAGAAAAAGACTTGGAGAAGCGGCAAGAAATAAGATCGCGTCGGAGCTTGATATAACGGTAAGCGTTAAAAGACTGACGGATGTATGGAAAGCCGCAACTATTTGATATATTCCATGCAAAATGTTATGATAGTACCAGATATGGAGTAAATGCTGTAATGAAAATAATATTTGTCATATCTGCGATGAACGGAGGCGGGGCGGAGAGAGTGCTCGCTACGCTTGCCAATCGCTACGCAGGTCAAGGAGACGAAGTGACGATTCTTATGGTTGCAGGAGACGAGTCGGCGTATCCGCTTGATCCTAAAGTGCATATTTTGTCGATTGGACAGGCGTCTCATGGGAATCCGTTTATTCAGGGAAAGAGATTATCTGCGATGCGCAGATATTTCAAAGCGCATAAAGACCATGTGATCGTTTCCTTTGGGACACAGATTAATCTTTTCACGATCTTGTCGACGTTTGGTTTGAGAAATAGGGTCATTGTTTCAGAGCGGAATGATCCGCAGCAATGCGGTTATAAAAGCATAAGAAATATGATCTATTCATTCGGCAAAGGGTTTGTATTTCAGACGAAGGAAGCGAGGGAACACTTTCCTGAGAAGATCCGTAAAAGAAGCGTTGTGATTCCGAATCCGATCCGTAGTAATCTGCCGCAGCCGTTTCTCTGCCGCAGAGAAAAAAAGATAGCGGCGGTCGGAAGGCTTGAATTGCAGAAAAACCACATGCTTTTGTTAGAGGCGTTTGCCGGATTTCATAAAAATTACCCTGAATGGGAGCTTCATATTTTTGGAAAAGGAACGTTAGAGCAGAAACTGAAAAAAAGAGCGGAAGAACTGGAAATTGGCGGAAGTGTAGTATTCGAGGGCTTCCAACATGACATTTTGGAAAAAATTAAAACATACGGTATGTATGTGCTTTCATCCGATTATGAAGGAATTTCCAATTCTCTGATGGAGGCTATGGCAATGGGACTGCCCTGCATCAGTACGGATTGTCCGATCGGAGGCTCTGCTTTATGCATTGAAGACTGTAAGAACGGGCTGCTGACCCCGGTAAGGGACGTCGGCGCACTGCAGAAAGCGATGGAAAGACTGGCGGGCGACGAGATGTTTGCGGAGCGGCTGTGCAGGAATGCCATAGAAGTAAGGGATACTTTTGCAGAGCGGAAGATTGCAGAACAGTGGCATGACTATATAGGCGGGTACTAAATATATGAAAATACTTTTGCTTGGGGAATTCAGCGGTTTTTATTTGAATTTAAAACAGGGGCTTCAGGAACTTGGAGCAGAGGTTACGCTTGCTGCAAACGGCGACGGCTGGAAGCAGATTCCGGGAGCGGATATGCCGCTTTACCGGACAGGCGATACGCAAAAAACAAAAAAGATTTATTATAAATTGGTAAAACCTTTGCTTGAGAGAAAGAAATTACAGGATTACGATGTAGTGCAGCTCGTTCACGAGAATATTTACAGACCATATATCAACAGTCGTATGATCAAAGAACTGAAACGGCAAAACGGAAGCTTGTACGTGAATGTGGCGGGAAACTGCTATTCTTTATATAAATCATGGCGGGACGGAAAGCTTGGGTATTATACCTTTGACAACAATCCCGATAAGTGCGAAATGTATACGGGAGGAGGACTGCGCCGCGAGATGACGAGGCGTACGGAAGAATACGTAGATGGGATCGCAGATGGTATTATTCCGGTGATGTATGAATACGCAGTAGGTGTGCGGGAGCTGCCTAACTGTAAAAAAACGATTCCGCTTCCATTCAATTCGGATAAGAGCGAATATCATAGAAACAGACCTGACGGTAAGCTTGTATTTTATCATGGAATCTTGAGAGAGAAGGACAAAGGAACCGATTATATCAGGCAGGCGTTTGAGATCATTCAGAAAAAGTATCCGAATGACGTAGAGATGATTATCTGCGGGAATCTGCCTTTTCAAGAATATTTGGAGGTACTGCGCAAGACTAATATATTAGTCGACCAATGTAAGGAACATTGCTGGGGAATGAATGCATGTTATGGGATGGCGCAGGGCAAGGTAGTGTTGGGAGGCGCGTCGCGGAATTCCCTGAAGGAGTTCGGGCTGGAGGCGAGTCCCGTAATCCATATTGGACCTAATGTACAGCAGATCGTTAGGCAGATTGAGTATGTACTTGAAAATAGAAACAGGATTGAGGAATGGGGATATGAATCAAGACGGTTTGTAGAAACGTTTCATGACTGTAAAAAAATTGCACAGCAGTACTTGAATGTGTGGAAGCCAAATAGGATAAGGGCATAAGGGAAAGGAGATAAGCTATGGTACCGGTAAACGAGTTGGCAAGAGGATACCGTTTATATGAGAAGGAGTATAATGACAAGGCAATTTCCGTATTGCAGAGCGGTTGGTATATTCTTGGAAAGGAAGTAGAGGGCTTTGAAAAGGAGTTTGCAGAGTCGTTGGGAGATAACTGCTACTGCGCAGGCGTTGACAACGGTCTAAATGCGATACGTCTTGGTCTGCATGCATGCGGCATTACGACCGGGGACGAGGTGATCGTTCAGTCTAACGGATATATCGCTACTATGTTGGGAATTACGCAGAATGGGGGCGTCCCGGTGTTTGTAGAGCCGGACGGGTATCACAATATGGACCCTGACAAGATCGAAGCGGCAATTACGGATAAGACAAAAGCTGTTCTTGTGACGCATTTGTATGGCCAGGCGACAAGAATGGAAAAAATTGTGGAGATATGCAAAAAGCATAACCTGATGCTGTTTGAAGACTGCGCACAATCTCATTTCGCATCCTATCGTGGAACAAATACGGGACTTTTTGGGGACGCTGGGTTTTTCAGCTTTTATCCGACCAAAAACCTCGGAGGATTTGGAGACGGCGGCGGCGTGGTTTCCCGGAATAAGGAACTGATCGAACGGATCAAAACATACCGGAATTACGGGAGCGATTACAAGTATCATAATATCGTGCTTGGCTTCAATTCCAGACTGGATGAAATGCAGGCGGGGCTTTTGCGGATCAAGCTAAAGCATATGCCTGAGCTGCTTGCGAACCGGCGGAAGATTGCGGACGCTTATCTGGCAGGCATCAAAAATCCTTTGATTCGATTACCGGAGATCGTGGAGGGCGCAACGACGAACTGGTATCTCTTTGTCATTAATACGGAGGATCAGGCGGGCTTTCGAAAATATATGCTGGATCACGGCGTACAGACGGATGTACACTTCCCGACGCCGCCCTTCTTACAGCCGGCGCTTTCCTATTTGGGACATGGGGAAGGCTCTTTTCCGATCGCGGAGAAGGACTGCAAAACGGTTGTTTCATTACCGATGATGGATTATATGGCGGACGATGAGATTGAAACGGTAATAAGGGTGGTAAACGCATATGAAGGATAGAAAAAGCTATTTGATCGATATTAAGGCAGTGCAGGAATATGACGGAAGGCTTCTTGTCGTAGAGCATAACAATCGTCCGATTCCGTTTGATATTAAAAGAATCTTTTGGGTACGGGACGTGATAGCCGGAGCGCGGCGGGGTGAACATGCAACGAAAAAAACAAAGCTTGTACTCATTCCGGTGACAGGAAGCTGTGATGTTGACGTAGACGACGGGACCGAGAAAAAGACATATCATATGGATGACCCGACAAAGGGACTTTATATTGATGAAATGATATGGCGGACAATGAAGAACTTTTCCGCGGACTGCGTTATGATGGCGATCTGCGATCATGTGTTTGCGCCGGGTGAAGAGACCTATGATGATTATGCGGAATTTTTGGAAGCGCTGAAAAGGGAATAAAACCGAATGGAAGGCAAAATGAACTGGATTTTGAATCAGATGATTGAAGACGCCGGGGAGCCGCAGACAGCCCTTCATTCTACGGAATCTCTTCATGAATGGATCGCCGAGAGAAAATCAAAGCTTCATGTATCGCTTGAAAAAATAAGCATAGAAGAATGCAGACCTTGGAGCTATCAAAAAGAGGAAGGGTGTATCCGTAACAAAGACGGCAGCTTCTTTAAAATATTTGGAATCAGACAGTATGAGCGTGGAAGCGTCAGATTGGAACAGCCGATCATCGTTCAAGATGAGATCGGCTTCTTGGGTATTCTTTGCTGTAAGATAGAAGGAGTCTGGCATTATCTGATGCAGGCAAAAATAGAGCCGGGCAATGTAAATACCGTTCAGCTTTCGCCCACGCTTCAAGCTACAAAAAGTAATTTTATGAAAAGGCATGGCGGAAAAGCACCGATGTTTCTGGAGTATTTTACGGAAATGGATCCGGCGGATATTCTTGTCGATCAGATTCAGTCGGAACAGTCTTCCAGATTCCTGAAGAAAAGAAACCGCAATGTGATTATTATGATCCATGAACAGCTACAGGAACCGCCTACGCACAGATGGATGACGCTGTCCCAGATCAAGGAAATGATGCACCATGACAATCTGGTCAATATGGATACGAGGACGGTATTGTCCTGTATTCCCTATGTTCTGCTTGGTCAGGAGGGCGACGTTCCGTTCAAAAATAAGCCGTATTTTTACAAAACGGCATGGAGTATGAACCGCAAAACGATCGCGGAGATTTTTCACGAGATCAATAATTATAAAATGTTTGCCGACAGTAAGACAGAGCTTGTTCCGCTTCATACGCTGGAAAACTGGCATATGGAGGAAAAGGAGTTCGTATGCGGGAACAGCTATCCGTTTAAAGTGATATTCTGCAATATCAGTATAGAAGGAAGAGAAGTCACAAACTGGAGACAGCCGCTCTTTGCCGCGCAGGGAAGAGCGTTGTTCGGTCTCTTTTGCTGTGATGATAACGGCATTATGAAGTTTCTCGTAAAAGTAAGGCCGGAGGTAGGCTGCTTTGACGGAATCGAGATTGGGCCGACCGTTCAAAGGGAAGCTTTTCCCGGCGGGCAGCCAGACGCTGTAGAAAAACTTTTTTTGGAGAAGCTGAATCAAAAAAAGGATGTTGTAGCGGATGCAATTTTGTCAGAAGAAGGCGGCAGATTCTATCAGGAAGAAAATCGAAACGTTATTTTATATATAGAAAAGAACGAGCTGAAGGAAATTCCTTCCGATTATATCTGGAGCGATTACGGGACTTTGAATATTCTGACACAGGTCAATAACTGCCTGAATATTCAGCTTCGTAATCTGCTGTCATTGTTGGAATTATAAAGGAGTCTACGAATGGAGCAAATTAGGATCGGAATACTGGGAGCCGCTGATATTGCATGGAAACGGTTCCTTCCTGCATTAGAAAAATCAAAACGGTTTGAATTTGCAGGGGTTGCCGTTTCAGGAGAAAAAAGACTGGAAAGAGCGAGACAGTTTACCGAACGGTATGGAGGCAGTATCTATATCGGCTATGAAGAAATGCTGAAAAGCTCTGAAATTGACGCGGTATATATTCCGCAGCCTCCCAGTATGCATTATGAATGGGCGAAACATGCCATTTCTTCGAATAAGCATGTTCTTCTGGAAAAACCGAGTACGACAAATTTGAAAGATACGGAAGAATTGACCGGGCTGGCAAAGCGGACCGGTGTTGCGATCAATGAAAATTATGCTTTTTGTTATCATAAGCAGGTATCAAAAATAATCGAGACGCTTAAAAGCGGAAAGCTGGGAGAACCGCGTCTGATTAGAACCGCATTTGGCTTTCCTTACCGGGGCGGGACGGATTTCCGTTATTCGGCAGAACTTGGCGGCGGGGCGTTGCTTGACTGCGGCGGATATACCGTAAAGGCAGCGCAGATATTTCTTGGAAAGGATATTGAACTGACGGCTGCGTCAAGTTTGCCGGACGGAACGTGTCGTCATGATGTGGACATGTTTGTAAGCGCGATGTTTCAAAACGAGACGGGACTGACGATGCAGGCTGCGTTTGGAATGGATAACTATTATAAATGTGAGCTTGAAATTTGGGGAAGCGGGGGCTATTTGACGGCTCCTAGGTTTTATACGCCGCCGGCGGATTTTTCCCCGGAAATCGTGATAAGGGGAAAAGAGGATATGGTTATTTCTGTGGAACCGGACGATCAGTTCCTGCATATGATAGAAAATTTTGCCGAATGCGTAGACGATTCCGGGAGGGCGGAATTGGCGCGGAACGATATGCTCAGGCAAATGCGGCTTGTACAGGAGATTAAGGACAAGATCGGCTGAGCGGAGAAAGGGATAAGAAGATGCGCGTATTATACGTAGCTCCTAGATACCATACGAATCAAATACCGGTTGTAAAAGGATGGATAGAGAATGGACATCAAGTGAAATTTATCAGTCAGTTTGCGGGGACGCCGGAAGATTATTCCATCTTGCAGCCGGTCATTCTTGGGTATTCGAAGCTGTTTGAATATATCATGAAGCTGTACCGTATGCTCTTTTGCCGCAAGGAAAAGAGCGCTAAGAAAGAATTTGATCTGCGGGTCAAGGCGGGCTTTCCACCGCTTGGGAGCGTGAAAAGACAGTTAGGAGCTTTTCAGCCAGAGCTGGTTATCGTAAGAGAGCGTTCTGTTTATAATATTCCTTTTACATTTTATTGCAGAAAAAGAAACATACCGGTTATTTTATATAATCAAAGCCCGCTTTGGGACAGGGCCGGGCAGAAAGCGGGATGGAAAAAGAAAGCGCTGCTTTCCATGCTCCCCCAAATGCGCATAACGCCTGTGCTTGGTTTTCAGAAAGAAGGAATGAAAAAGACGCCGAACAGCAGGTTTGTTCCCTTTGTTATGGAAACGCATTGCCCGCCGGAGGAACGGACATACTTTAGAGATGATAAGATACAACTGCTGTGCGTAGGGCGTTATGAGGGGAGAAAAAATCTGCTTCTTCTGGTAGACGCCGTTAAAGATTTGATCTTGCCTTATAAACTGCATCTGACGATAATCGGCGAGGCGACAGATCAGAATCAGAAGGAATATTTAAGCCAACTGAAGGAAAGGATTAAAAACAATTCTTTGGAAGAGCATATTACGTTATTGCAGAACTGCAGTATGGAAAAAATGTATGAGGAGTATAAGCGGGCGGATCTGTTTGTACTGCCAAGCACAAAAGAGCGCGCTTCCATTTCGCAGCTTGAGGCGATGAGCTGTTCCCTTCCGGTTATCTGCAGTGATACGAACGGCTCCGCATGCTATGTGTCAAACGGCGTGAACGGATTTTTGTTTCGGGATAACGACATGGACGATCTGCAGGAGAAGCTGAAAGCAATGGTTTCTGACCGCAGCCGTATACTTGCTATGGGAAGAAGCAGTTATGAGCTTGTCTGTTCCAAGTATCAGTTTCGGAATTATTATGAGGCTGTTATGGAGTGTTTAAGAGAAGGCATGAACCTATAATAGCGGCGCAGAAGTACGCAGATATGTAAAATGGAGAAGCATAAGAGGATAAAGTGATCAAATGGAAAAATCTTATTTAAAACTTCGGAAAAAAGAATTGTATTTTATCATTTCCATCGTTGTATTTGATATATTCTTTTTCTTTTTTGTAGGAGAATCTGGTCATATTACAATGAAGGATACTTCATCCTATTGCAGAACGGATCTGGTAGAGGGTGTTATGCCCGGATACCCATTCTTTGTAAATATGTGCAGAGTCTTTTGCGGGCGGAATTATTTGGATGCGGTGGCAGTTATCCAAGGTTTGCTTGCGGCTCTTTCAACGACGATATTTTTGCTGTTTCTAAAGAAAAAGTTTTCTTTGAAATATTGGGAAGGTTATCTGCTTTGGGCAGCAGCCATCTTGCCATTTGCGATTGAACTGCCGAAATATGTAATCACGCATGTAATTTATACTGAAGGAATTACCTATAGTTTATTTTATTTTTTTGCGATATGTGTAATGAATACGATATGGGAAAAGCACTGGAAGTGGTATTGCATGGCAGTTCTTATAGCTTTTTTCATGGGAATGATACGACCACAACTGATGCTGCTGTTAATTTTGACAGGATTGGTTCTTATTTACTTGCTGCTGAGTGTAAAAAAAAGGAAAATACTGATAAGTCTAATGGCTGGCTCAGTTGGTTCCTGTGTGATAATAATAGCAGGGGTGCTGGGGGTTTTTAAGGCTCGGGCATTTTATACAGAGCATATTGAGGCAGTATTTTCACAGCGAATTCAGTCCGGAGCAGATGTTCCGGCTTTTATGGAAGGAACGGAACCTTTGGACGAGGAAGAAGCAGCCTCGATTCAGCAGAATGATTCTTTTGCGCAAGTTGGTTCCGCAATGATCTGCCGTGCGTTTTATGAGGCGGAAGCCGAGGATGTTCAGTATTATGAAGACAAAGATATGCAGGAGATATTTAAGCGGATCTATGCAGAATGTGACAAGCGGCAAATCCTGTTTCCATACGCCAGACAGGGACTTTGGATGTGGGAAGATCTGACACAGACAGATATTTACATTGTGGCGAGTCAGGAAATAGGGGGCTTTTTGGATGAAAAGGATCCTTCCATGGATGACTGTCAGCGTCAGACGGAAATAACACAAATCAAAATTTCGATGGCATTAAAGGAGATTCAAATACACTTCGTCAGATTTTTATATCATTGTATCAGATTGATGATACCCGGATTTATCTCATGCATTTTCTTTAATATTGAGTCAGTTTATTTACTGTGTCATATTTTTGTATTTTTATTATATGTCAGCGCATTTGTTATGGCAGTTTATATATTGCGTTCTAAAAACAAGGACTGTGATGCTGCAAAGTTTATGCTAGCTTCATTAGTGAGCTGTGTCGTATTTGTAGGCGTAGTTAATGCAGTTTTTTTCGGAATGCAGCGCTATTTTATATACAACATGGGAGTCTTTTACTGTGCTTATTATCTGGTATTTCGTGTCATTTGCATAGAATTGCTGCAGAAATTAGGATGGAATGGCAAAAGAAGTGGAGAAAGAGCGTTATGAAAGTGTTGGTCATCATTCCTGCATATAATGAAGAGGAAAATATTGTCAGGGTAGTAGATAAGCTAATTAGCGAGTATCCGCAATATGATTATGTTGTGGTAAATGACGGCTCTGTGGATCGTACAGGAGATATTTGCAGAGAGCATAACTATTCTTATATTGATTTGCCTGTGAACCTGGGACTTGCAGGAGCGTTTCAGACAGGAATGAAGTATGCGTTAAAGTACGATTATGATTGTGCTATTCAATATGATGGGGATGGACAGCACAGACCGGAGTATATCGAAGGAATGCTGAGGCTGCTAGAGAAAGAAAAACTCGATATTGTGATTGGCTCCAGATTTGCGGAAATTAAAAAGCCGTTTAACTTACGTATGGCGGGTAGTTTTTTAATAGAGATGTGTATTTTTTTAACAACCGGAAAAATAATTCGTGATACAACATCTGGTATGAGAATGTTTAACAAAAGAATGATTCATAAACTGGCAACAACTATGAATTGTGGACCGGAACCGGATACTGTTGCATATTTGATGCGCTGTGGGGTAAAAGTCAAGGAATACCAAGTTACTATGGATGAAAGAATAGCAGGAACAAGTTATCTTAACTTATCAAGATCTATGAAATATATGGCGCATATGTGTTTGTCAATACTGGTTGTACAGTGGTTCAGAAAGAAGGAACTATAATATGGGAGTTTATTTGAGAATAAGTTTATTAATTATGTGTCTTTTGACATTTGCATATGTTAGGAGAAAGATCAGAAAGTCGCAGATGCGGGTAGAAGATTCCTTGTTTTGGATTGGATTTTCGAGCGTATTGGTTTTGCTCAGTATTGTTCCGGATATTGCTTACTGGGCAGCAGATATCCTGCAGATACAATCCCCTTCTAATTTTATTTTTTTAGTAGTGTTATTCTTGTTGCTAATGCAGTCTTTCCTGTTGTCTGTTAAAGTTTCTCAATTAGAAAATAAACTGAAAAGTTTTATTCAAAAATATGCGATTGAACAGAAAGAAAAGTAAGGTGAACACTGTGAAGAAAGTATCATTGATTTTGACAACTTATAACTGCAAAAAGAACTTTCAATCTACGATGGAATCCATACTGATGCAGGATTACCCGGAAATAGAAATTGTGATTGCAGACGGGGGATCGACCGACGGAACGAAAGAATTGATTGAGTTTTATGAAAAGGATTTGGGAAACAGGCTCGTCTGGCGCTCAGAAGAAGACGACGGCATTTATGATGCGATGAATAAAGGGTATCGTATGTCAAGCGGCGAACTCATAGCTTTTTTTAATGACTGCTTTATAAGAAGGGATGCCGTTACGCTGATGGCGGAGGCGGTTGAGAAAGGCGGAGAACAGTGCATTGGTGCTCATGCTGATTTAATTTATGCGGACGGAGAAAAGGTAATACGCTATTGGAAGATGGGAAAAGGAAAAATTAATCAGGGTTGGATGCCGGGACACCCGACCTTGTATTTGAAGAGGCATGTGTATGAGCAATATGGCTTATACGATACGTCTTATAAATGCTCTGCTGATTATGAATTTATGATAAGGATATTAAAAGAAAAGGAAGAAAGTCTTGTTTATGTACCTAAGACGATTCTTAAAATGTATTATGGAGGAACAAGTACGGGAAGTACGGAAAGTTACATTGTATCATTGAAGGAAGCGCACAATGCATTACGTCAAAATGGAGTAAAAAATGCATGGTGGATTGATGTGCGAAGGACATTTCGCGTTTTAGGGCAATTTTGGAAAGCGAAAGAATATTAAAATGAGTAAAGTGATCGATAATATATTTTATTGGATAGAAAAGATTATATATAAAATACTGGAAGTATTTTTACGGATGTCAGGCAGGAAAATTACGGAAGAAAGTTGGAATAAAATACGTCAGGGAATCCGGTTTCTCATTGTTGGGGTATGGAATCTGCTATGCTCATATATTGTTTATGCTGTTTGTATTTTGAGTGGATTACATTACTTATTATGCCATGTAATCAGCTTTTTGTTTAGTGTATTGAATTCCTTTTTTTGGACAAGACGATATGTTTTTCAAGAGAAAGGAAATACCTTATATATGCTCGGAAAAGTTTTTTTATCCTTTGTCGGTACCGGATTAATCCTGCAGGGATTTTTGCTGATGCTTTGGGTGGATGTGTTTCATATACCGGAAATTGCAGGACCGCTTTTGAACATTTGTATATTGACACCGACGAATTTTATTCTGCAGAAATTTTGGGCGTACAAATAGTATTAGAAAGGTGATTTATATGCGGAAATGGTTGAAGGTCAAAAGAAATAGAATATTGCTTTATATTCTTTTTTCTGTAATTGGGTTAATGGTTACAGTTTTTTACCCGTATCCGCCGGAGCTTAGTCTGCGTTTGGTTTATGAAAGGGGGCTGACAAGCTCGGCAGAAAATCAAATTTGGGTTGATTATGGGAATGGATGGGATGTAGAAAATGAAATTGAGGGTCTTTTAAATCTGGGTTCTACGTATAAAAATCGTTGGTTTGACGACTATTTTTTGATGGACTTTGATTTGAAGAATGTTGACAGGATTCAAGGTATGACGATTTTTTTATGGAGACATAAAGGGTTGGAAAACTTTAAGATTCCAATTCAGTGTATGGAAGTGTATAACAGAGGGATCTGCATTCGCAAATATTCGCCGGATGAGATCTATAATCTGTTTGAAATACAAAATGTAAGAGCTGTAGATCTGGGAGTAGAATTAGAAATTACAGCTGATCCGGAAGAAAGCCCTATAATGACGGCTAAGCCTGATTTTATAAAGGAATTTAATGCGTTTTCAGCAATGGACGGCTGTCTCAGGCAGAATCTGATATTTTCATGGATTCTATTTGGACTGATCTTAATATGTGTAGACAAATTGGCTGAAAAAATATGGACTGCCATAAGACAAAAAAAGAAATTTTTTATTCATCCAGAGGATATTGTAGTGATTGCAGTTCTGGCAGGAGTTATTATAATGGCAGGTTGGAGCCAGCCCTTTGCGCATGGAGATGAGGATGCGCTGATGCGTGGGGTTGAATTTTATAAAAGCCATTGGCTTCCGCCCAATATGTATGGAAAAGATGCGCTTGGAACCTTTTCTTATGGTGGATATTCCAGACTATGGGAGAAAGATTTGTTTTATATTCTTGCAGGGAAAATAGCGTGGATGGCACAGTTCTTCTTCCGTATAATAAAAAATTTCCGCGTATTTAACGTGATTATGTGGCTGATACTTACATTTTTCTATCTGATAAAGAAAAATGAGCAGAAATGGCTGTTTTTGGCACTGTTTACGACGCCTCAAATATGGTATCTGCATACGTATACACTATCGGATACATGGGATCTATTCGTTAGTATTATAATTATTTATGAACTTGCGGAAAAGAAAAGTTTGTTTAACTGTTATTTAGAAAGAGAAGGAAAAACGTTCTTGCAAATAGAAGGCTTGTTGATGGGTATAGGAATGTTTTTCATGATTTTTCTGGCAAAAAAGAATTTTTATCTGGTTCTGCTGTTTGCATTTGTAGAATTGTTGCGGCGATGGTTTGCAGCAGAAAGAGAAAAGAAAACGTCATTATTGTTGCGGTATGTTTTGATTTTATGCGGCTGCTTTTTGCTTCTTTTCTGCCAAGAGGCGATATATAGACATTGTAATGTTGGCTTTGTTTCAAGCGGAACGGGGGATTTGGCAGAATCATATGCAATGGAAGGGTATAAGCCCTCAGAGCGTAGCGGGACGTTAGAGGCGAGAGGACAAAGTTATTTTGACGTGCTGCAGGTTCATGGAAAAGGGATTTTAGAAAGTCTTATGGTTACGTCGACAGGGAGTTATGCCTGGAGTACCATAAATGCAGATCTTTGGTATCAGATAATGATATTTTTATTATATTTGTTTATCATTGGAAGTGTGCTGTACTGTAATATTAAGGAATATAAAATAAAGGGACTTTTTGATGATCTGTGCTTATTGTTTTTCTTGGCATTTTCTTATTTAATGGTAGTATATACTTGTTGGAGTTCGGATTTTCAGCCACAGGGAAGATATTTGCTTATGATATGGCCGATTGCGGCATATTATTCCAGGAATCTAAAAGAACTTTACGAGTCAAGGGCGTATAGAATCAGCCTTTTGCTCTGTGCTGTATTGTCTTTATACTCTTTCTACTTTGTAGGAATACGAAATTTGGTTTGGACATAGTACACTAATATGGTATAATATTAAAATCATTAAATATTGGCTTGTTATGATAGTTTAGGGGTGAAATGATGTATTCGATCTCAGTAGTAGTACCTATTTACAATGAAGAAGGCAATATAGAAGAACTTCACAAGGAGATCAGGGGTGTCTGTGAAGACAATCATTATAAATATGAAATCATTTTTATAGATGACGGTTCCGGTGATAAGACTGGAGATATTTGCAGGAACCTGAAACCGATCAAATATATCCGTCTGCGTCGTAATTCCGGTCAGACTGCGGCAATGGATGCAGGTATTAAAGCTGCGAAGTATGATTATATCGTGACAATGGATGGCGACCGTCAAAATGATCCTGCCGATATTCCGGCAATGCTTGATTATCTTGTGAAGCATGATTACGATGTTGTATCCGGATGGCGGAAAAATCGCAAGGATACATTTATGAAGAGATTCATATCGCGCGGCGCCAATCTGATGCGATATTTGCTTGTGCATGACGGCATTCATGACAGCGGCTGTTCTCTTAAGGTATATCGGAGAGAATGTTTTAAAGGAGTCAATTTATATGGAGAACAGCATCGTTTTATTCCTGCGATATTAAAGATCAAGGGGTTTACGGTCGGGGAGTTCGTTGTTCATCACAGACCGAGGGTGTCGGGAAGGACAAAATATAACTGGAAGAGAACCATTAAAGGTTTTTTAGATATGATTTCAGTTTGGTTCTGGAACAAATATGCGACAAGACCGCTACATCTGCTCGGCGGCATGGGAATGGTCTGCCTTGGAGCCGGCTGTGGCTGTGGCATTTGGTCGATTGTATTGTTTGCTATGGGAAGGAAAATGTCAAATAATATTTTCCCTCCACTGCTTACGGTTTTCTTTATTATGATCGGTATGTTGCTTTTCGTATTTGGACTGATGAGCGAGATACTAATCAAGATCTATTTTGGCGTGCATGTAGATAAGTCGTACAGTATTAAAGAAATTTGGGAAAACGAATAATATAAAAGGGCTTATGAAAATATTAATTGTTTCACATGAATATCCTCCGATCGGCGGCGGCGGCGCAAACGCATGTATGAATCTGGCTCATGAATTTAAAACGCAGGGACATGATGTTACGGTTGTCACGACATGGTTTGAGGGATTGGACAGGCGCATACAGGAAGACGGTCTGACGATTGTGCGGCTTCCTTCCAAACGGAAGCATTTAGAGTACTGCGGGTTTGGAGAGATGCTGTCCTATTTGCGGATGGCGCTGGCGGAAGCGGACCGCCTTCAAAAAGAAAAGCGGTTTGACGCCGTTATGGTGTTTTTTGCAATACCGAGCGGTCCGATCGGGTATTATTTAAAGAAAAGATATAAGGTGCCGTATATCATACGATTCGGCGGAGGGGATATTCCGGGCTTTCAAGACAGATTTCGTGTAATTTATAAGCTGATCGGTCCCTTTGAAAAGATCATTTGGAAAAATGCAGCGGCTCTTGTGGCTAACAGCAAGGGGCTTAAAACGCTTGCAGAGAAATTTGATTGCAGGAAAGAAATACAAACCATTCCTAACGGCGTGGATATTAAGTTTTTTGAAGAAAACGCTGAAAAAAAAGAAGCGGAAGAATATCGGATTTTATTCGTATCCCGTCTGATAGAAAGAAAAGGACTGCAGTTTGTGCTTCCCCAGCTTAGACGGTTACAAAAGGCATGTAAAAAAAAAATAATGCTTACAGTTGTGGGGGATGGACCTTACAGAACGGAACTGGAGCACCTTGTGAAAGAAGAGGGGATAGAGGACTGCGTTAAGTTCGTCGGACAGAAAAATAAGAGTGAACTGCAGGCTTATTACAAAGATGCAGATGTATTTATATTACCTTCCAAAAAGGAAGGGATGCCTAACGTAGTGTTAGAAGCCATGGCAAGCGGGCTTCCGATTGTGATGACTCCCTGCGAAGGAAGCGAGGAGCTGATCGATGGCAACGGATATGTAGCAGAGGCGGGTGCGTTTGCCGAAAAACTGGAGACGCTTTCAAAGGACAGCGGTCTTCGAATGCGTATGGGGCAAAGAAGTGTCGAATTGGTGTATGAAAGATTTTTATGGAGCGGAGTTGCCAAGGAGTATGGACATATATTAGAAAAAGTCTCTAAGAAGGAGTAGGTATGTGCGGTATATGCGGCTATCTTTCAGACAAAAATATACTGACGGAAGCATTGCGGGAAATGAACGATACCATGTATCACAGAGGACCGGACGACGCGGGCGTTTGGGAAGAGCATTCTCCGCATGGAACAATCGGATTGGCGCAGAGGAGGCTTTCTATTTTTGACCTTTCTTATGCCGGTCATCAGCCGATGCTTTCCCATGATGAGAAGATCGCAGCCGTTTATAACGGTGAGATCTATAATTACAAGGAACTGCGGAGAGAGCTGGAGCAAGCCGGATATAGCTTTCACTCCGAATGCGATACGGAGGTTATGATTGCCGCGTATCAGGAATGGGGCTACGGCTGTTTTGTCCGCTTTAACGGCATGTTTGCAATCGCTTTGTATGAGAGGGAGAGCGGCAGACTGATTCTTGCAAGAGACCGCATGGGAAAGAAACCGCTGTATTATTATCAAAAAGGAAATGATTTTGTATTCGCATCTGAATTGAAGCCGATCATGAAATTTCCGCGTTTTGAGAAGAAGATCAATAAACCAATGATAGAGAAGCTGCTGTGCAGTAAATATATTGAGGCCCCATATTCTATTTTTGAAAACACATATAAGATGCTCCCGGCTGCTTATTTGGTTTATGAAGCCGGAACAATAAACGTTCAGTATTATTGGAATATCAAAGAGCGGAAGGAGCAGGGGGCAAAACGTCAGCTTTCTTACAGTGAATCGGTAGATCAAATGGACGCTTTGCTGCAGGACGCCGTAAAGAGCCGTCTGGCGGCAGATGTACCTGTCGGAACCTTTCTTTCAGGAGGAATCGACTCAACGCTTGTTACGGCGATGGCACAGAAGTTTTCGGATAGTCCGGTCAGAAGCTTTTCGATCGGATTTTACGATAAGGAGCGGAACGAGGCTGTTTATGCGGCGGAAATTGCCGGATATATTGGAACGCAGCATAAGGAATTATATATCGGCGACAGCGAAACAATCGAAATGCTGAAGGACATGCCGTATTATTATGACGAACCGTTTTCGGATTCTTCTTTGATGCCGACTATGCTCGTATCGAAGCTGGCATCAGAAGGCATTACGGTAGCTTTGTCAGGCGACGGCGGAGACGAGCTGTACTGCGGCTATAAAATGTACGATTGGACTTATATTGCGCAAAAGGCTGATTGGATCGGGGCAGTCGCTTCTTTTGTTCCGGGAATGGATCGATTGGAAAAGAAATTCCCGCCGGAGTTCCGCGCATTTTTGAAGAATCGAAACGAGGATTATAAGACACAGCTCTTTTTAGACGTTATGATCGAGGAAGCGGACAGACTGCTTGACATAACAGGGAAGAATATAAAATACGACTGTGAAAAAGATTTGAAATATCGAAATTGGCAGGAGAGGCGCATGATGCTTGACATGATGACATATCTCCCGGATGAGGTATTGGCGAAGACAGACCGCGCTTCCATGAAATATTCTCTTGAGGTGCGCTGCCCGTTGCTTGATTATCGAGTGGTCGAACAATCTTTTTCTATTCCACACAAATATAAATACGCAATGTGGGATAAAAAGCATATTCTGAAGGAACTGACTTACCGGTATGTACCGAAGAAGCTGCTGAACCGCCCGAAAAAAGGATTTGGCGTTCCACTGCGTAAATGGCTTCGGACGGTGCTGAAGCCAGAGATCACGAAATACGCGGATATGGTTATTTTGAAAAGACAGGACATTTTTGTGCCGGAGGCTGTGGCGGAGCTGATCAGGAAACAGGAAAAATCAGACAAGATCATGTACAGTTCTATGCTCTGGTCTTTTTATGTATTTCAGCGTTGGTATCAGACGTATATTGAGGATTTGTGGAATTAGCGATCTATGATAGCGGAGTAAGTGAAAGATGAAAAAAATCATGTTTGTTGTATCTACGCTGAATACCGGAGGAGCGCAGAAAATATTATCGAATCTATTAGTGAATCTTCCTGATGAATATGAGGCGGATATTGTATTAAATGATACAGAGAATATCGTATATCCTTACAAGGGAAATATTATTTCTCTTGGTTTAGCGTGTCAGGCGGATAAAACAAAATTATCATATCAGATGAGGGTATTTCTGAAACGAATCAGAAAAATAAAGAAATTAAAGAAGACAGGAGAGTACACAGCGTGCATCAGTGCATTAACGAGCGCTAATGTTGTAAATATTTTAACAAAAGAGAAAAAATGTAGAGTAATCGTCTCCGAACACGCTTATATGTCTGAAGAACAGGGCAAGGGGATAAAGAAATTTCTAATTTCCAATGCAATCCGGCTTTTATACAATAAAGCGGATCAGGTAGTAACCGTTTCAAAAGGAGTAGAGAAAGATCTGGTTAGCCGCTTTGGGGTAAATAAAAATAAGACGATTGCAATTTATAATGGTTTTCCTCTAAAAGAGATAAAGAAAATGTCTGATGAACCGTTACAGGAAAAAGAGAAGGAATGGATAAAGAGCGAGGCGCTAACTCTTGTAACAATAGGAAGAATTATAAGGACAAAAGGGCAATGGCATTTGATACGTGCCCTGAGCAGGGTGAAAAAAGCATTTCCTGCTATACGGCTGCTTATCTTAGGAGAAGGGGAATTGGAGGCGGCATTGAAAAAGCTGGTTATGGATTTAGATTTGGAGGGCTCCGTGATATTCTGTGGCTTTCAGAAGAATCCTTATAGGCTTATGAAAAGGTGTGACGCTCTTGTATTTCCATCTTTGTATGAAGGGTTTGGAAATGTTATTGTAGAGGGGTTATGCTGCGGACTGCCCTGCATTTCGACTGATTTTAATGTGGGAGCGAGAGAAATTCTTGCACCGGATACTGATATGGATTATCGTATAAGCAGAGGGATAGAGAAAGCCGAGTATGGAATTTTATGTCCGGTCTGTGATGGAGTAATACGCGGAGCGCATGAAAAGCTGACTTGTGAAGAAGAAACGTTAGCAGACGCAATCATTGAGCTTTTACAGAATAAAGAGTTAAGGGAGCATTATCGGAGCGTCGGCTGTAAAAGAGCCGAAGATTTTGATATGGAAAATTTGATTTGGGAATGGCTAAAGGTGATCGAAAATGAAACCCAAGTTTAGCGTGTTGATTCCTCTTTATAATAAAGAAAGATATTTACATGAGTGTATTGATTCTATCTTGAAACAGGAGTGCCGGTCAGCATTTGAAGTTATCATTCTTGACGATGGCTCAACAAACAATAGCAGGAATATTATAGAAAAATATGCGAGAGAGGACAGCAGGATAAGATTATTCTGTCAGGAGAATGAGGGACCGTTGTATGCGAGAAAGAAACTTCTTACGTATGCGGTTGGAGAATGGTGTATCTTTGCAGATGCGGACGATTATTGGAAGCCGGAGTTGTTGAAAACACTTGAAAGTGTAATTGAACGAAACAAAGGCTGCGATATGGTTTGTTTTGGGACAATGAGGATATATGAGGGGGTGGAAGAAAAAGTAGAAATACCGATTCATGAGGAAGTTGTTTTCGAAAAAGAAGATAAGAAAAAATTGTATCAATTATCATTGAAAAATCCGAATCTTCTGGCTGTATGGAACAAAATATTTAAAAAAGAAATTGTTTCTACTGATATATATGAAAAATTTAGAGAGATGAGGTATGGAGAAGACAGAATCCAAGTATTGCAGCTATGGAAAGCGGCGAGGAAAATAGTATATTTGCCGAAAAATTTATATTGCTATCGGGCTATGGAAGGAAGTCTGACACAAGTAATAGAAATAAGCCGTTTTGAAAATATGCAGAAATATGCAGAGGAATTGGAACTGTTTTTGGAACAGGAAGGGATAGACACAAAAGAGAATCTTCAAACTGTTTATACGGATTTGACAGAGGATTTTTTGGACGCCATATTCAAGTATAATAGTTCTTCTGCATTGGGCAGGAAGAAGATGGATGGGCTTCGGATTATCAGAACTCTTCCTTATTATAAAAACCTAGAGCAGAAAGTAAATTTTAAAACATTAAAAAGTTATCAGAAAATCAGATTTATGTTAATGAAGGTAAAAGCATATCGATGCTTGATGGCAGTAGATCGACTGCTATATATTATAAAAAAGAATTTTGTAAAACGAAATATATATGGAAGTTAGTGATGAAAAGGATATGGTACGCTGTAAGTAGTAATGAAAGCCTTGGTACAGAACAATGAATAGAAAGAAATACGATGATTTAATCAGTGTTATTATACCTGTGTATAATGTAGAAGGATATGTAGAAAATTGCGTAAGGTCAGTACAGAACCAAACATATCGGAATTTAGAAATTATATTGGTGGATGACGGATCAAAAGACAGAAGCGGTTATATTTGTGATAAACTTGCAGAAAAAGATGAAAGAATTTTTGTAATCCACCAAGAGAATCAAGGATTGTCAGGGGCAAGGAATGCTGGATTGGAAGTGGCACACGGAAAATACGTTGCATTTGTGGACGCAGATGATACGATTTATTTCGAGATGTATACAGTATTATGTGGGATTTTAAAGCAAAATAATGCAGATATAGCTGTAGGAGGAATGGTACGGACAGAAAATGAAAAGTTTTTTCTAAATGTTGTGTATAAGGATTATCATATTGACGTGTATGAAAAAGAAGAAGCATTAATGCAATTGTTTTATCAATATACGGATGCTGTTTCGGCATGTAACAAGTTATATATAAGAGAATTATTTTGTTCGCTGAGGTATCCGTATGGAAAGCTTCATGAAGATGAATATATCACATATCAGTTATTGTATCGTGCCAGAAGGGTAGTTTTTGTGGAAGAAAAGATGTACGCTTACATGCAAAGACAAGGAAGCATTGTGCATTCTCCGAGCGTTAGGTCGCGTAAGGATAAGATTGGAGCATACAAGGAAGTTATTGAATTTTGTAAAAGTGAAAAGGCAATGCAGGCATATAAAAGAGCTGTGTACCGATATTTAGATTTTAGCTGTGAATATTATCTCTTTTGTAAGCAAAGTAAAAATAGACAAGCACGAAAGGAGTTGAAAACACGGATTGTCCAAGAAATAGAAACGTATATGAAAGAATTTGAATTTAATAAAAAGAATATGTTAAAATTTGTGCTATTTAGAAATTCTCCGTTACTATTTCAAATATTAAAAAATATAACAGATCGATTAAAATCATTTTAAGTGTGAAAGGCAAAGAATGCGACGTATAGAAATTTCTGTTATTATGTCAGTATATGATCCAGAAGAAAATTATTTAAGAGAAGCGATTGAAAGTATACTTATGCAGTCATTTCCCGATTTTGAATTTATTATTGTGGATGACGGATGTTGTGAGAAGATACAGGGACTGTTACAGGAATATAAAAAGCGGGATGACCGGATACTAATTATTAAAAATCATGATAACATTGGTTTGACTAAAAGTTTGAATAAAGCGCTTGAGCAGGCGCAAGGAAAATATATTGCCCGAATGGATGCGGACGATGTTTCGGATAAAAATAGATTAAAATTACAATATCAGTATATGGAAAGCCATTTAGAGATTGGAGCAGTAGGAAGCTTTACAAGCGATGGTAAGAAAGTGTCCCGATGGTCGTGGCTAGCGTCTTCAGAGTGGAGAAAGGTAAATATGCTTTTTTCCAATTATGGAATATGTCATCCCTCCGCATTTCTACGGAAAGAGATTTTAGATAAATATAATATTAAGTATAATGAACAATATAAAAAAGCACAGGACTATGATCTGTGGGTGCAGCTTTTAAAGGTAACAAATATTAAAGTATATCCTAAGGTACTTTTGTTTTACAGAGAGCATGCGGAGCAAATATCCATAAAAAATAAAGGAGAACAAGATTTTTATCGTGATAATATTAGAAAAAGCAGTTTGTTGGAGCTATGCGGCAATGTTAGAGAAACAGAACTAGAACAATTTCTGCATATGAATCAAATCATCTTAGACGATAAGGATATGGCTATTTTCTTTAATAAAATACAGGAAGAGAATCTATTAAAAAAAATATATAATTACAAGATATTAAAATGTGAGTTGATACGCTTATGGAAAAATCAGCATCGGCAAGGCAGATTGCTGCATTGGAATGCAGAAAAGCATAATGCGTTGCTGTGGGTTTTAAGATATTGGATATATTTAGGAAAGAATTTTTTTAGAAAGATGTAATTAATATGAAAGTATTGGGTTTAGTATTTACAGAAGGTGTTTCTTTGGAAACATGGGTAAAGCAGGGATTGATTTTCAGAGAAAAAAGAATATATGAAGAGCATTTAAGACAAGGTCATTTTGATAAGATCATATGGTTCACTTATGGAAAAAAGGATGCGGAGATACGTAAAGAATTGGTAGAACAAGGGTCATTGGATGAGAGAATACAGGTTGTTCCAATGCCTTTGTATTTTAGTGGAAAATATATGACAATAATATACTCGTATCTTTTGCCATATATTCAGAAGAAATATTGTAATGAGATTAGCATTATTAAAACAAATCAAATGGGCGGTGCATGGACTGCCTATTTGATGCACCGTTTATACAGAATTCCCTTTATTTTAAGAACGGGATATACATACTCGTCTTATTTGAAAAATAAAAAAGAACAGGAACATTCTATTTATAAAAAATGGAAGGCAAACTTTGAATATAAAAAGTATGTAGCAATAGAAAAAAAGTTATATCATAAATGTGATGCCGCTTTTGTATCAAGCAGGCATGATAAAGAATATGTTTGCAATTCATATGGCATACAACAGAGCAAGATTAATATATTAACAAATTATATTGATTGTGAGTTGTTTAAACCGAAAGAAGTCGTTAATAAGCAGGAAAAAAGAGTTGTTTTTGTTGGAAGGTTAAGTCAGGTAAAGAATTTATTTCATATCATACAGGCAGTTGGAGAATTGGGCTGGGGATTAGATATTTATGGAAATGGCGAGCTAAAAGAGCGCTTAGAGGAATTTGCAGAAAATAAAGGCTTTGATGTACATTTTTGTGGAATTGTGGCAAATGCGAAACTGCCTGCGATTTATAATCAGTATAAGTATTATATATTGGCCTCTTTATCAGAGGGCATGCCCAAAACCCTTTTGGAAGCTATGGCGTGTGGGTTGATTTGCTTTGGAACAGATATACCAGGGATTAGAGAGATTATAGCGGATGGGGAAAATGGATATTTAATAGCAGATACTTCTGCCGAAATGATTAAAAACGCTTTAATTAGGGGTATAAATAACGTGAATAATGAAAAGGTTTCCCGCTGTGCAGTAGACTATATACAGGAAAATCATTTGCTTAGAGAAATTGTTACAAAAGAGTGGAATGTGATACAGAATTTATGATTACTGTGGAAAAGTATAGTTAAGAGTAGATTTGAGACAAGATACTTTTTTGGATTATTAGGGAGACAAGACATTGATAAGAAGTATTATTAAAAATATTCATAGATGGATCGAAAGAAAACAGGATAATGCAGATGTATATTATGTGGTTGAAGATGCGAATTGGGCAGTAACAGAAGTCGCAAAGGATGTGATTGGTTACTTGCGGCATATAAACGCCAAGATTGTTGATAGTTCAAGATTTGTGGACAAAAACGCTTATATACATTTTGGGTCATTGAATGTATTTTATGATGACAAGAGAATTAAAAACAGAAAAGGAAAAGGTGTAATTGTTACATGCTTTCATATTGTGGACAATGATCCTAGAAAGAATGAATTAAAGAATAAAGATAAATATGTTGAAAAATGGCACACTTCTTGTATGATAACAAAGAGAAAATTGGTGTCGTTAGGAATACCAGAGGAAAAGATAAGCATAATTCCAATAGGTATTGATAGCAGAAATTATGCACCGTGTACTGAACAGGAAAAAAGAATACGGAGACAACAGCTATCAATTGAAAAAGATGCTATTGTTTTAGGATACTTTCAAAAGGATGGAAACGGTTGGGGAGAGGGTAATTCTCCAAAACTAATTAAAGGACCGGATGTTTTTTGCAATGTAGTGGAAAGACTTGCTCAAAAATATAAAATACATGTGATCTTATCAGGTCCGGCAAGAGGATATGTTAAGGGAAGGCTTGCGGAGGCAGGGGTTCCATTTTCTCATTTTGTTTTTGATGAGGCGAAACAGGTAGCGGATTTATATAAAATAATTGACCTTTATATGGTCACATCCAGAGAAGAGGGAGGACCACGGGCAATTTTGGAATCTATGGCAAGTGGAATTCCTATTATATCTACGCGGGTCGGACAAGCTCCGGATATCATCCAAAATGGTGAAAATGGAATTCTTGTGGATATTGAAGATGAAAAGGCATTAGAGAGCGCTTTTGACAGTATTGTAAATTCAAAAGAACTTCGTAAAAAGTTAATTGAAAATGGCTTTGAGACTGTTAAAAAATATGATTCGGAAAAAATAGCTGCATTATATGAGAATCTTTTATATCATAAGTAGCTGTTACGGAAAGAGAAAATGAAATGATAGAAGAAAGAATATTAATAACGGGAGTATCAGGATTTGTTGGATACCACTTGCTTAATTTTTTATGCGGCAATAAAGAAAATAAAAATATAATAGTCTGTGGCATTGATATTAAGACTCCTGAATTTTCCTGTAAAGAGTTTGAAGAAAAGCTTTCATTAAAGTGCTATAAGGTAAATCTTTTGCATTCAGATGAGGTGGAACAGATATTTGATAGATTTGTACCTAATTATATCGTGCATTTAGCATCTTACAGCAGCGTTGCGTATAGTTGGAAAAATCCAAGAGAGAGTTTTGCAAATAATACAAATATTTTTTTAAATTTGATAACTACATCAATGAAATATAATAAGGATTGTAGAATATTATCGGTAGGCTCTTCTGAGGAGTATGGAATTGTGTCCAAAGAAGAATTGCCATTATTGGAAACAGCTAAGCTGAATCCAGTTAGTCCTTATGCAGTTGCACGAGTGTCTCAAGAGATGTTAAGCAAAGTGTTCACAGTCAGCTATGGAGCGGATGTTGTTTTAACCCGGTCTTTTAATCATATTGGACCATATCAGGATAAAAGATTTGCTATACCAAGCTTTATTGAAAGAATGTTAGAAATAAAAAGGAAGGGAAGTAAGAAGGGGATCATACAGACAGGGGATTTAACAATTATTCGGGACTTTGTGGATGTGAGAGATGTGGT
>JAGARW010000137.1 GCA_017621975.1 Lachnospiraceae bacterium | reverse complement strand
GCCCCATAGCAGCTAATATCATAATAGCCTGTTGCCGGGACTGTCCATGCCACCGCCGATCCGCTGTACTCATAGCGGTTTTGCTGCCCTGACTGCGGGTTCGCCGCTGAGATTCCTATGTTGCTCGCCCTTGCCGCCGCATGCATTGCCGGAATATCTTCCGGCTCTGTTTCCTGCAAATCAAACACCGCATACAGGTCACAGCTTTCTGTAAATGCCTTATCTTCATCTACGTTCTCAAAATCTTCTGTCTGCCAACAGTCGAACGCATAGCCTTCTATGTATGGGACGTCCGGAAATTCCACATGCCCCTCCGCGTCCGCTTCCCTCTCTGCCAGCTCATAATATTCTTCCTCTTCATCCATCGTATAAAAAGTGACAAGGATCGATTCTTCTTCAGGGATTTCAGGGATTTCCGGTTCTTCCATTTCCTCCCCTTCGGGCGTTCCATCCTGCGGGGCTTCCTCTTCCGGCGTCCCGCTGTCAGCCGGATTTCCTTCCCCTTCTGTCTCGACAGACTCTTTTGTTCCCGCCGCCCCGTCTTCTATAAGCTCTTTCTCATCAGTGCCGTCCCCTTCTTTCTCCGCATCCCCGGAAGGGCTGTACGGCTCCTCCTGCTTTGGTTTCTCTGTCCCTGTTTCCGTCTCTACCGACTTTTCAGGCTCATTTTTTTCTTCGGAAGCTGCTTTATCAGTCTCTTTCTTTTCTTCCTCATTACCGGTCTCTTTTTCCTGATCGGCAGCCTGCTCCTGTATTTCGCTTTCCTCAGCAAATACCCTGACAGGCATTGCCGAAGAAAACAACATTGCCGCACACAGTATAATGCATAATCTCTTCCTGCATTTCTTCACCTTCACGCTTTCATTTCTCCTTTCTCACGCTTTATCACAAGTTTTCTGTTAAACAAATATCTTTTCGTCGTAGAAAAACGTTTATGTCTCAGAGCATTTTTTACTTCTTCGTTTGCTTCCGATACCGGCATTTGCTTTTTTAGCTCGTTTCGCTTCGTAATTGCAAATATCCTCCTGAAATCATGACATTCCAAACCTAACTCCCAAGCTCTTTTTCTTAGTGTCGATTCCGAGTAAAATAATCTTCCTTCTGGATGAATTTCCGCATATTTCTGCAGTCTGTCATATAAATACGGATCCGGCAGGCACGTTACAATCCCATTACTTCCGCCCTTTCCGTTTGTCACATTTACATAGATCAAACCGTCTTCAAAATCGATCTCCGAAGCGTCAAGTCCTGCAAGTTCCGATACGCGCAAGCCGGATATTAAAGCAAGCCGAAAAGCATATTTTGTTTTTTCATCCTGAATTTGATTTATCTTCCTCTGAATTTCATCCATGTATAAAACCTTTCTAGGCTTTACAGACCGATTCCTCTTTTTCCGATTAATTTCATGGTAAAAATCTTCTTCCGGAAAACTGCATACGGTTTCATTATTTTTGCTACTTTCCATCACTCTACATTTATTTGTGTAGCTTCCGCCCGCAGGCGACCTTTTTACCTCTATAAATTCCCGGAAATATTTAAGCCCATTTTTGACCGCGCTTACCTCATTCCGAGTTTTAAAAATCTCCGGTATCTTCCTTTGATAAAAACTAATATCTAACCGTTTTATATCAGCTCCTATCCCTACATCCCTAAATAGCTTTGCAACAGCACTATAATATTTCCTTACTGTATTGGCGTTTGAAACACGATTGTATAAGTATTCTTTAAAGGCTTCCAAATCATCATATTTCATCCGTTTTTCCTCTTTCTTTTAGAGGAATACAGTCACTACGTTCCTGTATTCCTCCGGCTATATCACTCATCCATACAGCATGCATATAGATTGTCCATCTCCCGCGCCCCTTCAAAACGGGACGCGGATATGTCCACCTATATGCATGCTATATTACTTCGTAATATAGCCTATTATCGTGACAGACCTGTTTTTCACTTTAAACCTCTTAGTTACTACTTTTTTACATAGGGCATTTTTGCATATTATTTTTTCTGACCGCCCTAGCAACTGCCCTAGCATTTTTATCCCTCTTTCGCTCTCTCCATTAGTTCCTTCATCGCCTTATAAACAGAAATACACAGCTTCACACAGCGTTTTCTTTGCCCGTCAATACAAACCTTTTTCGTCGTCTGTTTATCATCCGCATCGATCCAATTCATCGCTTTCCAATGCTTCAATTTTTCAAGTGCCGTCAAATACTTATTTTTATCAAGCAGTTTTTCCAACTCGCTACGCTCAATAATTAAGTATCCCTTTATTTGTTTTGCATTACTTTTCTCCAAATAATTGCATACCGCTATAAACTCGCGGATCATTATTATCAGCATACTTCTCCTTTACTCTTAATGATCTCTACGACAGTCCGTGATATGTAGCAAACCGGATCGCCGGAACTATAGAAAATATAATTTCCGTTTTTTCCGCTGCGTAGGTAGCCCAGTTTAAGTCCGAGTTCTATAAATCTACCTTTTGCCATAATGACATCCCGATCTATTACGTTCTCCAATTCCTCTCGCCCGACTTTCATAAAATTTCTTGCCAGACAGGAGTTAAAACCCTGATCTATAAATATCTTTTCCTGCAAAAGCGTAGATACAACTTTATGAAAACAGTGATTAAAAATAATAAACTCCGATTGCCTTTCTTCGTCTTTTAGTATTGGCATATTTCCCATAGTCACACCTCTTTCTAATGCCCGGCCAGATAATGATTAAAAAGATCGAATATACTATTTCGCAAATCATTATTTAAAAGTACTGTAGCTGTCAGCGTTAATGCAGCGCCTATTATCACTATCCAGACCGAAAGCCATACCCTGTACAACGCGCCTTCGACCCGGTCAAAAAAGCGGTTTATCCCTTCCATGATCTGCCGGCGTTTTTCTTTCTTTTCCGCCTTCTTCTGCTCCTTTTCCTTCTGCTCTAATTCGCTGCGGAGCTGCAGCAGCTCTTTTTGCATGTCCGTGATATGTTCATCTTTGTCCCGAATCTCCTTATTTTGCGTTTCGATCTTATCGATCAATATATTTTTGGAAATGCGCAGCTCCTTATTCTGCAGAAGCAATTCCGTATCCTTCTCCTTATCGTTCACTATGCCGCTCCTTTCATTTTTTTTGGTTACTTTTTCACCTGAACCCCGAGTCGCCAATCTTATATGTGCAAGTATATGTACTTGTCAAGTCTTTTCCGAAAAAAAAATTAAATTATTAAATTATTTTTCATACTTTCTGAAACATCGGAAGTCCTGTCGCTGCACAAAAAAAGAAGCCTTAACATCTCCTGTTTTCACAGAAAATTTCAGCTTCTTAATTTTATTTATGCATAAGTAACCTTTTCCCTTGTCCGTGCTTTTTCCATATCCAGCGTTAAAGCCCCGACCGCGGGAACCCATGGGGCGGCGGGCGGCGGGGCTAGCGTCCGCTTCCATTTTGTAACGATCCGGAGATATTTATTTTTATAACAAGCGAAACTTGCTTTTCTGCGCTGTGCGCAGATGTAATATATTACTTTGTAATATGCATGCATAAAGGCAATATATAAATAAGATAAAATATACTCCAGACTTATTTTGCTCTGAAATGCTCTTATTCCCTGCATTCCCGGACTTATCCACATGCGCATTTTTGGAATAGATTTTTTCGTTTTTAACGCTATTTTTGGAATATTTTTAGTTTTTATGCTGTATAAATTGAATATGTCAAACTTTTATGCCGCTAAATTGGAATATCTTTTTTCTTCCGGAATCCGTTTTTATACTGTAAAATTTGAATAGATTTCCTTCCATGCGCACAAAAATAGGTCCGGCATGATGCCGGACCTTACAATCCTGTCTGTTTTTCTTCAAAATATGATTTTCTTAATCCTGATTTTTATTTATTCCATAATTTTCCGTACACCAAAAAGCCCTATCGTAAGGGCTATGCAGTAAATATTATAGTAATGCTCCTGCAGGAAGCTGCTCCCGGAGCAGCCTATGTAACAACTTTTGGTTAATCTTCCTCACCTTCCACTTGTGCGGATCAGCGTCGCCGTTAATCATAAGCAGGTACGCTTTTACGGTGTCCGTGAGGTATATTCCTATGTCTTTTTTTATTGTGTAATAATACTGGCTAGCAAGCTCCGTGACCGCTTTATAAGCCTTCTGCGGCTCCTGTAGACGGAATCTGCGGCAAAGTGATCCTGCTATCTGCTTTACATACTCCGACCTGTCTGTCTCAGCGTTATTTTGGTTACATACCTTTTTACGCAACGGATTGATCCAGTATTCTCTCTTTTTAATTCCGATCGAAAAGAATCTTTTTATCCCGGTTAGATAATTCTGCAGCGCACGTTTTTTTACTCCGAAAATCTCCGTATATTTCTCAAAAAATTTCTCTGTACCGATATGATAATTCGGACTGCCGGCGCCGGCGATTTTAATATAAAGCATCGTCATGAGCTTCTCATTCGCTTTCATATCAAAAAATTCCCGGCTGTAGAACACCGACAGACCTGTATTCAAGTAATTTTCTGCATGTCCGCCCTGCCGCAGCTCCTGATCGGAAAAATCGTTATTTAAAATCCTGATGTCCCAATCCCCGCGGTACAGCTCATCCTTTGTAACAGATATGATTCCCTTGCGTTCTAAGCCGCGCATAGCGTTGTAAAAAGTTTGGAATGATATGTGTAAGTCCTCCGTTGTATTTCTGTAATAAACTCCCCGTACAAATCCAGCATCATTTTGGTAATGAGAAAGCCAGATCAGGAAATCAACTTCCGAGCCGGTAGCGCGTACCTCTATTAATTTGTCAATGATTTCTGCCTTTAGCTTTCTCATTGCTTCTCCAATACTCCAATGATATAATAAAAACAAGTCCTATATCTCACTAAACTTGTCCTCAACCATCTCATTTTCGTATTGTGTTTTGAAACAACGACATGCGTCCCATGTCCGTCGTCGTCATAAATTCCGACTCTGCCGCCCACAAAATCCCGAAATCCGACAATGCGTTTTCCAAAATCAGGATGTCTGGAAATCCCAGTATCCAAAACCGCCGCCGTTATGCCCCTTCCGCCAAATGTATCAACACAGCATACTTGTTTTCTTACCCGTAACAAAATAGGCTCCCGGCTTTTTTATTACTGTATGCCGGAAGCCTGAATTGTTGCTTATACAGCTATTTTGTCGGTTTTTGCATGATTCACGCTTATACAGCGCCCTTTACACGCGCCTTTTCATCACGTTTCATAAACAGAAGAATCGAAATACATGCAAGTCCGAGCGCTAAAAACCACTTCGGATGAATCGGGTCGCCCGTCGCCGGCGAATCATCCGTATCCGTAGACAGACTTGTCGTATCCGTATATACCGTGTACGGCGAAAAATGCGTTGCCGTAAAGGAAATGCACGGAACACCGTCAATCTCGTTAAATCTTGGAGTCAGTTCATCAAGCTGCGTATCTATAACGCCCGCCGCCTTATTGTTTCCTCCGTACTGCACCAGATCGTCCGGAATCGGAATCGTAACGTCTACCGTCAGTCCCGAAGTATCGGAAATCATCACAGTTCCCGTCGCATCATATAAGGAAATATCCATCGCTGCAAACCGTATATTATCAAGAGAGCCATACTTATTAATCAAAGCCGCTTCTACGGCTGCATATGCGTTCGGATCGTCTGTAATTTTGACAACAAACTGATCATCAGAGCCGTTCACCTTGGCAGACGCCTTATCAGTATTGGAAATCCCCGGCTTCGTAATAACGACCTGCGCGTTCGTATCAGGAACGTTCGTCGTCGTCCCTCCGCTGACGTTTCCGTCGCTGCCGCTGCCGCCGCTTCCTCCATTGCTGCCGCCGCTTCCCCCATTGCCGCCGGTCGCTCCCGTATCTGTAACGGAGGTAGACTTAATAGCGCTGTAAGTCGTGCTGCTTCCGCTTGAACCGTCTTTATAATTTGCCGTAACCGTAACACGGTTATCCGGCATTCTAAAGGTTGTCGTTGAATTCTGCGCATTGGCAATCGCTACATTCTCGGACTCTGTTGTCCAGTAAGCAAAGCTCTTTCCTTCCGGAG
>JAGARW010000136.1 GCA_017621975.1 Lachnospiraceae bacterium | reverse complement strand
CGAATCATCGACGCGCCTTCCGCAATACGCCGCAGCGCCTCGCCGAGATCCCGCGCGCCGCAGACGAACGGCACTTTAAAAGCATGTTTGTCAATATGATAAACGTCGTCCGCCGGAGACAGCACCTCGCTTTCGTCGATGTAATCGATCTCGATCGCCTCCAGTATCTGCGCTTCCACAAAATGTCCGATACGGCACTTCGCCATGACCGGGATGGAAACGGCCTCCTGTATGCCGCGGATCATCTTCGGATCGCTCATACGGGACACGCCGCCCGCCGCGCGGATATCCGCCGGAATGCGTTCCAACGCCATGACGGCGCATGCGCCCGCCTCCTCTGCGATCTTTGCCTGCTCCGGCGTCGTCACGTCCATAATGACGCCGCCTTTCAGCATCTGCGCCAGCTGCTTGTTCAGCTCGTATCTGTTTTCTTCCATACTTTTCAATTTCCTCCTATTCTTTAAATCGTTTACAGTTTTCCTATTATTCCCATATTTTTAATATGTTTCCTATGTTTTCTGTTATGCTTCATTATACAGAAAACTGGCATATTCAAAATATCCAGTTTGGATATTTTTAAACATGCCAGTTTGAAGCGTCAATAACATAAATTTTCTGTTTTTCTTATGATCCGGGTGCGAAACCCTTATTCAAAGTCATACTTCTCCAATATCCTGCCCGCTCTGTCATACGAAACGTTGAAATCGCAAAGCCCCATCGTCTCGTAATTGTCCAACAGTTTTTTCGCCCTCCGCGCGCCGATCTCCTGCGTTTTTCCCGCCCGTTCCAAAGCGGGCACGGCGTCGCTGCTCAAATGCGTTAAATAAGCAATGTCTGTGTCACGATAGTGGGACAAATTATAATTTGCGATCTGATAATCCGGCTTCGCCAGCGAAAAAACAAGATAAAATACGGTGACCGCCGCCGTCATATAAGAAAACAGCGGAAAATTTTTCCGGTAGATCGTGATCACGCAGCCGGTCAGAAGAACGCCGATCAGCGCCAACGCCCACAGAACAAGCAGCCTCAAAAAAGTCAACTGATAGGTTTCGATATAAAGGATCATCCGCATTGCGGAGGAAGCGATCATAATAAAGCTGCAGCACGAAAAAACAGTCAGAACCGCTTTCAGCGGCGCATATTCCCGGAATCTCGAAACACAGAGCAAAATAATGCCGAGATTGATCAGACAGACAAGCAGCAGTTGGAAAAATCCTTCCCTCGCATACGAAGCATACGTATATCCTTCCGGCAGCGCGAAGCTTCCCAGAAACAGATAAGAAATCTGAATGACCGAGAAAAGCAGATATACCGCCGTAATCATCGAAAGAAACGCAACGCCCGCAACCGGTTCCCACCGTTTCTTTTCGGCGGTCTCCTCCTTCATTTTTCCGTCCGAAAAATACGCGAGCAGACTGTACAGTCCCAGACTTCCGGCAAGCAGCAGAAAGAGCAGATAAAACGGACGCGACGGAAACCGGATCATTTGGAACAGCTTCGAAAACAGACTGCGGAATACCGCGTCCGCGCTCGCCAGCAGACAGATCAGGACCGCCATGACCGGCACGGACACGCCAAGTCCGAGCCAGACGTATTTTGCCGCCTGAAAGCCGCCTTTTTCTTTTTTGGACCAATATCGTCCAAACGACCGAAACGGGCAGCCTATATAAGCCATCGCGGCAAAGGGCGCAAGCAGCATCCGTCCCAAATATCTGCAAAGTCCCCATCCGGCGGTATGGCAGAAATGAGAGAAAAGAACGCTGAAAAACAAAAGGATGATTCCAAGCGTATTAAAAAAGACCAAAGTCCCGCTTCCCGTAAGACAACTGCCGACGGAAAGCAGCTCCCACGCGGCAAAATACAGCCATACGCTTTTCTTTCTCACGATCCCCTGTCTTTTAAAAACAAGAAGCAGAAAGCCCATCGTCGCCGCCGACAGCGCCGGAACCGATATTCCATGAAAGCCCCGGTAAAGACAGACGGTAAATAAAATGCTGTACAAAATACAAGAGAAACCATAGAACCGAAAATCCGCAAGCATCCCTTCCAGTCTGGGACTGACGATAACCGAAGATTTTGGGGCAATGGCCCGAGCGGTATTCTGGCTGCGGCCCGGTCTGCCGTCCCGACTGCTGCCCGATCTGCCCTGCCGCGGCTGCTGCCCGATCTGCTG
>JAGARW010000135.1 GCA_017621975.1 Lachnospiraceae bacterium | reverse complement strand
TCCATACGGCCTCCACTGCTGATCTGACAATACCCGCATAAGATTCACAATATAACCAATACACGAATATTCCCGCATAGAAACTTAGCCAAATATACTATACACCATAACCGCCGTTTTGGAAAGCGAAAACCGCAGCAAAAAAAGCGGCGCACACGAAAAAGGAGAGAGGGAATCCCTCTCTCCTGCCAGGTTTTCGGCTTACTTAACTGCCTTTATAACATTTTTTTCATTTCATCAGCAACGAACTGTACCTTTGTTCCTACGATAACCTGAACGGCGTTTTTGCTCGGTCTGATAACGCCCGCAATGCCTGCGGATTTGATTTTAGCTTCATCTACAGCCGTGTAATCTTTTACTTCCAGACGAAGTCTTGTAACACAGTTGTCCAGAGACGTTACGTTTGCTTTGCCGCCAAGACCTGCCAGAATGATCTCCGCTACCTTTGTGAAATCGTTGTTTGCAAGTACTGCGTTCTTTTCTTCCTCAGAAATGTCTTCGTCTTCACGTCCCGGTGTTTTTAAGTCAAACTTCGTGATTGCGAAGCGGAATACAACATAGAATACGACTGCCGCCGCAATACCGAGCGGAAGGATCAGCCATACTTTCTGTGCCAGCGGTAACTGAGAACTGAATACAAGGTCAGTCAGACCGGCGGAGAAAGAGAAACCTGCACGGAAGCCAAGAGCTACCGTAATGCCTGCGAAAATACCGTAAAGAATAGCGTATACAAGATACAGCGTCGGAGCGAGGAACATGAATGCAAATTCAAACGGTTCTGTAACGCCGCAGATAAATGCGCAGAGAGCTGCCGCACCCATGATACCTGCCGTTGCTTTTCTTCTCTCCGGTTTAGCGCAATGTACGACTGCAAGAGCCGCTGCCGGAAGACCAAACATCATAGACGGGAAGAATCCTGCCATATACATACCTGTCTGTCCCGCTACGCCTGTATTGCCCCAGAAGTTTCCAAGGTCGTTGATACCGATCGCATCAAACCAGAATACAGAGTTCAGCGCGTGATGCAGACCGAACGGAATAAGCAGACGGTTCAGGAATGCATAAATACCGGAACCAACCGCGCCAAGTCCTACGATCGCCGTACCTGCCGTTACGAGACCGCCGTATACGAGAGGCCATACAAAGAACAGGATGCCTGCTACGATAATGGAAACAACCGCGGTAACGATCGCTACGCATCTCTTACCGGAGAAGAATGCAAGCGCATCCGGAAGCTTTGTGTTTTTGAACTTGTTATAGCATGTAGCGCCGATAATACCGGCTAAAATACCAATGAACTGATTGCTGATCTTGCCGAACGCAACGTTCGGCTCGCCGCCTGTGATAACGGCGATCGTACCGGATGCCAGCAGGTTTGTAATCATCAGCCATGATACAAGACCTGCAAGACCTGCAGTTCCGTCATTGTCATCAGACATGCCGACGCCTACGCCGATCGCAAACAGCCAAGACATATTGTCGATCAGCGCTCCGCCTGCTTTAATCAGGAAGAAACCGATAATAGCCGCAGCGCCTGTAATATCGCCGCCCTGCATTGCAGCCGGCGACAGCGCATAGCCGATACCCATCAGGATACCGCAGACCGGAAGACACGCTACTGGAAGCATTAAGGACTTCCCTAATTTCTGTAAATACTTCATCATAAATAATCTGCCCCTTTCTTTTCATTCTGACCTGGCACAGAATGTTATGTTCTGTTTATCAGTTAAAGGTTCTCTTGCAAGAACGCCTTCAACTCTGCTGCTGCCGTATCTTCGTCTTCACCCTCGATCGAAAGCTCGATCCTGTTGCCTTTCTTTACGCCGAGTGACATAACGCCCATGATACGTTTTGCGTCCGCCGATCTTCCGGTTTCCGCATTTTTCAGTGTAACGCCGCTCTTATAAGCAGCCGCTTTTTTTACCAGCAGTCCTGCCGGTCTTGCGTGCAGTCCTAACGGATCTGCCACTACATACTCTACTGTTTTCATCTTCCATCTCTCCTTTTCTTTCCTCATTCTATCATTCGATAGTCCTTTATGATTCCTTAACTTTCCATTATCCGATATTACGGATTCTGTCTCTCAATTTCAAAATATAAGTCGGCGATACGGATAATTCATCCAATCCCATATCAAGGAACGTCTCCGTTAAAGTATCGTCCGCCGCCAGTTCCCCGCAGATGCCGACCCAAATACCCGCTTTATGCCCGTTTTCGATCGTCATCTGGATCAGACGCAGCACTGCGGGATGATGGGAATCATAAAACGGTTCCAGCTTCTGATTCTGCCTGTCGATCGCAAGCGTATACTGTGTCAGATCATTCGTTCCAATACTGAAAAATTCCACTTCCTTTGCCAGTTCGCCGCTGACGATCGCCGCTGCGGGCGTCTCGATCATAATGCCCAGCTCCGCCTCGCCGAAAGAAACGCCTTCCTGCGTCAGTTCTGCCTTTACCTCGGCAACGATCTCTTTGATCCTGCGAATCTCCGATACGGAAATAATCATCGGAAACATGATCGATACCGTTCCGAACGCCGCCGCCCTGTAAATAGCTCTAAGCTGCGTCTTAAATATCTCCGGCTGTGTCAGACAGATACGGATAGCGCGGTAACCGAGCGCCGGATTTTCTTCCGCATCCAGCCCGAAGTAATCCGCCTTTTTATCGGCGCCTATATCAAGCGTACGGATGATGACCTTTTTGCCTTCCATCCGGGAAACGACTTCCTTATAAGCAAGGAACTGCTCTTCCTCTGTCGGGAATGTGTCTCTGCCAAGATAAAGAAACTCGCTTCTGAATAAGCCGATGCCGCCCGCGTCGTTTTTCAGCACCTTTTCCACATCCTCAACATTGCCCATATTGGCGTACAGCTTGATGCTCCTTCCATCCTTTGTGATATTTTCCTTACCGATGAGCTGCTGCAGCTTTTCGGCTTCTGCAAAGAGCTTTTCCTGCCCGCGCTTTTTCTCTGCAAGCGTCTGCTCGTCCGGTTCAACATACAGCGCGCCCTCGACGCCGTCAACGACCGCCTCTTTTCCATGATATTCCTTCAAAATCTCCATATCAACGTTGACAAGAGACGGAATATTCAAAGAACGTGCCAGAATCGCCGTATGGGAATTGGCAGAACCGTGCTTTGTGACAAACGCCAGTATCTTCGTCTTATCCATCTGGATCGTCTCGCTCGGAGAAAGATCGTCTGCTAAAACAATGACCGGCTCAGTCGTATGCAGCCCGGCGTCTTCCCCGCCTTCGAGTATCCTTACAACTCTGGCGGAAATATCGATCACATCCGCCGCCCTTGCTTTCATATAATCATCGTCCATAGAAGCAAATACGGCTGAAAATTCTTCTCCTGTCACCGTAACCGCATATTCGGCGTTGACCATCTCGCTGCGGATACGCTCTTCGATCGCTTCCAGATAGTCAAGGTCGTCCAGCATCATTTTGTGGACGTCAAAGATCATTGCGTTTTCTTCGCCGACCTTTTCCAGCGCATCCCGGTACAGCCCGTCAAGCTGAGCGACCGCCTTTTCCTTTGCGGAAGAAAACCTTACCATTTCCGCGTCCGCGTCTTCAATCGTCTGTTTTGTCCAGCTGCTCTGCTTCTTTTCAAATACATAAAGCTTACCGACCGCAATGCCCTGCAATACGCTTTTTCCGTAATATTTTTCCATATATTTCCCGCCTTTTACAATTTGATCTGAAGAACTACATCGCCTGCGGCAACGTCTTTCTCCGCGACCGGAACCACTTCCTTGAAATCAGGCGTATTGCAGACCAAAACCGGCGTAATCGTCTGATAACCCTCCGCCGCGATCGCCGCAAGATCCGCCTCTAAGATCAGGTCGCCCTTTTTCACCTGATCGTCCTGCTTTACATGGACCGTAAAATGTTTTCCGTTTAACTTTACCGTATCAAGCCCTACATGAAGCAATATCTCTACGCCCTCCGGCGTCGTAATGCCAATTGCATGGAGCGTCGGAAACAGCGTGCTGACAACGCCGTCCGCAGGAGCGTAAAACTTACCGTCCGCAGGCTCAATCGCCACGCCTTTTCCCATAATCTCCTCCCCGAAAGTCGGATCGGGCACTTTTTTGATGCTGACGCATCTTCCGGCTGCCGGAGAGACAACCTCCGCTTCTTTTTTCTTTAAAATCTTGTCAAATAATCCCATGTTCTCTCCCTTTCCTTCTTTAAATATTATAAATATCCTGAACACGTTTCAAGAAAACCGCCAGATATAACTGTTCCTCCTCCGTCACCTTTAACCCGCACTCCGCCTGCACAGAAGCGGCGACCGCCTGGGCGATCTTCACCGCGTCCGCGCAGCTTTGTTCCATAAAAGCGGCAAGGCGCGCATCCCCCTTCTCTCTGGATGGTTTGAGCAGGAGAATGCGGTGCGCCATAAATTTCAGTTCCGACAACAGCCAGTCCTTTTCCAGACTCTCGCCTTCCAACATCGGAAAATAAGAAACAATAACGTCAAACATCCTGCCGATCAGATCCGTCATATTCCAAGTATCCCGCATCTTAAAATCAAACTCCGCATTGACAAGATGAATCGCAATGGAAGACGCTTCATCCTCAGGAAGCCGGATGCCTGTTTTTTCTTCGATCAGCTTCAGCGCGCGGATGCCAATCTCATATTCTGCCGTATAAAACCGCTTGATCTCGCTATGAAGCGCATTGCGGAAAAGCATATTATGCTGAAAACGTTCCAACGCAAAGCTAATATGGTCGGTCAGCGTAATATATACGTTTTCATTGAGCTTTGTTCCGAGTTCTTCTTTTGCGAAGGAAATAATCTCATTCGAGACCTGAACGTACTCCATCGGAAGATTGCTGAGGAGGTTTTTAAATCTTGCAAGCGCCGATTCGTCTTCCATATAAAAAATCTTGTCGATCCGCGTCTCGTCCGCCGCATCGCCCTTTTTCTTTCCAAAGCCGATACCGCTTCCCATTATGACAATCTCCTTGCCGTTTTTATCTCTGGAGCTGATGACATTATTGTTTATAATTCTCTCAATGACCAATTTTTATCCCTCTTCCGTTTCAGCCCTCAAAGTTAAAATGATAAAGAGTCCGCACTTTAACACAGCAAGATTTTCCAATGAAATAAAAAAAACCAAATTTCATAAATCAACCATACCTGATTAACTTATAAAATCTGGTTTTGCCTGTCTCCAGTAACAATCCATCTCTTACACTCTGTAACTGTTATTATCATACCAAGCGAATTCCTTTCTGTCAACTGTTTTCTTGTAATTTTATTTATTTTTTATCAAATCGCCCCTTTCATTTTATGCATAATGCACAATTTTTATTCTGCATAAATCTATTTTGTCCGGCAGATACTAAATCTCATATGTATCGGACAGTCTTGTCCGCACTCTGCCGTTCGTTGCTATCCTATGCAGATTGGAGAATTTCATGAAACTATCCCGTCATTTAGAAGAAAATAAAAAACAGGCGCGCGCTGTTTTTCCGATCGGAAAGAGCTTTGATCTCATTACGAGGGATCTGCGGCTCGGAAACACAAAAGCATGGCTGCTTGCCGTCAACGGTATGTGCCGGACCGATGTGCTGCAGGAAATTTTTTCCGACCTGCAAAATCCGGTTTTTATGGCAAATGCCGATATACAAGACTTGTCCCGCTATCTGTCGTCCAAAATAGGCTACGCGCAGGCGCAGCTTGAAAACGATTGGGACGAGATCGTAACTGCGCTTATGAGCGGTCCGTCCGTACTGTTTGTTGACGGATTTGCAGACGCAATTATTCTCGATACGCGCACTTATCCTGCCCGCGGCATCTCCGAGCCGGACACGGAACGGGTCACCCTCGGCTCCCGCGACGGTTTTGTGGAAACAATGCTCTTCAACGCAAATCTCATCCGCCGCCGCATCCGCAATCCGCGCCTTACTTTCGACGTGCGCCGCATCGGCACGGACAGCCGCACCGACATAGCGGTCGCTTACATTGACGGCTATGTCGATCCCGTCCTTCTGGAAAAAGTTTTGGAACGCCTTGAAACAATCAAAGCGACCTCCCTGACAATGGGCGCAAAAAGCTTAGAGGAGCTTCTCGTTCCGAAGCGTTGGTATCATCCGCTTCCAAGCATTCAGCAGACACAGCGCCCCGATGTGGCATGCAGTTACCTGACGGAAGGCAACCTTTTGCTGCTCGTAGACAACTCCCCTTCCGTCCTTATTCTGCCAAGTACGATCTTTCAGTTTACCCAAAGCCCGGAGGATTATTATAAAAGCCCGCTTGTAGGCAGTTACAGCCGCCTGCTCCGCTTCTGCTGTATTTTTATCAGCCTGTTTTTACTGCCCGTTTTCCTCCTGATCGGCTCCTACTACCCGGAAACCGTAATCTCGCGCACCCTTTTTCCTGTTCAGAGATTAGGTCCCATAAGACTCTTCTGGTATGTCCTGTTCGCCGAACTGGCGCTTGATCTCTTCCAATATTCGGCGTCCCACAGCCCAAGCTCTTATTCCGGCTCGCTTTCCATTGTCGGCGGTCTGATTCTGAGCGACGCGGCGATCGATCTTCACTGGGTATCGCTCGAAGTCATGTTTTATGCCGCCGCAACCCTGCTGTCCTCCCTCGCGCTCTCCAGCACGGCTTTTTCCGAAGGAATTCGTTTCTACCGGATCTTTCTGCTGCTTATGACCGGATTTTTCGGACGCTTCGGGTTTGCCGCCGGATGTCTTCTCGTCCTGCTCTCCATTTTGACAACGCCTTCCTTTGCGGGAAAAAGCTTTTTCTGGCCGCTCTATCCGTTCAACAAAAAAGCGCTTTCCACACTGCTGCTGCGCCGCCCTACCTATAAAGCGCAGCCGGACAACATATGGAAACGGGAACGAAAAAAGACCGACCAAAAACCTTAAGACAATTCCGACAGCGGGCAGACGCGGTAGCCCATTTCCTCCCATTTGGTCAATAATTCATCCAATATCTGCGCATTGGTCGCCGACGTACTGTGCAGAAGCACGATCGCTCCGGGATGAATCCTGCCAAGCAGCTTTTCGAACGCCTCCTCCTTCGTCGGCTGATCGTTTTCCAGCCAGTCCACATACGCAAGGCTCCAGAAAAAGGTACGATAGCCCATTTTTTTTGCCTGTTTCAACGTCGCCGTACTGTATTTTCCCTGCGGAGGCCGGTAAAATTTTGTCATCTCTTCGCCCGTGATCTCCTTATATTTCTCTTCCAGCATGGTAAGCTCCCGTTCAAATTCCGCTTCGGATTTTACCGTCATATCAGGGTGATGATAGGAATGGTTTCCAACCGTGTGCCCTTCCTGCGCCATACGTCTGACAAGCTCCGGACTCGTTTCCAGATAATTGCCGACAACAAAAAAGGTCGCCGATACATGATGCTTTTTCAGCGCGTCCAAAATCGCCGGCGTATTGCCGTTTTCAAATCCTGCGTCAAACGTCAGATAAAGCACCTTTTCCTCCGTATTTCCAACATAATACGCATCCTGCTCCGCCAGCTCTTCCGCACTCGTATTACCAGTCGGCTTTTGCCCCTGCTCCCCGAAGCCGAGTCCCCAATCCTTTGTTTCATAAGCGACCGCCGACGTTTCTTTCCACATATTCACGGCGCCTGCCATTCCCGCCCCGATCATATACATCATGACAAACAGAAAACCGATTCTTGCCAGTACCTTGTATTCCCTGACCATAGTTCTCCCGTCCTCTTCCCAATTCCTTTCCAAAAATATATGACGCATCCTCCCCTATTTAGAACAAAACATTTTTCCTCCTATGAGCGGAATAGGGACTCTCTTGCGGCTTTCTTCGCGGGCATCGCCGTCTGCCACGCTTCCTTTGAAACAAAAAAAACGCGAAATCGCAACTGCTTTGTTCGATCTCGCGCTGTTTCTCATGCAGGAGATGGGACTTGAACCCACACATAGTCACCTACGTCAGATTTTGAGTCTGATGCGTCTGCCATTCCGCCACTCCTGCTTAACGACGAATATTATCATATCATATCCTAAGGCATTTGACAAATCTTTTTTTCAAATTTTATATATTCTCTATCTGCCAGTCGATCTCAGACAGTCCGTTCTCTTTTAAAAATGCGTTTGTCTTGCTGAACGGTCTGCTTCCAAAGAATCCTCTGTACGCCGAAAGCGGACTCGGATGAGGCGCTTCCAGAATGAGATGCTTTGAATTGTGCAGCATGCTTTTCTTCATCTGCGCCGGTCTGCCCCACAAAATAAATACGATCGGCCGGTCCTGCTCATCGAGAATGCGGATCGCCGCATCCGTAAACTCTTCCCAGCCGATTCCGCGATGGGAATTTGCCATATGCGCACGGACGGTCAACACAGTGTTCAGCATCAGTACCCCCTGCTTTGCCCATTTTACAAGATAACCGTTGTTCGGAATATAGCAGCCAAGATCGTCATGCAGCTCCTGATAAATATTGACAAGCGACGGAGGTATCTCCACATCCGGCTTAACGGAAAAACAAAGTCCATGCGCCTGCCCGTCATTGTGATAAGGGTCCTGTCCAAGAATCACAACCTTTACATCATGCAGCGGCGTCAAATGAAACGCATTAAAAATATCGTCCGCAGCCGGGAAAATCTTGCGGCTGTTATATTCTTCCACAACCTTTGCATGCAGTTTTCTGTAGTATGGCTTGGAAAATTCGCTCCTGAGCGGCTCCAGCCAGTCATTCGAAATCGGCGGCATCTTGTTTCACCCTCCTGATTCTTTCTCTATTGTACGGCTTCCTTCTAAGGCGCGTTCCCATGCCGTATGAACACGCCCTTTTGATCGGCGCGGTCACCCGCTAGCGCACGGACACGCCTCTGCCCCGCAGATATTCCTTGACCTCTCTGATTTCCAGTTCCTTATAATGGAAGAGCGACGCCGCCAAAGCTGCGTCCGCCCCGCCTTCCGTCAAAGCGTCATAAAAATGCTCCAGTTTTCCTGCGCCGCCGGAAGCGATGACTGGAATCGAAACCGCATCGGCAATCGCCCGTGTCAGTTCCAGATCATATCCGGTCTTCGTTCCGTCGCAGTCCATACTTGTCAGAAGAATTTCTCCCGCTCCAAGCTTTTCTGCCCGAACCGCCCATTCCACAGCGTCTATTCCGACATCGATCCTGCCGCCGTTTTTATAAATATTAAAGCCGCCGTCCGGTCTTCTCTTTGCATCGATCGCAAGCACGACACACTGGCTGCCAAACTTGTCCGCAGCCTCGCTGATCAGCTCCGGTCTGCCAATCGCCGCCGAATTGACGGAAACCTTGTCTGCGCCTTCCCTGAGGATTGCCCGGAAATCATCAACACTACGGATACCGCCGCCGACCGTAAACGGAATAAATACCTTTTCGGCTACTTTACGCACCATGTCCACTACAGTATTTCTCGCATCCGACGACGCCGTAATATCAAGAAATACGACCTCGTCCGCTCCCGCCTTATCATAAGCGGCTGCAATTTCCACCGGATCTCCCGCATCCTGCAGATGAATGAAATTAACGCCTTTCACCACTCTGCCGTTATGAACGTCCAAACAGGGAATAATTCTTTTTGTATGCATCTATTTTTCCTCCCTGTATTCATATGCAATAAAATTCTTCAAAATCTGCATTCCTATCTCCGAGCTTTTCTCAGGATGGAACTGGCAGGCAAATACATTGTCCTTTTCAACGGAAGCGACAAGCTCCGCGCCATATTCCGTCGTCGCCTTAATAATAGAAGCGTCCTGAGGCTGCGCATAATACGAATGCACAAAATACACATAAGAATCTTCGGCTACTCCATGAAACAACGTCCCTTCATTTGGATAATGCAGAGAATTCCAACCGATATGCGGGATTTTAAGCCCCGGCGCATCCGGTATCCGCACAATCCCGCCCTTGAAAATTCCAAGTCCCCTCACGCCTTCACTTTCCTCACTGCTTTCAAACAAAAGCTGCAGACCAAGGCAAATGCCTAGAAACGGCGTTCCTTTCCCTACCGTCTCGTGAATCACTTCTTCCAGTCCATAACTGCGCAGTTTCTCCATAGCGTCTCCAAACGCTCCAACGCCCGGCAGTACGACCCTGTCGGCTGCAAGGATCGTTTCCCGGTCTCTTGTAATTACCGTTTCCGCGCCAAGAAACTGCAACGCTTTTTCCGCGCTCCTAATATTACCGGCATCGTAATCAATGATTGCTATCATTCTGTCGTTCCTCCTGCTTCGGCTTCCTCAGGCAGCCCGGTTTCCATTCCAAGAATTCGTTTCAATTCCTTCGTATAATCCACATCATCCGTAATCAGGCACAATTCCTTTGCCTGCTCTTCGGAAACGCCGTACTCTGACTGCAAAATATCAAGAATATCCAGATATGTATTGTTTACTTCATCAAACACGCCGTATTGCTGCGCCTGTGACACGATCTTCTGATACTTATCTACGCCGGTAATCAAAGCGTTCAACTGCTCCAGCTCCATACCGCCTATTTTTTTATAGTTCTCATAAGATTCTTTTTTACGCTCCATCTCAAGACAAAGCATAGCGCTCTTCAGCCGCTCTTCTTCCCCTCCTTTTACCTTTTTGTCAGCAAGCAGCTCGTAAACCTCCTTATAATCGCCTGCCTCAAACGCTTTTCTGCTTTCGCGTCGCTCTGTAAACTCAGGAATATAAGACGTAAAGAGCATAATTACTCCAAAGGCTGTAAGCCCTAAGAAGACTGCCGCAATTATTTTTCTCTTTCCAATCGGCTTTAGCGGCTTTTCCGGCGGTTTTGGTTCCTTCTCTTTTTTCTGCTTTGGATTTTTCTCCTTTTTCGGCTTCTTTTCTTTCTTTTCCTTTTTCTCTTGTTCTTTTTTCTCTTTTCTTTCTTTTTTTAATTTCGCTTTTTTTTCTTTTTTCGCTTTCTTTTCTGACTTTGGAGCCTCCTTATCCAGACTCTCCAAAATGGCGATATTCTCCTTGGAAAGACCGATCTGCCCTATCTCTTCGCCAATATCCTGCGCCTCGTCATCCTCGGTCAAAAACGTAAAAAACCTTTTCAAAAGTCCCGGCGCTTTTTCAGCCGCATCCCCTTGCTGCTTTTCTTTTTTGGGCTTCTTTTCTTTTTTCGGCTTTTTTTCCTTCCCGAACTTCAGAAGCTTCTTCTCTTTCTTCGCCTTTTTGCCGGACGCATCTGCGCTTAGCTCCTCTCCGTCAGACTCTCCCGGCTCTACCACAGTCTGATCGGAGTCCTTCGGGATCTCTCCGTTGCCCGTTGCAAGGCTTTCCATCAACTGCTGCATATCGTCATCGATCATTTCATGATTGTCCGACTTTTTCAGCAACTCGCTGATTTCCGAAAGATCGCCGTCTCCGTTCAATGCGTCTATCAATTCCGTCACATCGACATCGTCCGAAGGCGACGTCTGTGCAACAGAGTCGTCCTGCGGCAACGGATCAGACGATGCCGTATCCTGCGCCGCCCCGGAACCACTTTGATTTTCATCCTTCTCGGAAAATAGATCATCCTGCATCAGCGCTTCCAGATCCGCAATATCCATATCCGATAAACCCAAATGATCGACTTCTTCATCCGAAACTGTCTCCGGCTGCACAGAGGTCTCCGCTTTCGGCACAGGAGCAGCTTCTATTACGTCCTCCGGTCCGGACACGTCTTCAGGCTCTGATACAGCCGCGGCATCCGATATCATCTCAGTCTCCGGCGCTTTTTCGGGCACTCCCTGTCCATCCGGTATCGATGCTTCTTCTAACGTCTCCGTTCTATCCGACTCAGTTTCTTTAGGATCCGGCTCGTCCTCTTCCTGAAACAGCTTCTCAAGCTCCGGAAAATCTAAGTCAAAATCTTCGTCATCCTCCGGGGTTGCAGCTGTTCCCGGCATCGCTTCTGCCGCCGTATTGTTTTCTTCTCCATGAATCTCTGCCAATTTCTGTAATGCCGTGCCGTTTGACGGTTCCCCTTCGCTTACTGTTTTCAGCAGACTATCCAGATAATCCTCTTTTGAACTCACAGAACGCCTCCAAATACATACTTTGTAGCTAGTATATCACATTCCACTCTTCTATCAAATAGATTTCTTAAATTTCCGCCTCCGCAAGCAGCAAAGGCGCATCCGCTTTCACGGAAATGCCTCTTCCGTTCAGCTCCGCCGGAAGCTGAAAAAGCTTATCATGTACCCTTATAAAATCCGCCGACTGGTTAAAATATACTGTCTTTTCAAATGGGAAACGGATTACTGCCGGATATTTTAATCCTACGCCAAGTTCCAATACAAGCAGCTTCTTATGCAAGGTTCCCTGAAGCCATTTCAGATAAGTTTCCCACGCCGACGGTTTTTCCTGACCTTTCGCTTCTCCCTCGCCGCTCTCCGCCGGAGCGCCCCTCTCTGCTCCGTCGCCGTTCTCTACGGCAGCGCCTTTCTCAGCTTCAGCAAGAGGGCGCACAATCCGGTCCTGCTTTAATCCGGCATGACAAATCAAATCATCCACGCATGTCGTTATGACAAAATAATTTTTCCCCTCAAGAAATCGGGCAAGATTTTGATATGCCCTTTCTATAGGCTTTTGTCTGTTTTCGTCCTCAGACTTTAACTCCTTTTGTTCGAAAACGGAAAACTTTTCACCGATTCCTACAAGAACAAGCTCCGCCTCATCGATTTTTTGCCGGATCATATTTACTGTTTCCTGCATAATTCCTCCATTCCAACTATTAAGAGTTCGTTTGTAAGGTATCTCTTATGAAACAAAATAAGCCGGGAGACAAATCCCGGCCCATATGTTTATGATCTTATGTTATGCGTTATAACCTACCAACTGATCAATGGTTTTGACGAGATTTCCGATTTCAGGCTTGGAAAGCTGCGCATCCGCGCCTAAAGCCGCTCCTTTTCTTTTCATTTCTTCATTGACAAGCGACGAGAAAATAATAACCGGAATATCCTTCGTATCGTCTGATTCTTTAATCAGCTTTGTCAGACGGTGTCCGTCCATAAGCGGCATTTCAATAT
>JAGARW010000134.1 GCA_017621975.1 Lachnospiraceae bacterium | reverse complement strand
CGCCGCGTTCTGCTCTGTACGAATCAGGATGCTCCTGATCTTAGAATGTAATATACTGTTGTAAAATGGGCATATTGCCACGCCCGGATAGCCGAATACCATACCTACGCCTTCCGCTTCCAGACATTTGATGATTGCCTCTGCTCCGTTCATTTTCTCAATCCCTTCTTTATTTTCATCAATATTGTTCTTTTTCACTGCCGTCTGGCTGCAATCCTAATATTTTCTGCGTCAGCTTCACCGCCTCCGCCGCGTCGCGCGAATAGCCGTCCGCGCAGATCTCATCCGCATAGTCCTGCGTAATGACCGCCCCGCCGATAATGATCTTTGCCGTGCAGCCCTTTTCCTTCGCATACCGGATCACATTGCGCATCTCCTGCATTGTCGTCGTCATAAGCGCCGACAGAGCGATCACGCTCGCATGATGCTTCTTTGCTTCCTCTACGATGGTCTCCTTCGGGACGTCCTTGCCGAGATCGATCACCTCAAATCCATGATTTTTCAGCATCATAGCGACGAGATTTTTACCGATGTCGTGAATATCGCCCTTGACCGTCGCAATCACGATCGTCGGCAGCTTTCTGCCGTCTCCCTTTTCCATCAGAAGCGGCTCAAGGTACTCGATCGCAAGCTTCATCGCCTCCGCTCCGGCAATGAGCTGCGGCAGAAAATATTTTCCTCTGTCAAACAGCTCGCCCACTTCATTGATGCCCGGCAGAAGCGCTTCATCCAAAATCTTTTTCGGCTCCATTCCTTCTGAAAGCGCCGTCTTTGCCAGTTCGACAATATTTCTTTTATTGCCTTTCAGAACGGCTTCTTTGATCTTGTCAAGCGTACCCGCTGTTTTGTTCTGTTCTAAGCTTTCCGCCGCTTTCCCTATGCTCTCTGCGGCGTTTCTGTTTCCCGCGCCGCTAAGGAGCGCGCTCTCCTTTTTCTCCTGCGGCTGCGCCGCCTTCCAGAGATTCATTCGTTCGATATAGCGAAGGTCGGCTCCTTCCTTATTCAGCAGAAGGTCGGATGCAAGCGCGCAGTTCATAAGCAGGTCCTGCGACGGATTGGCGATCGCCATTGTCAGCCCCGCCTGAATCGCCATTGTCAGAAACGCCGTATTCACAAAGCTTCTCTCCGGCAGCCCGAATGAAATATTGGATAACCCGCATATTGTCGCAAGTCCGTTTTTCTTACAATAGCGTATTGTCTCCAGCGTTTCCAATGCGGCGGTCGGATTCGCCCCGACCGTCGCCACAAGCCCGTCTACAATAATATCTTCTTTTGTCATCCCAAGCTCGTAAGCGCGGTCCGCTATTTTCTCTATGATCGATATTTTTTCTTCTATTGTTTTCGGAAGCCCTTCGTCCGAAAGCGGCAGCAAAATAAACATAGCGCCGTATTTCTTTGCGATCGGCAGCAATTTTTCAAATTTGACATGCTCCAGAGAAATCGAATTGATCAGAGCGCGTCCCGGATAACGCCGCAGCGCCGCTTCCAATACGTCGACATGACTGGAATCCAGCGACAGCGGAAGCGATGTAACAGACGATACCTCTTCCATGACCTGAAGCATCATCGCTTTCTCGTCGATGCCGCTCATACCCATATTAATGTCAAGCACGCCTGCGCCGCACGCTTCCTGTTCTTCCGCAAAGGTAAGAACCATATCCAGACTGCCTTCCCTAAGCTGCGCCTGAAGCTTTTTCTTGCCTGTCGGATTGATTCGTTCTCCGACGACAATAAACGGATCGTCCAGACCAAAGGCAAGCGTCTGCCGCTCCGAAGTCAGATAACGCAGACGTTTCTTCTCTCTTTGCCCTACCGGATACTCCGCCGTATTTTTAACAAGCTCTCTGATATAATCCGGCGCAGTGCCGCAGCATCCTCCGAGAACGGATGCGCCTGCCTGCGCAAGCAGCTTCATTTCCCTTCCAAAGGTTTCCGCGTCCATATCATAAACCGTATTTCCGTCTGCATCAAGCGACGGCAGTCCGGCGTTTGGTTTTGCAATCAGCGGAATCGTCGTCACTTCCGCCATCTCCCGGATAATATGCGCCATCTGATCCGGCCCCGTCGAACAGTTGGCTCCGACCGCCGCCGCCCCGAGACTTTCGAGTACGATCGCCGCCGTCTTTGCATCTGTACCGAATAAACTCCTTCCGTCCGCTTCAAACGTCATCGTCACCATCACCGGAAGTCCGCATACTTCTTTTGCCGCAATGAGCGCCGCGCGTGATTCCTGCAGGCTCATCATCGTCTCAACGACGATCAGATCGGCTCCTGCCGATACGCAGGCGTCTATCTGTTCTTTGTAGACATCGACCAGCTCTTCAAAATCGAGCGTTCCCATCGGCGCAAGCTGTCTTCCTGTCATCGTCAGATCTGCCGCCACATAGGCGCCGTCTCCTGCCGCCTCCTTTGACACTGCCACCAGTTTTTGATTCATTTCCACAATCCGACCGTCCAGACCGTATTCTGCCAGCTTGATCCGGTTGCTCGTAAATGTCGGCGCATATATAATATTGCTTCCGGCGGCGATATACTCCCGCTGCAACTGCATCATGATCTCCGGGTGCTCCAGAATCCATTCTTCCGGGCACACGCCCGCAGGCATCCCGCGGCGGATCAGATTGGAGCCTGTCGCCCCGTCCAAGTAGACTGTCTTCTTTCTGCAAAGCGTTTGAAATTCTTCTTTTGTCATGTTTTTTCTCCATTTCAAAGCGTTTTTGCCGTATTTTTGTCTATACTAAATACATATTACTTTTCATAATATCACGGTTCCATTTTTTTCTCAATTATTTTTGCCTTGTATAACAGGATTTTATTACGGCTTGGTTTCTTGCGACAGGATTTTGCCCGGACTCGTTTTGTCGTTGATTTCGTACTATGAATGTGTTAAATTATAATAGTGGATTTTGGAAATCATACCAGAATCCGGTATTCCGGCAAAGGAGGATACCTCATGAAAAAAACAGTTCTGTTCTCTGCCCTTTTCCTGCTCACCGCCGTACTTGCCGGCTGCGGAAAGACAGACGACGCCTTAGATGAATATAAATCGGCTATGACTGAATTTACCGATCATATCGAAGAGCTTGTGACTTCCATAGACAACATTGATCTGGAATCTGAAACGCGCACGCAGGAAATGCTCGGCTATCTCGATGAGATGGACGCTGCCTTTACCGAAATGAGCGAGCTTACAGTCCCGGAACAATTTGCTAATATTGATGAACTGGCGGACGACGCCAGCGCGAACCTTTCCCAGGCGGTCGCGCTCTATCATGAAGCGTTCGACCATGAAGACGATTACGATCCGCAGCTCATAGACGCCGCGCTTGAATATTACAATCGCGCTTTTAAACGTCTTGATTATATCGGTACGATTTTGCAGGGTGAACTGCCCGAAGACGAGTCGATCACGATCATACACGCAGATGAGGACGGCTCTGAAGACGAAACGCCGGAGGAAGGCGGCGGGGATGCCGCCGGAGAAGATACCGAAAATAACAAAGGAACAGAAGAAACCGATCAGGAAAGCGGAGATGCCGTCGGATAGGCATCCCCGTTTTTATTTTACTTTCTGATTACAATGCTGACCGCCTGATCTTCTTCGTCCAGCACGACTTCCAAAACGCAGTCTTCTGTAATATCGCCCGCCGTACCCTCCGCAGTTTCGCCGCGGTCGTCGAGCGTGATCGTCGTTTCTTCCGTTATCGTAAATTGAACGCTCTCGCCCGATGCGGAAAGCTCCGGTTTTCTTCCTTCGGGCGCCTTTCCGCCGGATTCGTTCTGCGGCTGATCGTCTCCATCCGGTTTCTCAGGCGGACCGTCTTCACGCTGTCCTTCAGATGGATGATCGTCTCCGTCTGGTTTCTCAGGCGGCGTTCCGGCTTCTCCCTGTTTCTCGGACGACCGACCGTCCCCATCCGGTTTTCCCGATCCCGACATCTCCAATACCTCGCCGCTTACCGTCCCGTCTTCGATGGACGTTACCTGAACCATAACGCCGTCTGGCTTCTTGCCTTTTTCTGTATCTTCCAAAGGGGCCGCAGCCGTCTCTTCCGACATTTCATCGGACTCTGTCTCTTCGTCCGTTTCCGTCTCTTCCGCGTCCTCCTGAATCGTTTCGCTCTCCACAACCGTTTCCGTCGCCGCCGCAGAGCTTTCCGAACATCCCGTCAGAAATACCGTCGGCATCAGCATCGATAAATACAGCGCCATGATCCATTTTTCTTTCATACATACACCTCTTTCTTTCAGCCTTCCGCAATCTTCTGCGATCTGGCTCTCCCTTTCAAAACCATTTACCGTTTGTCAACATCTCGATGTCTGTAAAATAAGGATACCTTAATTTCGTGTTGAAATTGTGTGTACGATATGAAGAAAATATGAAATGATAAAAAATATTTCTTAAATTCTGTTATTTCAAATAACTCTGCTCGATCGCATGCATCATATTGACAAGCATTTTGTTGTACGTCGTATCGATCTGATATTCATACCCAAGCGCAACGACCGTGCCGTTGATCTTGTCGATCTCTGTCCGGCGTTTGTTGTGCCGGTCCTGCCACATGCTCGAATAACCCGTCGCATCGTTGACCGCCACCTTACGCACCAGTTCAAGTGCCTCGTCACGATGGAAAAAAGTACCGTCCGCTTCCGCTACCATAACCGTTTCGTAAACGACCCGCTTGCAAATATTCCACATCTCGGAATTCGTATAAACGTCGCCGATCGGGCTGTCCATAATCGCCGTCATGGCATTGATGCCGCAGTTGATAAACAGCTTGCTCCAAAGCACACGCTGAATATTTTCAACGACATTTACCTCCAGCCCGCAGGCACGGAAATTCTCTGCAACCGTCTCTACCCGTTCCATTGCCTTTTCCGTAATTTCATCCGGTCCAATATTAGTCGGTCCGTTTCCGGAGTGATAGATTCTGCCAAGTCCTTTTCCAACGCTGTTATGGCTGCTCGTACCGACGATGATACGTTCTTTTTCTACGAAATTAGCGATGTCCCTATTGTTGCCCGCGCCGTTCTGAAGCGTCATCACGATCGTATCTTTCCCGATCAGCCCCGCATTCGCCTTTACGGCTTCATATGTGTGGATGCTTTTCACAAATACGATCACAAGATCCTGAACTCCGATGTCTGTCCCTGTCAGGACTGCCTTCGCAGGAAACGTTTCCTCGCTGCCGTCCGGCTCCATTTTCGTAATGCCCTGACTGTTTACCGCCTCTACCATCGGCTCATAGCTGTCAAGCAGCGTTACTTCATTTTGCTTCGCCAGATAGGAGGCATACAGGCTTCCCATTGCTCCGGCTCCTAGAATTGCGATTTTCATATTCTCACCTCGTATTATATAAAAATGCCGCAACCTCAAGAGATTACGGCATTCTTTGACATTCTCTGCTTTACGAAAACTTACGGATTTTTTTAGAACTTGCCTTCTGCTGCAGCTTCCTCGATGGAAACGGCAACTGCAACTGTAGCGCCAACCATCGGGTTATTGCCCATACCGATCAGACCCATCATTTCTACGTGAGCCGGTACGGAAGAAGAACCTGCGAACTGCGCGTCGGAGTGCATACGTCCTAATGTATCTGTGAAACCATAGGATGCAGGACCTGCAGCCATGTTGTCAGGATGAAGCGTACGTCCTGTACCGCCGCCGGAAGCTACTGAGAAGTATTTCTTTCCTGCTTCTGTTCTTTCCTTCTTGTAAGTACCTGCTACCGGATGCTGGAATCTTGTCGGGTTTGTAGAGTTACCTGTGATAGATACGTCTACGTTCTCTTTCCACATGATCGCAACGCCTTCCGGAACGGAGTTAGCGCCATAGCAGTTAACTTTTGCACGAAGTCCTTCGGAGTAAGGAGTTCTGCTGATTTCTTTTACTTCGTTTGTATAAGGATCATACTCTGTCTCAACAAATGTGAAACCGTTGATACGGGAAATGATCAGAGCCGCGTCTTTTCCAAGACCGTTCAGAATAACGCGAAGCGGTTTTTTACGAACCTTGTTGGCCTTCTCTGCAATACCGATCGCACCTTCTGCAGCCGCGAAGGACTCATGACCCGCTAAGAATGCGAAGCAGTCCGTCTCTTCTTCCAGAAGCATTTTACCGAGGTTGCCGTGTCCGAGACCTACCTTACGTGTATCTGCAACGGAACCCGGAATACAGAAAGCCTGAAGACCTTCGCCGATTGCAGCGGCAGCGTCCGCAGCTTTTCTGCAGCCTTTTTTGATCGCGATCGCCGCGCCTACCGTATAAGCCCAGCAAGCGTTTTCAAAGCAGATCGGCTGAATTTTCTTAACCTGAGCGTATACGTCAAGTCCGGCGTCTTTTGTGATCTTTTCAGCTTCTTCGATAGAAGAAATGCCATAGCTGTTTAATACGCCGTTGATTTTATCAATACGTCTTTCATATGATTCGAATAATGCCATTGTATTGTCCTCCTTACTCTACTCGTGGATCGATAATCTTAACAGCATCGTCAACACGTCCATACTGTCCGCATGCCTTTTCATATGCCGTGTTAGGATCATCACCCTTCTTGATGAAGTCTGTCATCTTGCCAAGGCTTACGAATTTGTAGCCGATGATCTGGTCGTCTTTGTCAAGAGCGATACCTGTTACATAGCCTTCTGCCATTTCAAGATAACGAGGACCTTTCTTTAAAGTACCGTACATTGTACCAACCTGAGAACGAAGTCCTTTACCAAGGTCTTCCAGACCTGCGCCGATCGGCAGACCCTCTTCAGAGAAAGCGGACTGTGTACGACCATAAACGATCTGAAGGAATAATTCGCGCATAGCCGTATTGATCGCATCGCATACAAGGTCTGTATTTAAAGCTTCCATAACGGTAAGACCCGGCAAAATCTCAGACGCCATAGCTGCGGAATGTGTCATACCGGAGCAGCCGATCGTCTCTACCAATGCTTCCTGAATAATTCCTTCCTTAACATTCAGTGTCAGCTTGCAAGCGCCCTGCTGAGGAGCACACCAGCCTACACCATGTGTCAGACCGGAAATGTCTTCTACTTTTTTAGCCTGAACCCATTTTGCTTCTTCCGGGATAGGAGCACAGCCATGATGAACGCCCTGCGCTACTGTACACATTTCTTCCACTTCTTTTGAATAAATCATGTGAAAACTCCTTTCAATATGTAGATTATTATTTCTAACAAAGCACGGCGGAATGCGCCTTTCGCTTTGTCTTAATCGCAACTCTTATTTTCGCATATTTGCGACAAAAAATCCAGTGTTTTTGAAACAATTTATCAAATAATGCATCAAAAAATAAAAATCCGGTCCCGCCGTATTATGACAGCATCATTCTGTCGTTTGCGAATTCTCCTCCGCTCGCTTCCTCAAACTTAGCAAGCAGGTCGGATACATGCAGTTTTTTCTTTTCTTCGCCCGCAACGTCATAAATGATCTTACCCTCGTGCATCATGATCAGGCGGTTGCCGAGGCGGATGGCGTCTTTCATATTATGCGTTACCATCAGCGCTGTCAGGCGGTTTTCTTCTACGATTTTCTCCGTCAGTTCGAGTACTGTTTTTGCGGTTTTCGGATCAAGCGCCGCCGTATGCTCGTCAAGGAGAAGAAGCTTCGGATCGATCAGAGTTGCCATCAGCAGCGTCAGCGCCTGACGCTGTCCTCCGGACAAAAGACCTACCTTTGACGTCATACGGCTTTCAAGTCCAAGTCCAAGTATCTGCAGCTTTTGTGCATACAATTCTTTTTCCTTTTTGGAAATGCCCCATTTCAGTGTACGCTTCTGTCCCCTGCGATATGCCAATGCAAGATTTTCCTGAATCTCCATACCGGCTGCCGTACCCCGCATCGGGTCCTGAAATACCCTGCCGATATATTTGGCGCGTTCATGCTCCGGCTGTCTGGAAATATTGACGCCGTCAATCTCAATCATTCCGTTGTCGATCGGATAAACGCCTGCGATCATATTGAGCAGCGTCGACTTCCCCGCTCCGTTTCCGCCGATGATCGTCACGAAATCTCCCGGCTCAAGATGCAGGTCAAGCCCGCACAGCGCTTTCTTTTCGTTGATCGTTCCTTTATTGAATGTCTTATATACGTTTTTTACTGTCAGCATGTCGGACCCTCCTCAGAATAAGATTTCCAGATCCGCCATTTGCCGACGGCAACCGGGATGCACAGCGCAAGCGCAACGATAACGGCGGAAAGAAGCTTCATATCGTTCGCATCCATACCAAGCTGCAGTACAACCGCACGAATCAGAAAATACACGACAGAACCGACAACCGCGCTTGTCAGCTTACTGCCAAAAGATTTCAGCCTGCCCATCAACACATCGCCGATTACGATCGCAGCCAGACCGATCACGATCGCGCCGGTTCCCATTCCGATGTCCGCATATTTCTGACTCTGGCATACGAGCGCGCCCGAAAGTCCAACAAGACCGTTGCTGATCGTAAGCGCAAGCAGCTTTGTAATTTTTGTATTAACGCCGAGCGCCCGGATCATATCTTCGTTATTGCCGGTCGCGCGCAGCGCGCAGCCGATCTCAGTACCGAACAGCCAGTACAGAAAAACAATAACGAGCACGGCGATCAGAATGCCGATCACAAGCGACACGCTTGTCTGCCTAAAGCCCAGCCACTGTGCTCCTGTCGATTCCGAAAGTCCTGCGAACAGATCGACGATCCGTGAAAAGATCGTATCGACCTTAAGAAGCGGTACGTTACTTTTTCCCATAATTCTAAGATTGATCGACCACAGTCCGATCTGCGTCAGAATACCCGCCAGAATCGCCGGAATATCAAACAGCGTATGTAAAATCCCCGTCACGGCTCCCGCCAGCATACCGGCGATCGTCGCTATGACAAGCGCCAGCAGCGGATTCATTCCCTTCTCCACTACAAAAACCGCACAGACACAGCCGCCGAGTGCAAAGCTGCCGTCTACCGTCAGATCGGCAATATCCAATATCTTGTACGTAATATAAACACCGAGCACCATAATTCCCCAAAGAACGCCTTGGGAAACGGCGCCCTGCATCGCAAGCAAAACCCCGCTTACATTCATCTTTTTATCCTCCAGTTCATTCATTCATATAAAGCTTATTTTAATGGCTTCTCATTATGAATGCAAGTCTTTTCTGCGTTGAAGCATTAAATTTAAAGTACTTTTGTGACGCTAAAATCCTATGAAGCAAAAAACGGGTTCCCATTTCTGAGAACCCGCTCTTTATTTTTCTTATCTGTTCAACCTGCTCAGATTAGTCCAATACGGACAGGTCAATGCCAAGCGCGTCAGCCGTCTCCTGGTTCGTTGCGAGTGCGCATCTGTCTGCGCTTAAGTAGCCGATCGGCATTGTGGAAATATCCGCGCCGTTTACAAGAATGTCAACGGCCTGCTCGCCCGCCATGTAGCCAAGCTGATAATAATCGATACCGTATGTAGCAAGACCGCCTGCGTTTACCATACCCTCTTCGCCGCAGATCGTAGGAAGACCGTTATCGTTAGCAACCATTGCTACCGTCGCCATACCCGCTGCGATCGTATTGTCTGTCGGGCAGTAAATCGCGTCTACCTTACCTACCATAGATTCAACGACCTGCTGAATCTCGTTGGAACTGGATACCGTAAATACTTCGGATTCCAGACCTGCGTCCGCGCACGCTTCTTCCGCCATATCGGACTGAAGTACGGAGTTCGCCTCAGCGGAGCAGTAAAGAATGCCGACTTTCTTTGCATCAGGAAGGAGCTTTGTCAATAATTCGATCTGCTCTTTTACCGGCGTTAAATCGGATGTACCGGATACGTTGCCGCCCGGAACTTCATTGGATTCTACAAGACCGGAATCCGCCGGATCTGTAACTGCCGTTACAAGAATCGGAATATCGGATGTAGCGCCTGCTACTGCCTGTGCTGCCGGCGTTGCGATCGCAAGAATCAGATCGTTGCCGTCGTTTACAAGCTTTTCAGAAATCGTCTGGCATGCGGACTGATCGCCCTGTGCGTTCTGCTGATCGATCTCATACGAAATGCCTGCGTCGTCCAGAGCCGCTACAAAGCCTTCGTTGGATGCGTCCAAAGCCGCATGCTCCACAAGCTGGATCACGCCGATCTTATAAGTCTGTCCGTCTGTTGCCTGTGTTTCCGCGCTTTCTGTTTCAGCGCTTTCTGTTTCAGCCGCCTCTGTCTCTGCCGCAGCTTCTGTTGTCTCTGCTGCCGTCGTTCCTTCTGTCGCTGCGCTCTCGTCCGCCGTAGAACCACATCCGGTTACAAGACCGATCACCATAGCGACCGTAAGGGATAATGCAAGTAACTTCTTCATATCTATTCTCCTCACTTATCTTTTACATCGACACTTCAACGCGTCAACGTATGAATTTAATTACGGTAGTTACTATACTCCAAAAAACAGAATTAGTCAAGCAATTCCGCAAAATTTCGGGTATGGCAAAAACATGCGGCCCTGCTAATGCAGAGCCGCATGTTTTATTGCTATTCTGTTTATAAGGCTTCTTTGCAGCGCTCCGGCGCAAATACCCGTCTGAAAAAGTCAGACACTTCCGCCCATAAAATATTCTGAAATATCCATACAATTCAGCAGGCAGGTCGCACTGCCCGCGTCATTCTGGAGCCACGAGGCATGCATCTTCAGCCAACTGCGCATCTGCGTGCAGAAACGTTCTTCCGACCGGTTCGCACGAGGATTATTTCTGTCGAGACTTTTCATGATGCACATATCGCACGGTCTGTCCTGACGTGCAAACGTCCGGTAACAGCAGTCGCCGATCTGCAGGTCCGGAATTGCTTCGAGTATCTTGCGGTTTGCAAAACAAAGCTCGTATGTATCATAATCGATCGCCATCACATAGCTGTCAAAATCATCCAGCATACGGACATCCTGAAGCGTCGCCAATCCAAGCCGCTGTCTTTCGTAACGAAGCACATACATCTGAATGAGCTGCATAATACGCCGCAGCGACGCTTCTTCCGATTTTTTGAGACGCCATTCCCTGCCGGTGCACTCTCCCATGATAAAAACGCCGGAAACATCGCCGCGCATCATCATCGGCTGAATCACCATTGTATGTATCTTACTATGAATCATGTAGGAGGAAAGCTCCTCTGGAATCGGATCATAATTATGGAGCACCTGAAAGCCTTCCAGCATATCCAACCGCTTTAAGAAAGGAAGCCATTCGTGGGAATCCTCCTCATTTTCGTACGCATATTCCGGAACAAAGTAACGGAACTCCGCTCCCGGCTTACCTTTTATGCCGTCCAGCGACAAATAAACTTTATGGAATCCATAGTAGTTTGCAGTCAGCTTAAGCACCGTGCGGATCAGATTATCGTTCTGTTTCTTTTCACAAAGTATCTGTACAAGCAGTTCTTCCAGATTTTCTATCGTTTCAGCTTCGTCATAAACGGCGGTCTGATTTTTACTCTCCGCCATTTCCTGCTTATAAATGCCCGAAAGATTATAAATATGATAGCCGCCCTTTCCGCTCGCTTTTAAGGAATTGACAGCCTTCTCCGCTCTGATAAAAAGCTCTGACCAATCGTTTCCCTGATACGGATATACGGAAACGCCGACGCTTCCCGACAGCGTAAAGCTGTCCTCCCCGCTGCCGAACGTTACCTCTGTACTGCGGCTTACTCTGGATGCGACCGCATCCAAATTAGAGACAGAGACAAGATTCTGTACAAAAAGGACAAATTCGTCTCCGCTGACTCTGCCGAGAATGTCGGAACGTTTAAACCCTTTTCCGATCTTTTCCGTGATCTCTTTTATGATCCGGTTTCCGGCGTCCTCGCCAAGATTCTCACTAATAAACCGGAATGCGCTCATATCTACAAGAATAAAAGCATGTATCTCGGACTCGCCGGAGTGCTCAAGTGCATGACTGACCTGCGTCATCGCCTCCTCCCGATTGAGCCAGCCCGTCAGCGCATCCAGCTTATCCTTTTCACGCAGTTCTTCCAGAAGAAGCTTTGTTTCATGAATGTCCGTAACCTTGCCGACAATGTGCGTTACATAGCCGTCTACGCCCGCAATACTGGATGTATGGATGCGATACCAGCGTTTTGCCTGATTCGGTCTTAAATTGGTATATATCTCGATAATATCCGTCCGCGGAATTTTCAGGGCGCTTTCCATTATGTCGATCAGCTTCTTCATTTCCGACGTCTGATTTTTCGGCGCGCGCGCTTTTGCCATATAATTATCGACGATCTCATTGCTTTCAATACCGTACTCGCTTGCCGTTTTGACCGACATAACGTCTGTTTTTGCATTATAATCGAATAGAGTCTCTCCCTCTGTTTCCAAAAGCATCTGATACCACCGGGACTGAAGCAGCAGCTCGTTTTCTACAAACTTCCGGTCGGTTGCATCTAAGAAGACACATAAAAGAACCGCTCTGTTTTCCGTTCTTTCATAAAGATTGCCGCGTATCTGAAGCCAGCGCAGACTTCCCGACGCCGTAACTGTCCTGATCTCAAGGTCTACGGCTCCGTCGTCCTTCAGCACGTCTTCGATCGCCTGCCAGAACTTCGGTTTGTCCTCTTCCAGAATCAGCGACACCATATTGCTGACATAACGGTAACCGTTTTCCGGCGTATATCCAAGCATCCGAAAGCCGCCGTTGTTCATGTAAAGAACTTCCAGCTTGTCTTCCTCAAGCCCGATAAATGCCAAACCGGTCAGCATATTGTCCATCATTTCATAAATTGTTTTCCAGTCAAGCGCCTTTGCCATTCTTTCCTGTTTCCCCTTTGTGCAATACCCTCATTATTTGTTTTTTATTATACTTCTTTTTGTACGATATTTCCACTCTCTTTGAAAATACTTTTTGCCGGGACATACCCTCTGACTCTGGAAAGCGGATAAATATTTGTCTCTCTTCCGATCACACTGCCGGGATTTAAAACGCTGTTGCAGCCGACCTCGACATTATCTCCAAGCATAGCGCCGAATTTTTTCAGTCCGGTCTCAATATTCCCCTCTGCGGACTTCACGACAACGAGCGTTTTGTCGCTCTTAACGTTGGACGTAATGGAGCCGGCTCCCATATGCGCCTTATAACCGAGAATGCTGTCTCCGACATAGTTATAATGCGGCACCTGAACCTTATTGAACAGAATCACATTTTTCAATTCCGTTGAGTTTCCTACGACCGCCCCTTTGCCGACGATCGCATTCCCCCGGATAAACGCGCAGTGACGCACCTCCGCTTCCTCGTCGATGATCGCGGGACCGTTGATATAAGCAGTAGGGTATACCTTTGCCGATCTGGCGATCCATACGTTTTCTCCGCGCTTTTCATATTTATCTTCCGGCAGCGTCTCTCCAAGCCTTACGATAAACGCGCTGATCTTAGGCAGCGCTTCCCACGGATACCTAAGCCCTTCGAAAATCTCTTTTGCGATCGTTTCCTCTAAGTTATAAAGATTCTGAATTTTTAAATGTTCCATTTTCCATATCCTTTCCGGCTGTCGCACAGCCCTGTTTCCCCGCCGCGGGAAAACCCGCCGTTTTTATTTTTTATAATTTTTTGCCGCCATATCGTATCTTGCATACAGACTTTGTCCTCCGGGCGCCTGACGGACGAGATTTGTCCTCCTTGATACAAAATCATCGAGCTTGCCCATATATTCGTCTCCCGTGATCGTTCCTTCGGCGACCTGCGTCAGACCCTTTTCCCAGCTTGCCGTCAGCGCCGGATTGAGCAGCGGTCTGATCGAGGCGTCTACGATTTCATAGACCATTTCTCCCATCAAGGTAGGCGTAATGATCTGCGTTTTTTTGTTCAGCGCCAGATACCCGATATTGACAAGCTTTTTCAGAATCTCCGCCCTTGTCGCGGACGTACCGATGCCGCTTCCCTTGATCTGTTCCCTCAGTTCCTCGTCTTCGATAAATTGTCCGGCGTTTTCCATCGTCAGAATGAGCGTGCCGGAATTATACCGCTTTGGCGGCGACGTCTCGCCTTCTTTGATTGTATATTCTTTGAGCGGCAGAGACATTCCTTTTTTTAAGCTGTGCAGCGCTTCCATAAAAGCGGCGTCTTCCCCAAAGCCGCTGCCGATCCGGGTTTCATCCGCACCGCTCTCTTCGTTTTCTTCTTTTTTCTTTTTTAGGAAAGAAGGCGCGGCAGCTTTTAAATAGCCTTCCTGCATAAGTACCTTAAAGCTTGCAAAAAAGCGTTCCTTCCCGCCTTTTAAAACGGCGTCTGCCGCAGCTTCAAAAGGCTCGCCGGAGCCTTCCTTTAAATTGACCGCGCAGGTCAACGTAATTTTCCGGTATACTGCCGCCGGATAAAAAACGCTCAGAAACCGTCTGACGATCAGCTCGTATACATGAGCCGCCGTCCCGGAAAGTCCTTTCAGATTCCCAAACCCCTGTCCGGTCGGAATGATCGCATAGTGGTCGGTGATCTGTTTGTCGTTGACGTATCTCGTCTTTGCCAGTTTCTGATACATCCCCGTCTGCAAAATTTCTTCCGCAATGAAAGCCGTCTGCTCATAGCGGCATAATCCCTTCAGATTTTTGCCGATCTCCTTTGCTACCGCAGTTGATAAAACACGCGCGTCGGTACGCGGATAAGTCGTCAGCTTTTTCTCATATAATTCCTGAGCGATCTTGAGCGTCTCGTCGGGACTGATCTTAAAATAGCGGGAGCAGTCGTTCTGCAGCTCCGCCAGATTATAAAGAAGCGGCGGATTCTTCGTTTCTTTTTTCTTCTCGACCTTTTCTACGGTAATATCCCGCGTCAGAGAGCCGATCAGCTCCTGAGCCGTTTTTTTCTCCCGAAAACCGTTCTCTTTGTAAAGAAGCGGAGAATTTTCATAACGGCTGCCTTCTGTGACGCGCCATTCCCCTTCAAATTCTCTGCCGCCGAGCGCCATCCCTGCGATCACGCGGTAAAACGGCGTTTTGACAAACTCCCGTATTTCCCGCTCCCGTTTCACAACGATTCCGAGAACGCACGTCATGACGCGTCCGACGGAAACGACGGCGCGGTCGGTTTTCAGGTACGCTTTGATCGACGCGCCGAATTTGAGCGTCAGCGCGCGGGAAAAGTTAATTCCCATCAGATAATCTTCTTTCGCGCGCAGATATGCGGCTTCGCACAGATTATCGTACGCCGAAAGATCCTTCGCCTCGCGGATTCCCCGCAATATCTCTTCTTCTGTCTGAGAATCGATCCAGACACGTTTTCGTATCTTGCCGGCAACGTGCGCCTGACGTTCCACAAGCCGGTAAATATATTCCCCTTCCCGTCCCGAGTCGGTGCACACGTAAATCGTTTCCACATCGTCCCGGTTCAGGAGTCCGCTCACAATGTCAAACTGCTTCTGCACGCCGTTTATCACCTCATAACGGAATTCCTTCGGGATAAAAGGAAGCGTATCGAAAGACCATCGTCTGTATTTTTCATCATATTTTTCAGGATAGCTCATCGTCACAAGATGCCCGACGCACCACGTTACGACCGCTTCCTCAGATTCCATGAAGCCGTCGCGATTTGCCATCCGGTAGCCGAGCGCCTTTGCAAATTCTCTCGCTACGCTCGGTTTTTCCGCTATAAATAAATTTTTTCCCATTGTAATCCTTATAATGCGTCAAGCCCGATCAGCCGAAGGCTTCCGTTTTTCTCCGCTTCCCTTGTCAGGCTTTCGTCAAAACGGAGCGCAGAAAACAGATAAATATAATCGGGAGATAATTTCGCCTGCCGCGCGCAAAGCAGAAGCCGCTCATAGTCTTCGTACGACATAACCGGCTTTTCCCAGCTGCACAGACCGATCAGCGTACGCCCCGCTTCATCCTGCGCAACAAGATCGATACTGCCCGCCTTACCAATCCATTCGCCCGCTCTCGTATAAACGATGGGAAGACGCTCTTCGCAATTCATGCGATCCATATATTCCCTGCATGCCTGCGCAAACGCAGGCGCAGCAAAACTGCCAAAATCCGGCGCAATATACGTTTCATAAAAGCGCTCGCAAAACTCGTCCTCCGCCATAAGCGCAAGCCGGCTCATATGCGGATACAAATACCGGAAATAAAAAGCGACGAAACGATTTTGAATCCGGTAAATTCCCTTCTGCGTGTTTTCTCTTCCTTCCGTATCATAAGAAAAGACTTTTTCCACGATTTCCAGTTCCATCAGATTTTTTAAATAAACGCTGATCTTGGCGCGTGAAAATCCCGTATGCAGATGCAGATCGTTCAGCTTATGCCGCCCCGACGCAAGCGCTTCTAAAATCGCATGATAAACGCCCGTTTCGCGCAGTTGTTCCGAAACGAGCCGAAGCGCTTCTTCATGAAGAAAGCCGTCTTTTTGCAGAATATGACGGCATATATTTTCTTTTACGGTAAGATGCGCTTCAAAATGGCGCCAAAGCCCGGGAAACCCGCCAAGAACGGCATAGGCTTCTATCTGCTGTTCTTTCGTGTATTCCGGAAAGCGGCGCGCCGCGTTAAAAAAGCCCTGCTCTTTTATCTTAATAAAGCCCGAAATCTCGTACGCCGCCGCCCCGATCCTGCGTACCATACTGTTTTCCACCCAGCCGATCGAAGTAGAAGCAAGAATCACCATAACCTGACTCTCACTGCGCCCATTATGAAGAAACCGGATCAGCTCCGGCACGAAATCTACGCTCTGTTTGACGATATTCTGAAATTCCTCGATGACGACCACGCTTTTTTCGCCTCGCCGCCCGTCTCCCGTCATCGAATCAAACAATTCCGCATAAGAAGGATATGCGGGCAGAGACGCGCCTTCTTCTTTTTGCTCGCAGCCCCAGAGATAAAGCTGCTCCCGCTCCGAACACGGTCTTGCCCTGTAATACGCCTGCGGCTTATCGTGACAGAAATCCAGTATCATATCCGACATGCCTATATTCTTTTGTCCGTACAGTACGACAAGCCGGCTTCCTTCTTTTTCATAGTAATGATTCAAATACTGAAGTTCCGCCCCTTCTTTTCCTGCCATAACCTCTCCCTGCTATTCCCATACCCGTTTTTCAAGCAGTTCTTCCAACTGTTCTTCCGCCATCGGTCTGCCAAGCAGATATCCCTGTATATATTCGCAGCCGATTTTTTTCAGATAATCAAACTGCTCCTGCTCTTCCACGCCCTCCGCGATCGTCTCATAACCGAGACGGTTGACCATATCGACGATCGACTCTACAATAATATTTCCCGCCTTGTCCTTCAGCATGGCGTCGATGAACGATTTGTCGATCTTGATCGTCTGGATTGGAAGACTCCGCAAATAAGAGAACGAAGAATATCCTGTTCCGAAGTCGTCGATCGCCGCCTGAATGCCGTACTGCTGTAACAGCTCCAGTTTGCGGATAATATGTGAAAAATCCTCGACAAGCACCGTTTCCGTAATTTCCAATTCCACTTCCTTCGGAGAAACGCCGTACTCCTTTACAAGCCCGATCAGCCTGTGAGCGAACCCGTCCTGTGCGAAATGCACGGCGGAAATATTGATCGACATAATCATGCTGACGCCGAATTGTTTTTTCCACTTGGCAAGCGTAGAGATCGCTTTTTCCATCACCCACTCGCCGATCCCGATAATCAGGCTGCTTTTTTCCGCAATCGGAATGAATTCGCCGGGACTGATCATTCTGCCTTCCTCGTCCCGCCAACGGATCAGCGCTTCCACGCCGCGCATTTTTTTATATTGCGTATCATACTGCGGCTGGAAATACAGTAAAAATTCTTTTTCGTATACCGCGTTTTTCAGTTTGCGCTCAATGAGCGCGTTCTGCAGGAAATCATGAATGACGGGCGCGTCAAAATAACGGATGCCGCTCTGCCCGTTATGCTTTACCTTGAACATAACGATTTCCGCGCGTTCGATCAGTTCCAGAGCAGTCGACGCAGCTTCCGGATATTCCGCGACGCCGACGCTGACCGTAATCGAAACTTCTCCGCTCGTAAGAACGAACGGCTTTTCCAGCCTCTCATGAATCTGCTGATACACTGCCTGCATCGTCCGTTCCCCATACGGGTCGTATATGGCAAGGCAGTATGCGTCGGCATTCAGATGTGCGCATATCATCGTATCGTCTTCGCACAATTCCTTCAGAAACTGCCCGAACTGCTGCAGCAGTTCGTCTCCTACGAGCACGCCGATCCCGTCGTTGATCTTACGGAAATCATTGATATTGATGAACGCGACGCTGACCGTTGATTTTTCCGCAAACGCTCTGCGGATCCAGTTCATCAGCTCCTGTACGAACCGATTGCGGTTATAAAGCCCCGTCAGCGAATCGTAATACGCCATATAAGCAAGGTCTTCGTTCTGCTTTTTGAACTTCGTAATATCCCGGAAACGGATCAGCTTCTCCAGCGGTTTGCCATAAGCGTCCCGCACAAGATTGACTTCGCATTCGATCCACTGTCTTCCGTCTTTCTTGCAGACCTCCTGTGAAAAATAATTCAGCCCTTTTTCCTCGATATAGACCGCGTCCCGCAAAGGTTCCACATCTTCCTCTCTGACCTCAGGAAAAAGCTTGATGACGTCGTTATAATTTTTGATCTGCGCATCAAAAAACTTCCCCCAGTCTCCCATTATCTGACAGGAATCCTCTTCATAGCAATAGTAAAAGAACGCGTTGCTGGACGTATCGACCAGCGTACGGTACATATTGCACTCCGCGCTCAGCTTTTGATTGAGCGCTTTCAACAAATCAATTTGATATTGGAGCTCATCCATAAATATACTTTCTCCGTAAACTCTGTTCCTATTTCTTTGTTATATAACCTTTTGCCTTCAGAAGCTCTGCGCAGAGCACCGCGCCGCCCGCCGCGCCTCTTACCGTATTGTGGGAAAGGCCGACAAACTTCCAGTCGTATACGGTATCCTCGCGCAGACGTCCGATCGAAACCCCCATGCCGTTTTCGTAATCGACGTCGAGCGTAACCTGCGGTCTGTTGTCTTCTTCCATGTAACGGATAAACTGCTCCGGCGCGCTCGGAAGCTTCAGCTCCTGCGGCAGTCCTTTAAACGCCGTCAGCTTTTCGATCAGCTGCTCCTTGGTCGGATTCTTTTTAAACTTAATAAATACGGCGGCCGTGTGTCCGTTCAGTACCGGAATACGGATGCACTGGCATGTGATCTTCGGACTGTCAGCCGGTTTGATCACGCCGTCCTCTACCTTACCAAGTACGCGCAGCGGTTCTTTTTCGGATTTCTCTTCCTCGCCGCCGATATAAGGAATCACGTTGCCTACCATCTCCGGCCAGTCCTGAAACGTCTTGCCCGCGCCGGAAATCGCCTGATAGGTCGTCGCTACGACTTCATACGGCTCGAACTCTTTCCATGCGGCAAGCGCGGGCGCATAGCTCTGGATCGAGCAGTTCGGTTTTACCGCGATAAAGCCTCTTTTGGTACCGAGACGCTGCTTCTGGAATTCAATCACGTCCAGATGCTCCGCGTTGACCTCGGGAATGACCATCGGTACGTCCGGCGTCCAACGGTGCGCGCTGTTGTTGGAAACGACGGGCGTTTCTGTCTTTGCATATTCTTCTTCGATCTTTTTGATCTCTTCCTTCGTCATATCGACGGCGCTGAATACAAAGTCAACCTCCGACGCTACCTTTTCCACCTCGTTGACGTTCATCACAACGATCTTTTTTACCGCCTCCGGCATCGGCGTATCCATTTTCCAACGTCCGCCGACAGCCTCTTCATATGTTTTGCCTGCGGAACGCGGACTCGCCGCAATCGTTGTCACCTCGAACCACGGATGATCTTCCAACAGAGAAATAAATCTCTGACCTACCATCCCTGTGCCGCCTAAAATACCTACTTTTAATTTCTCGCTCATTTTTTCAACCTCTCTCCTCATTATTCTTTCTTTTATTTATTATTTTCCTCTTTCAAAAAAGCCTTTCCGGCCGCGATGGCCTCCTTCATTGCCGCCTGTCCGGGCGCGCCGGTCGTTATACGCTTTTCAACGCACGTTTTCAGGCTGACGGCGTCGTAAACGTCCGCCTCAAACGCAGGGCAGACCGCTTTCAGCTCTTCGAGCGTGAGCGCGTCGATGCTTGTGTCATGGTCGATACAATATAAAACAAGCTTTCCGATAATGCTGTGCGCGTCCCTAAACGGAATACCCTTGCCGACAAGATAATCCGCCGCGTCGGTCGCGTTCGTAAATCCGTTCATCGCGCTTTTCGCCATAATATCCTGATTGAACTGCATCGTTTTCAGCATGCCGGTAAACAGCGCAAGACACCCCTTTACCGTGTCCATAGCGTCAAAGGTCAGTTCCTTGTCTTCCTGCATGTCTTTATTGTAAGCAAGCGGGATGCCTTTCATTGTCGTCAGCAGCGACATCAGCGCGCCGTAAACGCGCCCTGTCTTTCCCCTGACAAGCTCCGCAATATCGGGATTTTTTTTCTGCGGCATAATGCTGCTTCCCGTCGAATAAGCGTCGTCGATCTCGACAAAGCGGTATTCGTTGCTGTTCCATATAATGATCTCTTCGCAAAAGCGGCTCAAATGCATCATGATCGTCGAAGCCGCGGAAAGATATTCGATCAGATAATCGCGGTCCGCGACGGAGTCCATGCTGTTAAGCGTCGCTCCCTCAAAGCCGAGCAGATGCGCCGTATAGCTGCGGTCAAGCGGATAGGTCGTCCCCGCCAGCGCGCCGGAGCCGAGCGGACAATAATTCATACGCTTGTAAATATCCTTCATTCTCAGCAGATCGCGTTTGAACATCTCGAAGTACGCGCCGAGATGGTGCGCGAGCGTGATCGGCTGCGCCTTCTGTAAATGGGTAAAACCGGGCATATAGGTATCGAGATGCTCCTCCATCATGGAAAGCAGCGTCTCAAGAAGCTCTTTTAACAGTTCTTCCGTCTGTAAGATTTCCACCCGCGTATAAAGCTTCATGTCGAGCGCGACCTGATCGTTCCTGCTCCTGCCCGTATGCAGCTTCTTTCCGGTATCTCCGATCCGGTCGATCAGATTCGCCTCCACAAAGCTGTGGATATCTTCATACTCGTCTGTAATCGCAAGCCTGCCGCTTTCAACGTCTTCGCGTATTCCGGTCAGCCCCTTTACGATCGCGTCCTTTTCCTCTCCTGTGAGGATATTCTGCTTCGCCAGCATAACGACGTGGGCAATGCTCCCTTCGATATCCTGCGCGAAAAATTTCCGGTCAAATGAAATGGACGCGTTAAACTGATAAACGAGCTTGTCTGTTTCTCTCGTAAAGCGTCCGCCCCAAAGCTGTGCCATCGTATTCTCTCTTCCTTCCGCTTTCTTAAACTTAAATTTGATAATACCATATTTTTCACCCTCCTGCAAGAAAGGATATGGAAATTCGCGCCGATCCGCACGAATCCTCCAAAATCCGCCCACACAATTTAAAAAAAGTCTCATATGATAAGATAAACGTAGGATTCAGGTATCAATATGACTTCGGAAATTTTACAGCTTCACGACATCACCTATTCATATCATGGTCTTGCCGGGGAAATCCCCGCGCTTTCTCATATTTCCTTTTCCGTAAAGCAGGGCGAATTCCTTGCCATCGTCGGGCCGAGCGGCTGCGGAAAATCCACCCTGCTTTCCATGATCGCGAGACTTCTCGTCCCGGAACAGGGCACGATCGCTTTCCATAATCCGGACGATTCTCTCGAATATCCGAAAACCGGCTACATGCTTCAGCACGATCATCTGCTCGAATGGCGCACGATCTGGAAAAATGTCACGCTCGGTCTGGAGATCGCCCATACCGAAACGCCCGAAGCGCTCGCTTACGCGGAAAAGCTGCTCGACGATTACGGTCTGCTCAAATTCAGGGAAAAGCATCCGAGCGAACTGTCCGGCGGAATGCGCCAGCGCGCCGCGCTCATACGGACGCTCGTCACCAACCCGGAAATCCTTCTGCTCGACGAACCGTTCAGCGCGCTGGACTATCAGACGAGGCTGTCCGTTTCCGGCGACATCGGAAACATCATCCGCACGACCGGAAAAACGGCGATCCTTGTTACCCACGACCTGTCGGAAGCGATCAGTCTTGCCGACCGCATTATCATTTTGTCAAAACGTCCCGCCCATGTCAGACGGGAGATCGACGTGCGCCTGACCAAAAAGGACGCCTCTCCGCTCGCCGCCAGAAGCGCGCCGGAATTTCAATCTTATTTTAACTTCATATGGAAGGAGCTTTCTTATGAAAAATAAAGAAACGGCCTGCCTGTCCGCTCAGGAATTATATGTACTGCGGCACAGGCGGCACCATCACCGGATCGCCCTCATCCGGCTTCTTGTACTCGTTTTATTTCTCGCCGTCTGGGAAGTATGCGCCGACTATAATATCATTGACAGCTTCTTTTTCAGCAGTCCGAGCCGGGTCGCCGCATGCCTTATCTCCATGCTCGCCGACCGCTCGCTCTTTCTTCATATCGGCGTGACGCTGTTTGAAACGCTCGTCAGCTTCCTGCTCGTGATCCTGATCGGGCTTATCTGCGCTACGCTCCTGTGGTATTCCGCAAGCCTTTCGGAAATACTCGAGCCATATCTCGTCGTCCTGAACAGTCTTCCGAAATCCGCCCTCGCGCCGCTTTTCATCGTATGGCTCGGAACCGGGATGAATACGATCATTGTGGCGGGCGTTTCCGTCGCGCTGTTCGGCTGTATTATCAGTCTTTATACCGGCTTTCATCAGGTCGACGCGGAAAAAATCACATTGATCTATACGCTCGGCGGTACAAAAAAAGACGCCTTTTTCAAGATCGTCCTTCCCAACTCCATTCCGACTATTTTAAGTACGATGAAAGTAAATATCGGTCTGGCGCTCGTCGGCGTTATCATCGGCGAATTTCTCGCGGCGCGGCGCGGACTCGGCTATCTGATCATTTACGGCAGTCAGGTCTTTCAGCTCCACCTCGTCATTACAAGCATTCTGATCCTCTGCGTCATCGCGATGGGACTCTACCAGCTCATTCAGTATGCGGAACACCGCTACAAAAAAAGGGTGTGAGTTTTTGCCTCACACCCCGCCTTTCATCAAAAAACGCAGTTTCGCCATCGCTTCTTTTATCCCGCCGACTTCGTCGATCAGCCCTTCGTCGACCGCTTCCCTGCCGACAAGGATCGTTCCCATATCCTTTGTCAGAATCCCCGTCGCCATCATCATTTCCTCCATCCGTTTCCGGCTCACGCCGCAATGGCTGCATACAAACCCCGTGATCCGGTCCTGCATCTGTTTGAAATAGTCAAACGTCTGCGGCGCGCCGATCACCATGCCGTTCATACGAACCGGATGAATGACCATCGTCCCGGTCGGCACGATAAACGAATAATCCGTGCTTGTTGCGATCGGGACGCCGATCGAATGGCTGCCGCCGAGCACAAGCGAAACCGTAGGCTTGCTGAGCGAAGCGATCATTTCCGCGATCGCCAGTCCCGCCTCCACATCGCCGCCCATCGTATTGAGCAGGACGAGCAGTCCGTCGATTTCCCGGCTGTCCTCGATCGCCGCAAGCTGCGGCAGGATATGCTCGTATTTCGTCGTTTTGGCGTTGCCGCCAAGATTATCGTGTCCCTCCACCTCGCCGATGATCGTAATCAGGTGAATGTTGCCGAGCGTCGCCTGTCCGGTTTCCTCGATCCGTTCGTCCCGATGCTTTTCCTGTTCGCGCTTCTCTTCCGCCGCGCTCCTGTTTTCCCGCTCTTCTCGATCCTCTTTTGCATTCCTGCTTCCTTTGGAAGATTTATTTTTTGCCATATCTATGCTCTCCTTTAAAAATAAAAAAAGAAAGTACATACGTACTTTCCCTAGTATCTGCATTCAGGCGCAAAATCATCCCGCCGGAGAGAATTTTATTTGATAAAATTCGGGCAGTCAAAATTTTTATTGAAAGCCTTTGCCGTCAGACCGCATAAAATATTTCATTTTCTGTGCCTGCGCAGGATATTAGACTTTCTTAACGTTTTGTCCACACGCAGCAATTTTCGGTTTTCATCATTCAAATATCGAAATCGTCCCCGTCCGTCCCCTGATAATCGAAATCCAAAAGTCTGTCGCCGGTATCGGTATCGAGGTCGAAGCCCATGACTTTTTTCACATGCTTTTTCGGCAGCGGCAGAGGATTCGGAATGTAATTGATCTTCTGCTTCTCCGGCTCTCCGCTTTCCGGCGCGGCTTCCCGGACGCCCCTTTCCGTTTCCGCTTCCGGAGACAACGTCTCGTTTTTCTCCCGCATCTTATCCGGCGCGGCTCCGGCTTTTACGGCGTCTGCCTGTCCATCGGCCGCTTGTTTCCTCCTCACGGCGCGAAGCGCGCAAAATCCGTTTATGATTCCCTGAATGCCCGCGCAGACTACTGCCAGGCATATAAGCGTATACAGGTTGGTATATGACACGTCCGTCCCGTTTTGAAACTCAGGCAAAATAAGCCAGATCAAACCTCCCGCCAAAACGCACGTTATAAGCAAAAGCAGCGCGCCGACAAGTCTCTTTCCCGCCCCAATACTGCGTATCAGACAGGCAGCCGCATAAAAAACGCAGCCGGACAGCAGGCAGACCAACAGATCCGGCGAATACCTGTGATATTCAAACAAAAAATGAGGGACAAAAGACGCGGCAAGCAAAAAAGAAATGACCGCCGCGCTGCCGAGCAGCTTTTTGAGGGCGGCGGCAAAGATAAAAATTGCCGCGCACTGCAATAAAAGCTGTGCAAAAACGGCAATTTCCGCTTTATTTCCGAAAAAACGAAACAGGACGGATAAAAAGCAGAGATACAGATCAGAAACGCGCCGTCCCGTCAAGACGACCGCGCCGTCCCCGGATATCATAGCCGCCGCATAGGAATCTGCCTGCGCGCCGCCAAACCCGTACCGCGCCGCAGCAAACACACGAACCGCAATCACGCACAGCACGGATAAAACTTCTGCAATCCAAACCTTTTCCTTCCGCTTTCTTATCCGTTTTTTCTGCAACGCCGGATCATTTTCCTTTTTTCTCTTCTGCATCTTACTCTCTATTCCCGCTTTTGGACGTTACATATATTCCGCCCGAAGCATTTCAACCATTTCCTGATACTTTTCCCGGCATTCTTCGTTTCTCTGCTCTTCAATAAGCTGAACGCACGGGCTGATGTATGTTTCATAGAGGGCGCGGTAAATCTGCTCGTGTTCCTCTTTCCTCTCAATACGCTTCACGATCGTCGGCGCCATGTCATAATACTGCCGTACAAGCTCCCTGCCCTCTGCGGACGACGCAAGATAGCCGTCCCGATACTGCTCTAACAGCACAAGCTCCCGGCAGTTTTCCGGCTTGCGGAGTCCTTCGCATACGGCGGTCGTAATATAGCAAAGCTTTCTCCTGAAACCGCTCTTGAGCGTATTGTAACCTGCTGCCTGAATGTTGCTGTTTTTGAACGTCTCCGCCCATTTCTTACAAATAAGCTGCGCCAGATCAGAATATTTTTCTTCCTCTATGGAAAGAACCGCCGGCAGCACAAACGTTACCATATACATGTTCAGCGACATCTGCATCGACTGCCTGTTTAGCTTTCCGCCGCGCTCATCCATGATCTTGCGCGCGCTTGCCAAAACCGCTTCCGCAATTTCATCTTCAGCCTTCTCCTGATCCTGCGTCAGACGCATCATCTGTCTGATCGCTTTTAAATTTCCATTTTGAACCTGCAGATAACGTTCGAAGCTGTTCTCGTATTCATTTCGCTGAAACCCTTTAAGCGTTTTTTCAAAATCGGCAAAAACAGAATCCGCATTTTCCCGAAAACGCGCCAGCTCTGTTTTATATGCCGCTTCGTCCGACTGCTTAGACTCCGTGAGCGAAAACTCCTGTCCGCAAAACATGCAGATGATCTTCTCTCTTCCAATGGGAATCTGCATTGTTTCATTACATTTCGGGCATCTTCCCTCTCTGTATTCCATCCTGATCTCCATACCTTTCCAATCATTCATCCCAGTTTGTATAAACTGCCTGAACGTCATCATCGTCATCCAAAAGATCAAGAGTACGCTGAAGGTTTTTGATGTCTGCCTCGTCCGTCAGCTCTACGTAATTCTGTGGAATCATTGTCACCTCTGCGGATACGGCTTTCACGCCCGCTTCTTCGAGCGCCGCTCTGACGTCTTCAAAAGCATCCGGATCGGTCAGAATTTCATAGCTGTCTTCTTCTTCGGAAAAATCTTCCGCTCCGGCATCTAACGCCGTCATCATCAGATCGTCTCCGTCGCCGTCATATTCTTCCTTATCGACAATAATCTGTCCCTTTTTGTCAAACATAAAGGATACGCAGCCCTGCGTACCGATATTGCCGTGTCCCTTTGTAAAAGCGCTTCTGACATTTGCCGCAGTACGGTTTTTATTATCTGTCGGCGCGTCTACAATGATCGCAATGCCGCTCGGACCATATCCTTCATATGTAACGTATTCGTAATTTACGTTACCGGCGTCTCCGGCTGCTTTTTTAATGCCTCGTTCGATCGTATCGTTCGGCATGTTGTTCGCTTTTGCTTTTGCAACGACTGCCGCAAGCTTAAAGTTATTGTTTACGTCCGGTCCGCCTTCTTTTACGGCTACCGCGATTTCTCTTCCGATAATTGTAAATATCTTTCCTTTGGCAGCGTCGTTTTTCTCTTTCTTATGTTTGATGTTTGCAAATTTTGAATGTCCTGACATAGCTTTCTCCTCTTTCGCTTTTCTTACTTAAAACTATAACATTGAACGTGCGCGCAATCAAGTGCGGTCATGTTCCTTTTCAGTCTCAGGCAGCTTTGTTACAAGCACGTTTTCGATCATCTTGTTTTTGACCGAAAGCACCTTGAAATGGTATCCTCCAACGTCTGTTTCAAACTGCTCGTCATCATCCGGTATCTTGTCCATTTTGGAAATCAGGAAACCGTTCAACGTTTCAAAATCCTCTTCTTCAAAGGAAATGCCGAAACGTTCTTCCAATTCCTCAAGCGGCGTCAAACCTTCTATGATATATTCATTCTCACTTTTTTCTTCAATATGCGCTTCCTCCTCGTCGTACTCGTCCATAATATTGCCGACGATCTCTTCGAGAATATCCTCCATTGCCACAAGCCCTGCCGTCTGTCCGTACTCGTCTATGACAATGACCATCTGAATTTTCATGGAACGCATATTATGGAACAATACGTCTATATTTCTTGTCTCCGGGATGAATCTTGCTTCCCGCATCAGTCCCTTTATGCTTTTGACCTTCTTTTCCGAAATCACTGCGCTTTTACTTGTTTCTCTTACTCTGACCGCATCTTTAAAATGCAGAATGCCGATAATATGATCGATGTCTCCATCATAAACCGGATAACGGCTATAGCTCTCTCCGATCATAAAATCAAGCGCTTCCTGAAGCGACATATTGCCGTCGATCGCAACGATATTTTTGCGGTGCGTCATAATATCATGCGCTTCCTTATCGTCAAGCTCAAAGATATTAGTGATCATCTCCGCTTCGCTCGCCTGCAGCACGCCCTGCTCGTGTCCTTCATTTACCATAGAAATGATCTCTTTTTCCGTCACATCTCCGTCTGTCTGTATGCCGAATGCTTTTGCAATTCCGTGAAAAACTTTTTTCACAAAGTCCTTTACCGTGGCAGTGGGTCCACCATCGTCCATTTCTCTCCTCCATTCTAAAGCTCCTATGAAAAGCCTTATCTATAGAATATAGCATTTTCTCTATTCTACGTCAAGAATACCGCCGTCTACTGTGAAATGAACGTCGCTTTCATACGTGCTGTATACCGTCGATCCAATCTGTGCAAATGTCCGCGCGGTCTCTTCTTCCGGTTCTCTGGCAGTCACGACCGCAATTTCCGGGGAAAGCCGCTCGATCAGCTCGCTGCTCTTGCCGTTATCCCTGCCATGATGCGCCGCTTTATAAACGTCAACCTGCGGCAGCCCTTCGGACAAAAGCTCTTCGATCCGCTTTCTTTTTGCGTCGCCCGCAAAGAAAAAGCGTTTTCCCTCATATTCTGCGAGAGCCGCGATCGAATTATTGTTGCTGCTTTCGTATTCCTCTCCGGGAGGATAGATCGTCATCTGCAATTCTCCATAAGAAAGCTGCATCTTTTCTTCGGGAACAAGCACATTTTCCTCCAAAAGACGCTCTTCCAACGCTTTCTGAAGCTCCGAACCTTTCACGAAGTCTGTCTGCATAACCTGTTCTACCGAAAACGCATCCAGCACCGCCTCAGCCCCGCCGATATGATCCTTGTCGGGATGCGTCAGAATGAGCAGATCAACGTTCTGCACGTCCTGTTCTTTCAATTTTCGTACGAGCGCATCGCTGTCCTCGGAAAGCCCGGTATCAATTATGACATTCGTGTCATCTGTTTGCAGCAGAATACTGTCCGCATCGTCCGAGCATGCAAAGAACCAGACGTCGAGTCTTTCTTTTTTTTCCGTCTGCTTTCCTGTACACGCCGATAAGCAGACGCATATGTATAGAAATAACAGGCACACCGAAAAGCGCGCCTGTCGTTTCTTGTTTTGATTTCCTACGTACATCCTCTCTCCATTCTAAAGCGCCGCGCACTTATGTATCCAGCTCAAGACTAATCAAAAGCCCTTTGTTTACTTTTTCCATAATATCCTGATCCAGATGACATACTTTATCCTTCAGGCGCTTCTTGTCAATCGTCCGCAGTTGTTCCAGAAGGACAACAGAATCTTTTACCATTTCATAACGATGGGAATCCAGTTCAATATGAGTCGGCAGCTTCGCCTTATTCATCTTTGATGTAATGGCTGCGCAGATCACAGTCGGGCTGTGGCGGTTTCCAACGTCGTTCTGAATGATCAGAACAGGTCTGATCCCGCCCTGTTCGGAACCGATGACCGGCCGTAAATCCGCATAGTATACATCTCCACGTCTCATGCCTCGTCTTACACTTCCTTCATTTTCATTTAGCAATATTATTGCCCTTTTTCGGGAAGGTATTCAAAATCATCATAATAATCTTTCGTGCCGACGATCCGTCCGCCTTTTCGGTAAACTCTCGGCACGCGCTTTCCGATATCGCAGACAAGCTCATAGTTAAAACGCCCCGAAAGCTCTCCGAGCATCTCCGCCGTGATGGCATCCCCGCCGTCTGTTCCGAGCAGCGTTACGATATCTCCCTCGCATGCCCCTGAAATATCCGTTACGTCGACCATCATCTGATCCATACATACTCTGCCGAGTATCTTTGCGCGCCTGCCGCGGATCAGGACGAAGCCTTTATTGGAAAGCGTCCTCGGATAACCGTCCGCATAGCCGACCGGAACCGTCGCGACCCGCATGCCCTTCTTTGCCGTAAACGTGCCGCCGTAGCTGATTTCCATGCCGTCTTCCATCTCTTTGATATAAACGATGCGGCTCTTCCATGAAAGCGCGGGCTTCAAATCTACGATATCCCGCTCTACCTCATCCGACGACCAGAGTCCGTACAGCGTAATGCCCGCTCTGACGACATCCATATTGGCTTCCGGCATACGGATGATTCCGGCGCTGTTGGAACAGTGCCGCACCGGAATGCGCAGTCCCAGCTCCCGCTCGATCCGCTCCGTAAACGCTTTGAATACGGAGCACTGCTTCTGCGCCGCGCTCTTATCCGTCATATCCGCCTTTGCAAAATGTGTAAAAATCCCCTCGATCCGAATCCCCGGCAGCGCCATTACTTCCTTTACGAACGCAATGCCCGTATCGTCCGGTCGGATCCCGATGCGCGACATCCCGGTATCGACCTTGATATGAACGACCGCCTCCTGACCAAGCAGCATCGCGCGCTCCGACAACGCTTTCACACTGTCAGACCGGAATACCGCAGGGCGGATACCCTCCTGTATCAAACCGTCATAGCAATAAGGGAACGTATAACCTAAAATAAGAATCGGCTTTTTAACGCCGCTTCTTCGAAGAATCAAAGCTTCCTCATAAGTAGCTGTGGCAAACCCGAACAAATACGGGAGCGGCTCAAGCTCCTGCGCAAGCGGCACGCTTCCATGTCCGTAGCCGTCCGCCTTAATCACGCCGATCATCTCTGTCTGCGGCGCAATATTAGCTTTCATCTGCTCCATATTGTACCGTATCGCGTCCAAATCCACTTCCGCATACACCCTTGCATACGTTTCCAATTTCTCATTCACACTCATTTTCTTTTGTGCCTCCCATGTTCCTTCTCTAATCCGCCGCGATGCGCCAAACGCATCACCTCCGGCAGCTCCTCCAGCAGGTCGCCCGCCATCACGCAGTATGGCGTTTTCTTTGCGGACGCATTGTTTCCGCAAAGCCCATGCAGATATGCCGCCATCGCAGCCGCCTCGATTCCGCGCATTCCCTGCGCAAGCAGCCCGGCAAGCATTCCTGCCAGTACGTCGCCGCTGCCTCCGGTCGCCATGCCGTTATCGCCCGATGTATTGATATAAAGCTCTCCCTGCGGATCGGCAATGACCGTCCGGGCATCCTTGCTGACCAAAATAACCCGATTCTCTTCTGCGTATTCGATTACTTCTTTGATTCTTTCTTCTTTACAACATTTTATGCTCTTTTTCGCAAGCCGTGCAAACTCACCCATATGCGGCGTGAAGTAAACGCGGCAGTCTTGTTCCTCATCCGTTGTGACGCGCTGCGCATACCGGGCAAGCCACTGCGGATGCTCCGCCAGAATATTCAGTCCGTCCGCATCGATGACAAGCGGCATGGCGCCGTTTACCGCGCATTCGTTCCAGATCCTCTCCATAAAAGCCTCCGCCTTGGCATCTGTCCCGATGCCCGGTCCCGCCACAACACAGTCTGCCCATCGGATTGCCTGCCCTAAAATATCTTCCGGTATCCCGCCGTCATATGCGTCAACGATCGCTTCCGGCAAAGCCGCCAGCAGCAGCTCTCTGTTTTCCCGCGCTGTGAGAACACGTACAAGTCCCGCGCCGATCCTGTAGGCTCCAAGCGCGGCAAACTGACATGCGCCGTACATTCTCCGGCTGCCCGCAATCACAAGTACCTTGCCGAAGCTTCCTTTATTGCCGTCGTTCTTTCTTGCAGGAATTCTTGCAAAATCCGATCTTTCATACGTAAATGCCAGCGGTTTCGTCAATCCTTTCCGATAAGAAATGCCGATTTTGCTGCAAATCAGTTCTCCGGCATAGTCCGCGCCCGGATAAAAAATAAGTCCCGTCTTCCGGTAACCGTACGTCACTGTCAGATCGGCTCTCACCGCGCAGCCCATAACGGCTCCCGTATCCGCATGAATTCCGGACGGAATATCCGCTGAAACGACATAACCGCCCGATGCGTTAATCCATTCGACCGCCTCCCTGTATGCTCCCGTCAGCTCGCGGGACAGCCCGATCCCAAACAGGGCGTCAACGATCACATCGAATGGCTCCTGCTTCTGCGGCAGGCTCTGCGCTATGGAAACGCCTGAGTTTTCTAATATTTCGATCTGCATCCGCGTTTCCGCGCTGCATTTTGCTTCTTCGCCGATCAGCGTATACGAAACTTCATAACCATGCTCCTGCAAAATACGTCCGACTGCAAAACCGTCTCCGCCGTTATTGCCAACGCCCGATACTACAAGCACACGGATTTTTCCGCGCAGTCCGCCCGTTTCCAGTCCCTTTGGAAAACGCCTGCATATCTCCTGCGCTGTTGCCCACGCCGCCCGCTCCATCAAAACAAGCGACGGTATTTTTATATTTTGAATGGTGTCCGCATCATATTCCTTCATTTGACCCGCGCTCACAAGATACTGCATATTCTGCCTCCCTTCCTCCCGCGCCTCCGTTCATGTATAAATGCATAAAATGCGCCACAGGAGCCTTCCTTGACGCATTTACTGTTCTTTTGTTTTTTTCTCCGGTATTTGCTCGTCCGGGTTATATTCCATATCGAATATTTCGAGTACTTCCGCCCCGAAAATATCGTGCATATAGGAATAGAGATTGTGGTTTTCGATCTCGCTTTCCTGCTTTTTCAGCAGCTTCTTTTTCAGCTCGACCCGCGTCTTTGCAATCCAGCTTCCGATCTCGCCTATCTCTTTTGCATTGCTCTGCAGCCTGTCGTAACAGATTTCCATTGTCGCAAGCATCAGCTTATAATTGACGGCGTCGATCTGGCGCGGAAGCTCCAGACATTCGTCCTCATATTCTTCCAGCTTCTCATTGCACTCTTCGATCAGACGCCTGCTTTCTTCCATTTTTTTCTCTGCGCCTGAGGACTTCTCCTCCGTATCGGATACCGCGTTCATAGAAGCGACGATATTGTCCATCAGCTTCTTTTTCAGCCGTTTGATCTCTTTGATCTCATTATTCAGCTTTCCCTGCCGTTTCAGCAGGTCGTTCAGCTTTTCTGAAAGCGACGCGATCTCAGGCGTACTGCCGGTCTGGGTAAACAGCTTATGCCATTTATTATCGAGCGTCAAAACCGGTATTTTCCTGCCGTTTGACGTGATGCCTTCCAGGGCGGCTCTGTATTTATCTTCATTTTTGCCCCGTTTCTTAGCCATATGCAAACCTTCTTAATGCTTTAGAAAATCTTTTACGTTTTATTTTTTTTGATTCTCATAACAACTGATCGTATAAGACAGCTTCATAAGACTGTCCGACAAATGTACGTTTTCAACCTGTACGCCTTCCGGCAGATCCAGATCCACATGCGCAAAATTCCAGATCGCCTTAATCCCGTATGCAACAAGCTTGTCCGCCACTTCTACCGCGCTGCTCTTCGGAATCGTCAATACCGCAATATCAATATCCTTTTCCCGCATACGCTGCTGCAGCATTTCCATCGGTTCTACCGTGAGATTTCTTACTTTTTTACCAAACAGCTCCGGATTGATGTCAAAAATCCCCTGCATAATAAAACCGCGTTTTTCAAAATTCATATAATTGGCAAGCGCCTGTCCCAAATTGCCTGCCCCAATAATAATCAGGTGATGCTGCTTGTCCAGTCCAAGTATCTTGCCAATCTCTTCGTATAAATATTCAACATTGTAGCCATAGCCCTGCTGACCAAAGCCGCCGAAATTATTAAAATCCTGTCTGATCTGGGATGCCGTTACCTGCATACGCCTGCTTAGGTCCTGCGAGGAAATACGCTCCACGCCTTCGTCCTTAAGCTCTCCCAGATAACGGAAATATCTCGGCAGGCGTCCGATGACTGCCTGTGAAATTTCTTTTCCTTCCATCCACACGCCCCCTGACGGTCTAATATCATACTGTCCCGCATATCAATGCTTTTATTATATAAGATTGTTAAAGTCCTGTCAATGAAGTAGCATCTTGTATTTAAAACACTTTTCCATTAAAATAAAATAGCGTCGGCGATTTGGAAACGCCGCGCCTTACGCTGCGATACGCATCCAAACGGAAAGGTGTGACACTATGATTTTATCCTGTCAGAACATAAAAAAACAATTTGGAGAAGAAACGATTCTGGATCGTTGTTCTTTCCATATAGAAGATTACGAAAAGGCTGCCGTCGTCGGCATCAACGGCGCGGGAAAAACGACGCTTCTGCGCATTATCGTCGGCGAAATTCCGGCGGACGAAGGCGTTGTCTCACTCTCAAAGGGCAAAACGCTCGGCTATCTGCCCCAGCTTGTTACGTTCCAAAGCGACAATACCATTTATGACGAGCTGCTCTCCGTCAAGCAGGAGCTGATTTTACTTGAGCAGGAAATCCGGGAAACCGAAAAGCAGATGAAGCATGTTTCCGGCGCAGAGCTTGACGCCCTGATGGAAACCTACGTTTCTCTGACGCATCAGTTTGAAATGGGAAACGGTTACGCTTATCAAAGTGAAATCGTCGGCGTCTTAAAAGGACTCGGTTTCACCGAAGAAGATTTTACAAAAGAAATTCAGACGCCCTCTGGCGGTCAGAAAACGCGGGTCGCTCTCGGTAAACTGCTTTTATTAAAGCCCGACTTAATTCTGCTCGACGAGCCGACAAACCATCTGGATATGGCGTCTATCGCATGGCTTGAAACATATTTGCTGAATTACAAGGGAGCCGTTCTCATCGTCTCCCATGACCGTTATTTCCTCGACCGGGTCGCAACAAAGATCATTGAAATCGACCAGTCGCAGACGACCGTATTTTCGGGCAATTACACCGACTATGCCGCCAAAAAAGAAATTCTGCGCATTTCAAAATGGAACGCTTACCAGAATCAGCAGCGGGAAATCAAGCGTCAGGAAGAAGTGATTGAAAAGCTGCGCTCCTTCAACCGTGAAAAATCGATTAAGCGCGCCGAGAGCCGTGAAAAACTGCTGAATAAGATCGATGTCATTGAAAAACCTACGGAGGCGAAAGCCGATATGAAAATGCGCCTGTCGCCCCGTATTCTCAGCGGAAACGACGTACTGACCGTCTCCTCGCTCAAAAAATCGTTTGACGGCGTTACCCTCTTTGAGCATCTTGATTTTTCGTTAAAACGCGGGGAACATGTCGCCATCATCGGCAGCAACGGAACCGGAAAAACGACGATTCTGAAGATCATCAACGAGCTGCTTCCGGCAGACGAAGGGCAAATTCGCACCGGCGCAGGCGTACAGATCGGTTATTACGATCAGGAGCATCATGTGCTCCACCCTGAAAAAACATTGTTTGAGGAAATATCGGACGCTTATCCGACGCTGACCAATACAGAGATACGCAATACGCTCGCAGCCTTTCTTTTTACCGGCGAGGACGTATTTAAGCTTATAAAAGAGCTTTCCGGCGGAGAACGGGGACGTGTCTCACTCGCAAAGCTGATGCTCTCCGAAGCGAACTTCCTCATTCTTGACGAGCCGACAAACCATCTTGACATTATGTCAAAAGAAATTCTGGAGGACGCGCTCAACCACTATGAGGGAACTGTTCTCTATGTGTCGCACGACCGTTATTTTATTAACCGTACCGCGCACCGGATTCTTGAATTGTCCGATCATGCGCTTACGAATTACCTCGGCAACTATGATTACTATTTGGAGAAAAAAGCGGAAAATACCGCTCTCTCCAAGCCAAACGACTCTTTGACCCCTTCCGCTGTCTCCACTGGCGACAGCGAATCAAAGGCTGACTGGAAGAAGGGAAAGCAGCTTCATGCAAAAAAGAGAAAGCTCGAAAACGATCTGAAAAAGACCGAGACCGCAATCGAACGGCTTGAACTGCGCAGCGAAGAACTCGACACGCTCATGGCTCTGCCCGAAAACTGCACCGACGCAGCAAAGCTCACCGCCCTGTCCAAAGAAAAAGAAGAAGCCGCGAAAGAACTCGAACGCTTATACGAGCAATGGGAAACACTGAGCGAAGAGCTGGAAAACGAACAGTAAAAAAATAACAGGTGTATAAAAAAGACTGCCGTATGAAACGGTATTTTCGAATATTGATACATTTTCTGCTCAGTCTGCGCTCGCTTTGAGCCTGGAGTCTCAAAGACGTGCTCGACAAATTCGCTGAAAATGTATGCAATATTCATAAGATACGTTTTATATGGCGGTCTTTTTACATGACAGTCTTTTTTCTATAGCGATCAATCTTTACATTACAACATCTCTATTTTCTATATCAGCCAATCTTTACATTACAACATCTCTATTTTCTATATCGCTCAGTCTTACATTACAACGTCTCTAGTGTCTTTCTGATCTCTTTGATAAAGTTCTCGCTGTTTAACACGGTTACGTCCTTGAGGGAGGTGATCAGCGCCAGATCCTTTGTCATTCTGCCGCTCTCGATCGTTGCGATCGTCGCTTTCTCTAATTTATCCGCAAATGCAGATAACTCCGGAATCTCATCCAGCTCTCCGCGTTTTTTCAGCGCGCCCGTCCATGCAAAGATCGTCGCAACAGAATTGGTAGAAGTCTCTTCTCCCGCCAGATGCTTATAATAATGACGCTGCACCGTTCCATGCGCCGCCTCATACTCGTATACGCCGTCGGGAGATACGAGAACGCTCGTCATCATGGCAAGAGAACCGAACGCGGAGGACACCATGTCGCTCATAACATCGCCGTCGTAGTTTTTGCACGCCCAGATAAAGCCTCCCTTTGCTTTCATGACTCTGGCAACCGCGTCGTCGATCAGCGTATAAAAATAGGTAATTCCCGCTTTTTCAAACGCTTCTTTATATTCCGTATCAAAGGTTTCCTGAAAAATATCTTTAAACGTATGGTCGTATTTTTTAGAAATCGTATCCTTTGTCGCAAACCAAAGATCCTGCTTTGTATCAAGCGCATAATTAAAGCATGCTTTTGCAAAACTGCGGATCGAGCTTTCCGTATTATGAATTCCCTGAAGCACGCCCGGTCCGGTGAATTTGTGAATCAGTTCTCTCGTTTCCGTTCCGTCCTCGGCTGTAAATACAAGCTCCGCCTTACCCGGTCCGTTTACCTTGATCTCCGTGTTTTTGTAAACGTCGCCATACGCATGTCTTGCCAGTGTGATCGGTTTTTCCCAGTTGCGCACGCACGGCTCGATTCCTTTTACAATGATCGGCGCACGGAATACCGTGCCGTCCAGCGCCGCGCGGATTGTGCCGTTCGGGCTCTTCCACATTTCTTTTAAATGATATTCGTCCATACGCGCCGCATTCGGCGTAATCGTCGCGCATTTCACCGCTACGCCGTACTTCTTGGCAGCAACCGCGCTGTCCATCGTCACCTGATCGTCCGTTTCGTTCCGGTGCTCCAGACCAAGATCATAATATTCCGTCTTCAGATCAATATATGGAAGCAAAAGCTCGTCCTTGATCATCTTCCATAAAATCCTTGTCATTTCGTCGCCGTCCATCTCCACCAGAGGCGTTTTCATCTGAATCTTTTCCATCGTTATCCATCCTTTCTATCCTTTATGCCGCATTCTTTTTCAAACTTTCCAGTCCATTGTTTCCGGCTGCCCTTATTCCTCTTCATAATGCTCGATAAAACCGTTTTTCACCATATTCTCATATGCGTTGATCATGTGCCTGTTGGCAAGCTGCTCCGCCATATCGGCGTTTCCTTCCTTAATCGCCTCCATGATCTTACGGTGCTCCGCATTGGATGCCGTACTTCTCGTCTGGGTAGACAATGTTTTCTTTCTCACACGCAGCACATACTGATGATAATCCTTCAAGGCATGCTCCAGCATTTTACTGTTACACGCTTCGTACATGATCTCATGAAACCGGTTATCCAGTTCCGCCATCTGCTCCGCATGTCCTTTCGAAGCATGAAATTCAGAAAGAAAAATGTTCTCTTCCATTTCTTCCATCTGTTCTTTCGAAATATTTTCCGTCGCCCATCTGGCGCACAGCCCTTCCAGCAAAGAACGCATCATGTAAATATCTCTGACGTCCTTTGCCGTAATGCCTGTCACATAAGCGCCCTTATTCGGAACAATCTGAATCAGTCCTTCCAACTCCAGCTGCCGGAACGCCTCCCTGACCGGAGTACGGCTTACGCCCATCTCTTCTCCGATCGCGACCTCCCGCAGCTCTTCCTTTACCTTATATCTGCCGTTTAAAATATCCTCCCGTATCTTATTGAATACGCGGCCGCGAAGCGAATACTTATCCGTGACCTCTTTTTTTACATCATAACTGCTCACTTTACTTATGCCTGTCCTTTCAGTTTTTCGGTCAGCGCCGACTGAATTTCTAACTTTTCACACACTTCTTTGATCACCGAAATCAGCTCGCTGTCTGTCAGAACCGTTACACGGCCTCCTGCATATTCGGTGTCTACCCATGCCTTGACAGCTTTCACAAGCTCCGCATTCTTATCGACGGCATCCTCGCCTTTTAAATGGAAATACGTATTGATCCAGTGCGCGATTCCTGCCAGACCGGATGTGTTGGATACCGCGCATAACACCGGACGGTTCAGGAATTTTTCCGTATCAAAAATATTATAAATTTCCTCGTTTTTCAGCAGACCGTCCGCATGGATACCCGCCCTTGTTACGTTGAAGTTCTTGCCGACAAACGGCGTTCTCGGAGGAATCTGATATCCGATCTCTTTCTCATAATATTCTGCAAGCTCTGTGATAACCCTCGTATCCATACCGTTCAAATCGCCTTTGAGCTGGGCATATTCGAATACCATTGCCTCCAAAGGCGTATTTCCCGTTCTTTCGCCGATTCCGAACAGCGACGTATTGATGCCGGAGCATCCGTACAGCCACGCAGTCGTTGAGTTGGTAACCGCTTTATAAAAATCGTTGTGTCCATGCCATTCGATCAAGGAATGCGGCACGCCCGCATGCGTATGCAGCGCATAAATAATTCCCTGTACGCTTCTCGGTATAACCGCGCCCGGATAATTAACGCCATATCCCATTGTATCGCAGGCACGTACCTTGATCGGAATTTTGTACTGCTCCATCAGCTTCATCAATTCCAGACAGAACGGCACGACATAGCCGTAAATATCCGCTCTCGTAATATCCTCCAAATGACAGCGCGGGCTGATGCCTTCCTCCAGGCAGTCGCGGATCACGCTCAGATAATGATCCATCGCCTGTCGCCTTGTCATTTTTAACTTCAGGAAAATATGATAATCCGAACAGCTTACTAAAATACCGGTCTCTTTCATTCCGATCTCTTTAACAAGCTTGAAGTCATCCTTGCTCGCACGAATCCAGCTCGTAACCTCAGGGTACTGATAGCCTCTTTCCATACATTTGTATACGGCGTCCCTGTCCTTTTTGCTGTACAGGAAAAATTCACTGGCACGAATCATGCCGTTCGGTCCGCCAAGCTTATGCAGATAATCATAAATCGTCACAATCTGCTCCGTCGTATAAGGCGCTCTTGACTGCTGTCCGTCACGGAATGTCGTATCTGTAATCCAGATCTCCTTCGGCATATTATGCGGCACGATACGGTCGTTGAACGGTATCTTCGGAATCTCCGAATAGGGAAACATATTTCGGAATGCATTTGGTTTCTTAACGTCATCCAAAATATACATATGCTCTTCTATTTGCAAAAGATTGTTTTTCTCGTTCAATGTGACCGGACGGTTTGTAAAATATTCCTCATCACGCACACCCATGATGCTCCTCCTTTATCCACATTGCCGCAGGCAATGCAGCTATACGTAAGTATTTGTACAAAAATACATCTCGTATAATTGTATACAATCATACGAGATGTGTCAATACGAAAAACAATTTCTTAAAAAATATCAGGCTGCGAACGCCTCTTTGGACAAAGCGAACCGTATCGCCTCATTCCAGCATACTCCGTATATTCAGCATTCCCCATCCCTGTATATGCCACGGTTCGTGCAGATCTGTCGCAGAATAGACCATCCGCCGCTTCACCTCGCCGTTTCCGGCATCCGGATATTTCTGAAGGAAAAGCGCCGCCGCTCCCGATATGACCGGCGTTGACATTGAAGTGCCGCTTTTGCTGAGATAGCCGTTCTTCCATCCATGCATCGTATATTTAACATGGCTGCTGCACGAAATAATATCCGTTCCCGGCGCGACGATGTCCGGCTTCCTGACCGCCGCATCCGCAGACGCCCTGCCGGAATAATGCTCGCACAAAAAGCTCCTGTTGCCAAAATAGCCGCCCTCATTACAGCCCACTGTTATTACTTTTTTGCTGTAACCGATCGGTGAAAGCGTTCCCGGAAGCGGTCCCGAGTTTCCGGCCGCCGCTGCAACAACGATTCCCTGATCCCATGCCTCTTCCACAGCAGAAAGCAGACTAAGCCTCTGTTCCTCTAACAGCTCCATGCCCAGTCCTACAGAAATATTAAGGATACGGATATTCCACTCCGTCCGCTTTTTTATAATCCAGTCGATCCCCCGCAGCATATGCTCGATCGTACCGTCGCCGTTGCTGTTCAGGACCTTACCGACAACAAGACTGCACTGCGGCGCAATACCGCGGTATCTGCCGCCGGAAAGAGCGCCGTCGCCGCCAAGCACGCCGGAAACATGCGTCATTGTTTCAAAACACAATAGCGTTACAAGTTCCAGTGTATCTTAATTTCCTGCTTCCCGGTATCAGGATCCTTTTCTCCCACCTCTATATAGTCGATAAAATCCGATACCATTTCATATGTCAGCTCGTTAAAGCTGCAATATTTTTCAATCAGCTCTTCTATACTTTTTTTATCTTTCTTTTCATTTTCCAGCACCGCTATTTTATCCTGCAGTGTAGCCAAACTTTCTTCTATTTTTCTGTACTCTTTGTCAAATCCTGCCTTTAACTGAATAAATTGCTGTTCTGAGACGATCCCTTTGATCCGATCGTCATATAATAAGGAAAGCTTTTGGTTCATTGCGTTCCTTTGACCGGAAAGATTAGCGGTTTGGCTTTGTAATTCCTTCAGCCTGTTATGGTTTCCCATCACCTGATCCAATAT
>JAGARW010000133.1 GCA_017621975.1 Lachnospiraceae bacterium | reverse complement strand
GTGTTTTCGGAAAAACCCATCTTTGGTCATCGGTCTTTTATAAGGCAGCAGCGGGGTGATTCCATCATCGATCAGCAGCTTTGCGATTCCGGGAGTTTTATATCCGGCATCTGCTATCAGGGTCTTTATTCCGATATCTTTTATTTTGTCATACAAAACCTTGAATGTTTTGCTATCGTGGTCTAATGAATCAAAATTCCAAAGATGGTGTAGGGGTTACTTCCAACAGGGAATTGATTCGTGTTACGGATAAAACAGTGACTTTTTCCACACCGGATATGAAGAAGGGTATTCGAGGTAATAAGCTTGGAGAAGGTTATGGCAAAGCAGAGCTTGTGGCTAGAATTGCAAAGGTTGTAGCAGAGCGTAATGCAGAAAAAGAAGCCCCCGGATTGAAGAGGAAGAAATCAGACTGAAAGCAGAAGCACTCGCCCGAGATGCAGCTGATTTGTCAGAGGAAGAGCTTACAGCACCGATTATGACCAAGAAGAATTTGAGCAACAGCAGGCATTAGAACTGTATCGTGAAAAAGCTTCCGAAAAGGTTGCGCTTTTGGTTGATAAAATGGATGAGGTACAGACTGTTGTAATATCAGAGGATGTTGATGCTGAGGGTGTTGAAATGGAAGAAGCTGTATCGGAAGTGGTAGCAGATGTCTCGGAGGTAATTGATTATAGCAAGTTGACTATTGAAGAGCGTGCAGCACTTCTTTCAGTTCCTACGGATGACTATTGGGCAGAGCATGATGCATATTGCCAGCGTATGGGGTACATTGCAGAAAAGATGAATAGTATCCGTTATAATATGGAGGTATATGATGAGTTTTTGGAGGAGCATAATCATCGTAAGCGATTAGCTGGTATGAAAAAAGATGTGTATAGAGAGTATTCAAGAAGTGCAAGATAACAAAGGATAGAAAGATTTTGAAGCATAAAAGAAATTGAAAAAGCGATTTATCATGGGAAAACTATGATAAATCACTATTCTGCATTTATACCTTGAAAAAAATCATCATAGAGTATGTTGTATATTTCTTTGAGTGCTACCAATTCTGAAATTCGAATATTATATGTTCCACATTCAATTTGAGCATATGCGCTACGAGAAATATCTTGGTTTTTTAATTGGAGCTTTGCAACAATTTCTTCCTGTGTATACCCATGCGTTTTTCTTATTAAACGAAGGTTATTTCCAAAAGAAGAATTTGACTTAATTTTTTGTTCCATAAGCATACTCCTTTGCAATGTATTCATAACGAGTATGCCTGGATTCTAATAGATATATTTGGTGAAATTGCATGCATAGATTGCGATTTGGAAATTAGGCAAAAAAATCGTAGAGTGTCATACTCTACGAAAGGATTGCAAACACATATTTTTAATTTAAAACCGTATTTATCATACAATTTGTCACATTATTTGTCAATATGACACAGAAGTAAACTTATAGTAGTTACTAAATTTGTACGAAATTTCCCATTTATAATTAGTAAGCCGTCAAAAATTTAGTCAAAGGAGATCATTATCATGCCACGACGAGGAGAAAACATATACAAGCGAAAAGATGGTAGATGGGAAGGCAGATACATCAAATGTCATATTAATGGCAAGACACAATATGGATATATCTATGCAAAATCATATAAAGAGGCTAAAGAGCGTTTTCGTTTTAGAAAGAGGTTTGCCCCGCAATGGTACAAACCTCTCGGCAATTAATTATATTACAGGGAACTTCCCTGCTTGTAGATGGACCAGGGTCTTTCAACCAGCCCAAACAGTAATATTGCTACTTGCCATTATAAGGAAATAGATAACAATGGGCAAACAAAATATAAAGAGATTATTTTTTGCCGGAATCCGCAATCCCTTCCAATGTGTCAATACTTTTGATAAAGTCTTCTTCAACCGGGGAAATGGTGTTCTCCAAGCGGTTCTTATACTTAGTGTATTCAGCATGGGCTTTGTCCAGTGCCTGCTTATGGCTGATATGACCGCTACTTGTAAGAATATCACGGCGGGTCATTTTCAGATAATCATCGATGGTTTCCAGCCAGTCTTTCATATACATAGGTTCTTGATTAAGAGCGTGCACCTCGGCAATATCAAGGTATGCGTTAACAATCTTGTTTAAAGCATCCAATTCTTGCTGGGTAAGATAGTTTTTTGCCACTTCCACATCGGAGCGACGGATGGTATCGCTAGCCCATGAGGTAAGTCCCATATTATCCTTTTCAGCATCGGCACGCTGGTAGATAACCTCTGCTGCGGTATGCTTGTGAGCTGCCCAGTGCATTTTGTTCTGAACCTGTTTGAAGAATAAAATAGAGCTTTCCGCACTTGGGTCATAGTCTATGCTGGTAGCATAGATTTCTAAAACCTTTCTCCAGAATACCTTTTCAGAGGAGCGGATGTCTCTGATGCGGGCAAGCAATTCATCAAAGTAATTGCCTCCGCCCAATCTTTTTAATCGGTCGTCGTCTAATGCAAAGCCTTTTTTCATGTATTCTTTTAAAATTCCCATAGCCCAGATACGGAACTGTGTACCACGATGGGATTTTACACGGTATCCTACGGAGATGATTACGTCGAGATTGTAGAAATCAACATTGTAATCTTTACCATCGGAAGCAGTGTAGGCAAATTTTGCCCATACTGAATTTTTATCCAATTCACCCTCTTTGAAGATGTTACGGACATGCTTTCCTATTACGCTTCGGTCGCGCTGAAACAGCTCTGCCATCTGGTCAATTGATAGCCATACGGTATCTTCCTCAAAGGTAGTTTCTATCTTCGTCAAACCGTCTTCGGTTGTGTACATAATAATATTTGAATGGTTCATATACGCAGTTCTCCTATGTTGGTGTATAATTTTTCTTCGCTCTGCTTTTATACACGTTGTACAGGTTCTTACACTGTGGTGAGCAGAATTCCATATTTGGTCTGTTGGCAACAAAAGCCTTTCCGCAGTGCTTACGCACCTTCATGCTGGAGATTTCGTTCATTTTCATCCTTACATAGCAAAACCACCCTTGTACTTTGACCGGTTCAGGGTGGCATTCGCTATCTCTTTCATTCAGGTCAACCCCTTGTGGGCAGTTGTTCCCTCTTTAAGTATACTATAGCATGAGCTGGGTTACTTGTAAACTGTCATTTCTGCATCATTTCTGATCTCCTCGATCGTTTCTTCAAAGCCATAATAAAAGACTGCGCTATGGTAATTCATGGGGCTTGAAAGAAAGTAACGATTTCTACAGGGAGCTTGCAAAATTCATACTAATATAGTATGATTTAGAGGAGAGGTGGGGAAATCCGATAAGAAGAAAGGATAGATATATTATGAAGATTTCAACAAAGGGACGGTACGCAGTGCGGGTCATGCTCGATCTTGCGGCGAATAACACGGGAGAATATATTAAAGTAAAGGAAATTGCAGCAAGGCAGGATATTTCCGAGAAATATTTGGAACAGATCATTTCTATCCTCAACAAAGCGGGATTTGTCAAAAGCGTAAGAGGCGCGCAGGGCGGCTATCGGATCGCAAAAGACCCGTCTAATTATACGATAGGAATGATTTTGCGTCTGACGGAAGGCAGCCTGAACCCGGTCGCCTGTCTCGACGACGAGGTCAATGAATGCGAGCGCTGCGATACGTGCGAGACGTTAGAGGTCTGGAAACAGCTTGCCAAGGCGATTAACGACGTTGTGGACAATGTTACGATAGAAGATCTGCTGGAACGCCAACAGGAGCGGATTGCGGGGTCATACAGCATCTGACGCGGTGCTGAAACTAATAAATGGCGGTAACATCCGTAAGCTGTCCGTTTTCGCTGCAAAAGCTCCAGATGGAGTGACCGGGCACGCGGTGCTCCGTCAGAAAATAACGTCCGTCAAAATAAGAAATATAATAGGGCGTGCCGCCGCCGATAAAAGCGGCATACACATCTTCATAGGAGGCGTCTGACAGATGCCTCAAATCTTTTGTGCGGATGAGCGTAGCGGCGTCCTGACTGCCCGACTTATCCGTTGAAACGGTAATATAGTAATAGCCGTCGATCCATGAAAGCTGTATCATGCCCGCAATGGCGTCTGGTACGGGGTAGGTCTCTTCGATCTGAAAAGAATCGAGATCTGCCTGAATGATCTCAGAATTACCCGAAACAAAATAAACAGAATCGTCTAAGATCGTAAAGGAGCGGACGTAGTAACCGTTTAGTTCTTCAATCTGTCTGATTTCGCTTAAATAAACGTTGTTCGTGTCCGTTTCGCGCCGGAACAAAAACATTTCTCCGGTCATAGAACTCCATGCATAGAATGTGCCGTCTTCTTCGCGGTAGACGATATAGTGCGGACGTATGCCGATTTCGGAAAATGTCTGCGTATGGGCAAAAAGCCCGTCTTTTTTTTCAAAAACAAGAATGCGGTTGTTTTCCGTGTCATCGGCAAGATAGACCGCGCCGTCGCTTGCAAGCGTATGTCCCATGACGATCTCGTCGGTCATGATCTTCCACTGAGAAAGCGGAAGGTCTAACGAATCGGAATAAATAATCTGGTTATGATAACAGTCTACAATAAAATAGGTATCGTCTATTTTTGTAATCTGCGTCGGAACGCTCAGAAAATCATAAGGATTGGAAACGCCGGATATGGAAGGAGCCTCTTCGATTTCCGCATAGCACAGAACGGGAACGGTAAACGCCGCCTTTATAGTCAATAAGCCGCTGCAAAAGCAAAGTATGAAGATCTGTATGAGTTTCTGGCGAAAGCGCTGCATTTTCATTCCTCAATCCGACGACATAATTTGTTTGCAGTATAGCATGATTTCTATGGAAAAGATATAAAATTAAGAAAATTTAAACTTTCTTTTCTTGTAAAACGTGCTATAATCTCCAATGAAAATGGGGAAAAGAAATTAGAGAGAAGGAATTGGCGGAAACGCCTTGAAATGGAGATTATGATGAAAGAAAAACTACGGGCGTCGCTGCCCTTTTTGGGATTTTTGATCTGTCCGGTCGTGACGATGATTTTAACGGAATTGTATACGCACAATCCGTTTACCGATATGAAGCTTGCGCCGTGGCTGCTGAATTTTGCACTTTACTGGCTGATTGCGCTGTTTCTTGTCATGCTGACGGGGCGGCTGCGCCTGGCGCTGCGCGTTCAGACGCTGTTTTTTCTGTTAGCGGGACTGGCAAATTATTATGTCATTGCGTTCCGATCTTCGCCCATTCTGCCGTGGGATATTTTTTCCGTCGGTACGGCGGCGACGGTAGCGGATAATTTCAGCTATGCGCTTCCGGGGAAGGTATGGCTCGTGCTGGCGGGCTTTGCAGCGCTGCTTTTAACGGAACAGTTATTTCCATACAAGATACCGACAAAAAGGCTGCGGCTTGCGGGAGGATGCGTTTCCGTTGCGCTGCTGATGGGTTTTGCTTTTTTGATGCATCAGGAGTCTGTGATTGCCGGACTGCGGCTGTATGATAAGATGTTTACGCCCGGCGTTGTCCAGAAACGGAACGGCTGCGCCGTCGCCTTTACAATGGAGCTGAAATATCTGATCGTGGAGCGGCCGGACGGCTACGATGCGGCGGTTTGCGCAGAAAAGCTGGAGAGCTACGGCGCGGACATGGCGGGCGCAGGCGGCAATACGGAGGAAAACGGAAACGCAGACTCGGAAGCTGCCGAAAACAACGTTGGAAGCGCCGCCGCAGGCACGGACAAACTTCCGAATATTATTGTCATTATGGACGAGGCGTTTGCCGATATGGCGGATGTCGGAGCGTTTGTTCCAAACAGGGACGCTTTGCCGTTTTTCCACAGTATGGAAGGGGCGGAGAATACGATCAGCGGCAGGATGCATGTTTCCGTGCTGGGAGGCAATACTGCCAATACAGAATTTGAGTTTCTGACCGGAAATACGATGGCGTTTCTGCCGCAGGGAAGTATCCCTTATCAGCAGTATATCCGGGGCGATCTGCCGTCGCTTGTCTCTTATCTGAAAAAAGCCGGATATGCGTCGGTTGCCATGCATCCGTACCACGCGTCGGGCTGGCAGAGGGACAAGGTATATCCGTGGATGGGATTTGATGAAATGCGTTTTATTGAAGATTATCCGAATGCGGAATATGTGCGGAAATATGTGAGCGATGCGTCGGATTTTGAACGTATTATTACGGAATACGAGCAGCGGGATCCGGAAAAGCCATTGTTTCTGTTTAATGTAACGATGCAGAATCATGGAGGCTATGATCAGGAATATGACAATTTTAAACCGGAAATTACGGCAGAAAAAATAAAATCACAGTCGTTATCAAATTATCTTTCGCTTGTTTCCCTAACGGATCAGGCGCTCTCCGAGCTGATCTCTTATTTTGAGGGACAAAAGGAGCCTGTGCTGATCGTCTTTTTCGGCGATCATCAGCCGAACGATACGGTGGCGGGACCGATCCTTCGGAGCAATGGAGCGGCGGCGCAGCTGCAGGCGCAGACGGCGCGCTATCAGGTTCCGTTTCTGATCTGGGCGAATTATGAGATGGAAGAAAAGAGCGGTGTGGAAACGAGCGCGAATTATCTGGCGCTGGATGTACTGGAGCAGGCGGGTATTTTGCGCGTCGGTTATTACGGCTATCTGGAAGAGCTGCGCGAGCGCTTTCCGGTCGTCAGCGCGCAGCAGGTGCAGGCGGCGGACGGCGCTGTCCTGACACAGGAACAGCAGAAAGAGTCGCCGTATCTTCAGGAATACCGCAGCCTGCAATATTATCAGTTGTTTGATGCAGAGCAGTAACGGCTGCGATTGATACAGTGCGAGGTTTGAGGATATGAAGGATTTGCTGCAAAGGAAAAAAAGACCGCTGCTTCTGGCATTCTGCATTCCGGTAGGAATCATGCTGGCGGCAATCATTTACAGAGAAATTTATCCGTTTGGAGACAGGTGTTTTCTGCGCGTCGATATGTACAACCAGTATATGCCGTTTTTCACGGAGTTTCACAGAAAAATGCATGAAGGCGGAAGCCTTCTCTTTTCATGGCATGCCGGACTCGGGGCTAATTTCATCGCGCTTTACGCTTATTATCTGGCAAGTCCTGTCAACTGGCTGCTCTATTTCTGCCCGGAGGATTATATCATCGAGTTTATGACCGTGCTGATCGTTATTAAGATCGGTCTGTGCGGAAGCTCTTTTGCATGGTATCTGAAGCGTCATTTCGGAACGGAGAGCTATGCGGTGTCCTTCTTCGCCGTATTTTATGCGCTGTCCGGTTATCTGTGCGCATATAATTGGAATATTATGTGGCTTGACTGCATCCTTCTGGCGCCTGTCGTGGTACTTGGACTGGAAGAGCTTGTCTGCCATAAGAAGCCGATGCTTTACTGCCTGTCTCTGGCGGCGTCGATCCTGACGAATTATTATATTTCCATCATGCTCTGCATTTTTCTCGTTTTATATTACGGTATCTTGATCCTGTCGCTGCCGCTTCGGGAAAAATGGAAGAGTATGCCGCGTTTTGCGGTCTATTCTCTGCTTGCGGGCGGACTGGCCGGCGCGGTTCTGATACCGGGTACTGCCGCGCTTCGTTCTACCCGTTTTGACCAGGCAAATTTTCCAAAAGAAATTAAATTCTATTTTAATATTTTAGAGATTCTGGCGCGTCACTGTTTAAACGTGGCGACGGAAATCAGAAACGACCATTGGCCGAATATATACTGCGGAGCTGCCGCACTGTTTTTCCTGCTTTTGTATTTTGGCTGTAAAAAGATTTCATGGAAACAGAAGTTGCCGCGGCTGTTGTTACTTTGTTTCTTTTATTTGAGCTTTTCGATGAATCTGCTTGATTTTCTCTGGCATGGGCTGAACTATCCCGACAGTCTTCCTGCAAGACAGTCGTTTCTCTACATTTTTATGGTACTGACGCTCTGCTTTGAAGCGTATCTGCATTTTTCAGAGTTTTCGGGAAGGCAGATTGCGTTTGCGGCGGGAGGCGCCGTCTCGTTTATCGGGCTTTGCTCGCTTTTTACGGACCATGAGGATTTTACGGTCGTAAGTTTTCTGTTTACCGCGCTGTATTTGACATTGTATGCGTTGCTTTTATATTGGAAGGGCAGCGGAAAGCTTGCCGGAAATATTGCGGTCGTGCTGCTGGCAGGTATGGTGATTATGGAAACGGCGATGAATACGATAGAAACAAGCGTTTCAACGACGAGCCGCTCGAAGTACCGCGCCGACTGCGAGATCAACAGTCTTCTTCTGGAAAGCATCGGACGAAGTGAAAAAGGCTTTTACCGGATCGAAGAATTTGACCGGATGACCAAAAACGACGGAATGCTGGCAGGCTTTCCGACCGCTACGCTTTTTTCTTCCACAACGAATGAAGCGATGTCCCGTCTTTATAAAAGACTTGGAATGAGCACAAGCAAGGTGTTTTACTGCTATGACGGGGCGACGCCGCTTTCCTCAGCTTTGCTTTCGGTAGGGTATATGTTTTCCGACAGTCTGGAAATTACGGATGATTTTCATGAGCTGTTGGAAAAGAAAGAAGGGGAGTTCCTGTACCGGAACAAATTTATGCTGCCGCTTGGCTATATGGTCGATTCTGATTTTGAAGAAAAGTGGGATCTGTGGGCGGAAGGAAATCCGGTCGAGGTACAGAACCGTCTTGCCAAAGCGACGGGAGTGAAGCAGCCGCTCTTTCGTCCGGTTTCCGTCGCCTGCGAGGACGGAAAGGCGTATATTGAGGCAGGCGAGGGCGGATATATTTACGTCTATCCGCAGCAGTGCAGTACAAAGGATATTACGGCGGACATTGCCGGTTACGAAAAAACATATGAAAAGGTATATTACCCGCATATTTTGGATATTGGCTGGTGTGATAAAGGGGAAACCGTTTGTCTGTCGCCGAGCGGCGATCTGAGAAATGCGGGGAGCGAACTGAAGGTGTCCGCGTACCGGATCGATCTGTATACGCTGCGAAAGGTAATTCATCGTCTTGCGGCGCAGCCAATGCAGATAGAAGCGTTTTCCGACACGTATGTACGGGGCACGGTCAAGGCGAGAGAGGACGGTATTTTGGCAACTTCGATTCCGAACGAGGACGGCTGGAGCGCCTTTGTAGACGGAAAAGAGGCGCAGATCGTACCGTTTGGAGGCGCGATGATCGGTCTGGAGCTCACGGAAGGGGAGCATACGGTCACATTTACGTATACGCCGCCCGGTCTTCGTCTGGGGGCGGCAGTCAGCGCTCTATGCGCGCTGCTTCTTGCGGCGCGGTGCGGCTACCTTTCCGTGCGGAAAAAGGCGCAGAGGATAAAGAGCGGCACAGTCAGCAGCATAGAATAAGCGTAACGGAATTCATTATAAACCGGCGTCGCCGCAAAGAGAGTTGCCATAATTGCCGCATTGGGCAGAAAAACAAGCAGAAATCTCCTGTCTGTGTGGACAAAAACCTTGCCTGCGAGCAGGATACAGAGCCAGAACATGAAACCGAGGGAGAACAGCAGACCGTAAAGCGGAACCATGTCGGGCAGTTTAAAGACAATTTCCTTGATCTTGATCGTAAGCGGATTATGCAGCAGCGGTCTGGCGGTCAGACCGTAAGGATTTTCGGCGATCAGATCGTCGTAGCCGATCCGGTTCGGCACGTCGGGATACCAATAGCCTTTTGTCGCGTCGATATAGCCGCGCACGTAAGCGCCGGGGTGCTTCGCGCCGAAACGGAGCCATAGCTTTAAATAATCGGCTTTGTGCGCTTCCAGATAGCCGGGATTACCCATTCGGATCAGATTTTTCATATGATCGGAGCAGAACGATTCATAAGCTTCCGGTATTTGCGAAGTATCAACGATACGGTTCCACATTTCATCGTCCTCTTTGGAAACAGGCTCTCCGTCGGCATAAACTCTCGCGGCGAGCTGGATCGGAATAGAAAGCGACTCCACAAAATCAGCCGAAGCGACATGAAAGGCGTTCATAACAGGTCCCTTGACGGTCAGGACGATTGCAAGCAGTACGAGATTCAGCAGGGCTGTCCGCTTCCATTGCCTGCGGAACGTAAACAGAAGGAAAGGAAGCGTCAGTACAAACGCATAAAAGCCGTTGGAGCGCATCAGGCACATACAGAAGCCTGAAATAAGATAAAGCGCGCAGGCGCTTATTTTTTCTCTCTTCGTCATTTCTTTCAGGACGAGAAAGCGGAACACGACGGTCGAGAACAGCAGCGTCATACCGCTGAACAGAATATCTTTCCACATCGTTACCATATAGATCGCATTGTACGGCAGAACGGCATAAAACAGCGTAGTCAGTACGCAGATCCACCCTTTGACATGAAGCTTTATAAAGGTATCTGTGAGATATGCAAAGACGCCTGCCATGACAAGTATCTGGAAGATCGTAAAGAGACCGAGTCCGGTAACGGCGTCGCCGCCAAGCGCAAGCCCGATTTCATAGAACAGCCGGATGAGCTGCGTGTGCACCCACGGATGATGGTTGCTCATCGGCAGCTCGCCGATGATCTGTCCGTATTGATTCAGACTGTCTACGGTCATGATTCCCGGATAATTTGTAATCAGATACGGAAGAGCGCCGAGCAGACAGGCGAAAAAAGTGACGAGCGGCAGCTTTTGATACAAACGATCCGCAGCCCTGCGGGGCGTGCCGGAATCGGCAGCGTTTACAGTACTGTCTGATGCAGCCGGGCAAAACGGCGAAAGCCTTCTACTCCAGATAAGAAAGCTCAGAATACACATATCAAAAATAAGATATAGTCCCGCCGCAATGATGAGAATATGGCACAGGCGGAACAAAACGCTTGTCAGTCCGCCGAGCAGACCGTTATAATCGGCGCAGATTGATAAGAATGTAAACAGTGAGGAAATAATAACGGATGTTACTTTTTCCCTCCGGGTAATCGTTACCGTTTCTTTCCATGACAGAAACGATCTTCCAAGCAATAAGAAGGCGAGAAAGAATAGTCCGCCGAATAAATGAAACGTGCTGAGCCTGCATACGCGGACGGCTGCCCATGCCGCGAGAAATGCCCGCAGGCAGGCGGAAATGGTATTTTTATAAGAAACCGGATGTTTTGTATCGTATGTCATAACGTATCTCTCCTGTTATCAGTATATCCCGTTGCCGGTATAAACAGAAATGTCTGAAGGCATTTCCTACTAAAAGAGTAAAATAAGGAAAGAATGATGTCAATGCCAAAATAGCATCGACGACGGGACAGACAAGGCGCAGAGCCAGAAGATGATTGCATTCGTTGGGAAAATTTGTTAGTATGAAAGCGGCGGCGTCAAAAGAAGACGGAGACAAAAAGAGACGCGCCGCACATGTATCGGCATATGCATGGATGATGCAGGAAATGGAGAAAATGATGAGATGGGAAGATAACGTCAGAAAAGTAGTGCCTTACACGCCGGGAGAACAGCCCGGAGACAGAGACATTATCAAATTAAATACAAATGAAAATCCATACCCGCCCGCGCCGGGCGTTATGGAAGCGCTGCGTGAGATACGGCCGGAGGATTACAGTCTTTATCCCGACCCGGACGCGTCGCTTTTGCGCCAGAGCCTTGCGGATTATCACGGCGTGTCAAAGGAACAGGTTTTTGTCGGCGTCGGTTCCGACGATGTGCTGGCAATCGCGTTTCTGACATTTTTTAACGGGAAAGAGCCAATTTTGTTTCCTGATATTACGTATTCTTTTTATGACGTATGGGCGGAGCTGTACAGGATACCTTATATGACAAGACCGCTGAGAGAGGATTTTACGATCGATCCTGCGGACTATAAAGCGGACTGCGGCGGCGTTATATTTCCGAATCCAAATGCGCCGACCGGGGTTTTGGAAAGCCTTGCCGTGGTAGAGGAGATTGTCAGTGCGAATCCGGGCGTTGTTGTGATTGTCGACGAGGCGTATATTGATTTCGGCGGCATAAGCGCTCTGCCGCTGCTTTCGAACTATGAGAATCTGCTGATCGTTCGCACGTTTTCCAAATCGCGCTCTATGGCGGGTATGCGGATCGGGTATGCGGTCGGCAATGAGAAGCTGATCGGTTATTTAAACGACGTGAAATTTTCGTTCAATTCCTATACGATGAATCTGCCGTCGCTGCGCTGCGGCGCCGCAAGCATTGCGGATGAAGCGTATTTTCAGGAAAATCTGCAAAAGGTGATTGCAACGCGCGAATGGACGAAGGGAGAGCTTTCACGGCTTGGGTTTACGTTTGCGGATTCTAAAAGCAATTTTATTTTTGCTTCTCATGGGAAGGTTCCGGCGAAGGAACTGTTTGAAGCGCTGAAAGAAGCGGGAATTTATGTAAGATATTTTGGCAAGCCGCGGATCGACAATTATCTGAGGATCAGCGTCGGTACGGACGAGTCCATGAGAAGGCTGATTTCGTTTTTGGAACGGTATATAGAAAATAGATAATAAAATGCGCCGCATATGCGCGCGGAAATGGAGAAATGTATGGAAAGTTTGGTCGTATGGTTTACGGGAACGCTCGGTCAGTATATTTCGCGGGAGCTTGTTATTTTTATTATTTCAATGATTCCGATTTTGGAGCTGAGAGGCGGGCTGATCGCGGCGTCGCTTTTAAAGGTGCCGATCACGGCGGCGGTTCCGATCTGCATTATCGGCAATGTGATTCCGGTGCCGTTCATCCTGCTTTTTATCCGCCAGATCTTCAAATGGCTGCGGAATGTGAAGCTGATCGGACCGGTCATTCAGAGACTGGAGACGCGCGCGATGGGCAAGAGCGACAGCATCAAGAAGTACGAGTTTTGGGGACTTGTCCTCTTTGTAGGCGTTCCGCTGCCGGGAACGGGCGCATGGACGGGCTCGCTGATTGCCGCTCTTTTGGAAGTGGATTTTAAGAAAGCGATTTTAGCGGTTCTGCTTGGCATCGCTATGGCGACGATCATTATGTCGGTCGTATCGTACGGATTGTTGGGGGCGATCATCAGTTAATGGAAGCGTATACGGATTTTGCAGGCGTTTATGATATTTTTATGGATGAAACGCCGTATCGGGAATGGTGCGCCTATGTGCGTTCGGTGTTTGAACGTTATCGTGTGCCGAAAGAGCTTGTGTTGGATCTCGGCTGCGGCACAGGAACGATGACGGAGCTGCTTGCCGGGGCCGGTTATGATATGATCGGTATTGACAGTTCACAGGAAATGTTAAATCTGGCTATAACAAAAAGAGATCGGTCGGGGCATGAGATTTTATATTTATGCCAGGACATGCGGGAATTTGAGCTGTACGGCACGGTAAGGGCGGTAATCAGTCTGTGCGACAGCGTAAATTATATTCTTGAGCCGGAGGAGCTTGCGGACGTATTTTCCCTTGTGAATAATTATCTTGATCCGGGCGGTATCTTTTTGTTTGATTTCAATACGGATTATAAATACAGGGAGATCATCGGCGATTCTGTGATCGCGGAAAACCGCGAGACATGCAGCTTTATCTGGGAAAATTATTTTCATGAAGACGAATGCATCAACGAGTACGACGTGACGGTGTTTGTGGAGGAAGAAGACCGCAGATACCGGAAATTTACGGAGACGCATTATCAGCGCGGTTACACGCTAGCAGAGATGAAGGAGCTGCTTGCAGAGGCGGGGATGGAATTTCTCGAGGCGGCGGACGCCGATACAAAGGGGGCGGTCACGGAAAAAAGCGAGCGGATCTATGTGACCGCACGGGAAAGAGGAAAAGAAAAATGAGCGATTATATTGTAAGGGCGACGGCAGGGGGCGCGCAGATACGCGCTTTTGCGGCGACGACAAGAGAGCTTGTGGAGGAAGCGAGAAAGAGGCATAATACAAGCCCGGTTGCAACGGCTGCGCTTGGACGGCTGATGACGGCGGGCGCCATGATGGGCAGCATGTTAAAGGGCGGGCAGGATATGCTGACGCTTCAGATTTCCGGAGACGGTCCGATCGGAGGGCTTACCGTGACGGCGGATGCGGCAGCCAATGTCAAGGGTTACGTTCTGCATCCTGACGTTATGCTGCCGCCGAGCGCCGCAGGCAAGCTGGACGTCGGCGGGGCAGTCGGAAACGGAATGCTCAGCGTGATCAAGGATATGGGATTAAAAGAGCCGTACGCGGGGCAGACTGTATTGCAGACGGGCGAGATTGCCGAAGACCTGACCTACTATTTTGCAACGAGCGAACAGGTTCCGTCAAGCGTTGGGCTTGGCGTTTTAATGAACCATGATAATACGGTCAGACAGGCGGGCGGCTTTATCATTCAGCTGATGCCGTTTGCCGAGGAGCCGCTCCTTGCCCGGCTGGAAGAAAATTTGTTAAAAATAACATCTGTTACGTCAATGCTGAATGCCGGAGATTCCCCGGAGCAGATATTGGAACATATTCTCGACGGTCTTGATCTTGAGGTCACGGATAAAATTCCGACACGTTTTTATTGTAACTGCGATAAACGCCGGGTGGAAAAAGCGATCGTCAGCATTGGAAAAAAAGAAATCAGCGAAATGATTGCGGAAGGGAAGCCGATTACGGTCAACTGCCATTTCTGCAATACGGATTATACGTTTGATACGGCGGAGCTGAAGGAGATTCTGAAAAAGGCGGTACGGTAATGAAAGACGGATTTATCAAAACAGCGGCGGTAACGCCTAAGATAAGAGTGGCGGATCCTGAGTACAACTGCGGACAGATCTGCGGGGGCATCCGGGAAGCTTACGCGCAGGGAGCGCGTATTCTAGTATTTCCGGAGCTTTGTCTGACCGGGTATACATGCGGCGATCTCTTCCTGCAGGAGCGTCTGCTTTCGGAGGCGAAAAAGCAGCTTGACCGGATCATCGAATATACGGAAGGCTATGACGCGCTTGTGTTTGTCGGACTTCCGGTGGAATGGAACGGCAGACTGTACAATGCGGCGGCGGCAGTTTCGGACGGAAAGCTGCTTGCTCTGATCCCGAAACGCAGCATCCCGAATTACGGGGAATTTTACGAGGCGCGGCATTTTGCGCCGGGGATGCGGACGCCGGAGAGCTTTTTATGGAATGACGAGGAAGTGCCGTTTGGAACGGATATTCTGCTGCGTGCGGATGCGGTAGAAGGGCTTATCGTTGCCTGCGAGATCTGTGAGGATCTCTGGTCGGCGGATACGCCGGGTACGGCGCACGCGCTTGCCGGAGCCAATGTGATCGTCAATCTGTCGGCGTCCAACGAGACGATCGGCAAGGATACTTACCGTGAGATGCTTGTAAAGGCGACAAGCGCAAGGCTTGTGTCAGGCTATATTTACTGTAGCGCAGGCGAGGGCGAATCGACGCAGGATCTCGTATTCGGCGCGCATTGCATCATTGCGGAGAACGGCGGCATTCTCGCACAGAAAAAAGATTTTAAGAGCGGTATTTTATACGGCGAACTGGATGTTCAGAGACTGCGCTATGAGCGCCGCCGGATGAATACGTGGCGGGCGTCGGATGCTCCTGGCTATCGCGTCGTCCCGTTCCATCTGGAAGAAGAAGAAACGAAGCTGACGAGACTTTTCAACAATATGCCGTTCGTTCCGTCCGACCAGTCGGAGCGTGACAGACGGTGTGAGGAAATTCTTTCCATCCAGTCATACGGCTTGAAAAAACGGTATGAGCATACCGGGGCGAAAACGGCTGTGATCGGCATTTCCGGCGGTCTGGATTCGACGCTGGCTCTGCTCGTGACGGTACGGACGTTTGATATGCTGGGTCTTTCCCGGAAATCGATTTTTGCCGTAACGATGCCGTGTTTCGGTACGACGGACAGAACTTATGACAATGCGTGCAAGCTCGCAAAGACGCTTGGACTGACGCTGGAAGAGGTCGATATTAAAGACGCGGTGCGGACGCATTTCCGTGATATCAGGCAGGATGAAGACCGGCATGACGTTACGTATGAGAACGGGCAGGCAAGAGAGCGGACACAGGTGCTGATGGACATTGCCAACAGGGAAGGCGGTCTTGTGATCGGTACGGGAGATATGTCCGAGCTGGCGCTTGGGTGGGCGACCTATAACGGAGACCATATGTCGATGTACGGCGTAAACGCAGGCGTTCCCAAGACGCTTGTCCGTCATCTTGTGCGTTATTATGCGGATGTGTGCGGAAAAGAGGAACTGAAGAACGTATTGCTTGATGTGCTTGATACGCCGGTCAGCCCGGAGCTTCTGCCTCCTGTAGAGGGAAAGATCTCTCAGAAAACAGAAGATCTGGTCGGTCCGTATGAGCTGCATGATTTCTTTTTGTACTATATGCTGCGTCTTGGCTTCTCTCCGGCAAAGATATACCGGATCGCGGTTCGGGCGTTTGCCGGTTTGTACGAGAAAGAAGTGATTCGGAAGTGGCTTGTGACGTTTTACCGCAGATTTTTTATGCAGCAGTTCAAGCGTTCCTGCCTGCCGGACGGACCGAAGGTCGGAAGTGTGGCGGTTTCGCCGCGCGGCGACCTGCGGATGCCGTCGGACGCTTCGATCCGCGCGTGGCAGACGGAACTGGAACAGATAAAATAGCATATGTTATTATTCCTGTTCCGGCTGTGAATCTATGGCGGAAGCCGCTTTCTCCAACGACTGTGAAATGGCGTCCAGAAGCAGCATTGAGGTATACCTGTTGTCATCGGAATATGTAATTCCTTCCAGAGACTGGTTGGCTTTGATCTGGGCAGCCAATTCATCAAAGGACGGTTCGATGAGCGGGTACATGGTAGCCACTGCTTCGTCCAGCGTGTTGAGACGCAGGGAATTGATGTGGTTTTCATCAACGACGACTTCAATATCAACGGTACTGCCTCCGAGCTGGATGGAGGTCGTATAAACGCCGGGCACATAGGCGCTCTGCGCCTGCGTATTTTCGGTCTCCTGCTTCTTATCGGGCAGGAACATAATGACAAGCAGCACGATAAAGAGAATGCCGAGCACAAGAAAGATTCCGGTATACAGCAATTCCTTTAGATGAAGGACTACGATTTTGGTTCTGGAACTCATAACGATATCCCCGTTTTCTTTTCTTACAACAGTGTATGAGAGGCGGGGAAAAATTATGTGCCATTGACGCGTTTTGAAAAATTGTGCCTTTGCGCACGGATTGTATTGACAAACGCACAAAAGGATTGGTATGATAGATAGACGAAGAACAAAGACGTTCTTACTTAAGGTAAGAATGTCTTTTTTTGTTATAAAAGGCAATCAATGCCGGAAGGGATGGTTAAATATGAAACGCTACACAAGAGAAGATATTATCAGACTGGTGCAGGATGAGGACGTGGAATTCATACGTCTGCAGTTTACAGATATTCTTGGAACCTTTAAAAACATAGCCGTTACGTCAAGCCAGTTGGAAAAGGCGCTGGACAACAGATGCGCTTTCGACGCGTCGCCGATCGACGGATTTGCAAAAGGAGGAGAATCGGAGCTGTATCTTTACCCCGATTATAATACTTTTGAAATTTTTCCGTGGCGTCCGCAGCAGGGAAAGGTAGCAAGACTGATCTGCGACGTCTGCTACCCGGACGGAACGCCGTTTGAAGCCGATCCGCGTTATATTTTGAAGAAGGCGATCGCACAGGCGCAGGAGATGGGATATCGTCTGGAGGTCGGCCCGGAATGTGAGTTTTTCCTTTTTCATTCGGACGACAACGGTCTTGCGACGACGTTGACGCATGAACAGGCGGGGTATTTTGACGTCAGCCCGCTCGATCAGGGAGAAAATGCAAGGCGCGATATCGTCATGATGCTTGAGGATATGGGATTTGAGGTTGAGGCTTCTCATCACGAAGCCGCTCCGGCGCAGCATGAGGTAGATTTTAAGCACGCCGAGACGCTGCGGACGGCGGACAATATCATGACGTTTAAGCTTGCGGTAAAGACGATCGCGAAGCGTCACGGACTGCACGCGACCTTTATGCCGAAGCCGAAATACGGCGTAGACGGTTCCGGAATGCATATCAATATGGCTTTGATTAAGGATGGGAAAAACGTGTTCACCGATGCGGACGGCGAATATGGACTTAGTAAGGAAACGCTTTATTTTATCGGCGGGATTATGAAGCATGTAAAGGGCATGACGGCAATTACGAATCCGATCGTCAATTCCTACAAGCGGCTTGTAACGGGCTATGAGGCTCCGGTCTATATCGCATGGAACGCGGCAAACAGAAGTCCGCTGATCCGCATTATGAGAGAAAAAGAAACGGAACGGCTGGTGGAGCTCCGCTCCCCGGATTCGGCGGCAAATCCGTATCTTGCGCTTGCGCTCTGCCTGCGCGCCGGCATGGAGGGGATCAGGGAACAGATCATGCCGCCGAAGAGCATGGACTGCAACTTGTTTGAACTGACCAAAGAGGAAAAAGAAAAGAACAACATAGAAGAAATTCCCGGTACGCTCGGCGCGGCGATCAAGGAAATGCAGAAGGACCCGTTCATAAAAGAGGCGCTCGGCGAATATGCATATGAAAAATATATTGAATTGAAGAAGCGCGAATGGAACGAATATAAATCACAGGTCAGTGAATGGGAGATACAGCAGTATTTGAACAGATACTAGGGCGCTGTGGGTACAAGATGAAATGACATAAGAGGAGGTGTGCCCGGTTGACCAGCATTGTAATTGTTTTCCCTAAAATAGAAGATGCCAAGAGCATTAAAAATGTTCTGGTACGAAGCGGGCATTCGGTTACAGCGGTTTGTTCTACGGGAGCGCAGGCGATCAGTCAGGCTGACGGGCTTAACGACGGTATCGTAATATGCGGTTATAAGATGCCCGATATGATTTTTTCGGAGCTGCACGGCGATCTTCCAAAAGGCTTTGAGATGCTTTTAATGGCGTCAAGGAATTTGCTTGAGGAATATGCGGGAAGCGACGTAATGTCGCTGGCAATGCCGTTAAAGGTGCACGAATTGATCGAGACGGTCGATATGATGGTGCAGAATATCGAACGGCGGCGCAGGCGGCAGAAGGCTGTTCCGAAGCAAAGGAATCCGGAGGAGATGGCGCTGATTCGGGCAGCCAAAGAGCTTCTGATGGAACGGAACAATATGACGGAAGAAGAGGCCCATAGATATATCCAGAAATGCAGTATGGACAGTAGTACCGGCATGGTAGAGACAGCCCAGATGGTACTGTCGGTCATGAGGATATGACCGCGGTTAAATCGATTGAACTAGAATAGAAAGCAATATTTGCGTGATAACTGGCATTTTTCTCTCTTTTCATAGAAGAAAATGCCAGTTATACTTATGGTTAGAGATAGTTGAAAACACTATTTTCAAATTTTAGCGGATAAAGGAACGAAAGGCGGGGTTATCATGAAATTTACGAAAATGCACGGCTGCGGCAACGATTATATTTATATCAACGGCGCTGCGGAGCAGATTCCGGCAGAGAAAAAGCCGGAGCTTGTAAGGCGGCTGAGCGATCGGCATTTCGGGATCGGCGGCGACGGCGTGATCTTTATCAATCCGTCGGAGGAAGCGGATTTTGAAATGGAAATGTACAATGCGGACGGAAGCCGGGCGGAGATGTGCGGCAACGGGATCCGCTGCGTTGCGAAGTATGTATTTGATAAGCGGTTGACGGACAGGCAGGAGTTTACGATTATCAGCGCCGGAACGGTCAAACATATTGTGCTTACGGTGGAGAACGGAAAGGCTGTGATGGCAAAGGTCAATATGGGAAGACCGGAGCTGGCTGCCGAGAAGATTCCGGTGCTCTCGGAGCATGAAACGGTGATCGACGAAGAAATCGAGGCGGCGGGAGGCGTCTACCGCATGACGTGCGTTTCGATGGGAAATCCGCACGCGGTCGTATTTATGGACAATGTAAAGGATTTGGAAATCGAGCGGATCGGCCCGTATTTTGAAAACCATGAACGCTTTCCGAAACGGATCAATACGGAATTTGTGCGTGTAATTGACAAAAGCAACGTAGAGATGCGCGTATGGGAACGCGGAACGGGGGAAACGCTCGCCTGCGGCACCGGCTGCTGCGCGACTGTGACGGCGTGCGTTTTGAACGGACTGACCGACCGCAGGATCACGGTGCATCTGCTTGGCGGCGATATTATCGTCGAGTGGGACGAGACGGAGGATACGATCTATATGACAGGTCCTGCCGAGACTGTTTTTGAAGGAGAGATCAGTATCGACTAAGGGCGGCGCCTTTAGGGAGCGGGCATTCCGGCAAAGCGCCCGCTGTTAAAACAACGAAAAAATTGACGGACAGGATGCGCTGTGTTACATTAGGAAAGAAAGAGTTTGATTTTATTTTAGATTAGGAGAGAGATACGGATATGGTAAAAGTAAACGATAATTATTTGAAACTGCCGGGCAGCTATCTGTTTTCCACGATCGGGAAAAAGGTAAACGCTTATGCCGCGGCGAATCCTGACAAAAAGATCATCCGTCTTGGAATCGGCGACGTGACGCAGCCGCTTGCGCCTGCGATCATTTCCGCGCTGCACGGCGCGGTGGATGAAATGGCGGACGCGGCGACCTTCAGAGGCTATGCGCCCGATCTTGGCTATGAATTTTTGCGCGATGCGATCGCAAAGAACGATTATCAGGAAAGAGGCTGTGACATTGCTGCCGATGAGATTTTCGTATCCGACGGCGCGAAGTGCGATTCCGGCAATATTCAGGAAATTTTCAGCGTGGACAACAAGATTGCAGTCTGCGATCCGGTTTATCCCGTTTATGTGGACACAAACGTTATGGCGGGCAGGACGGGCACATACGATCCTAAGACGGAAACATGGAGCGATGTGATCTATATGCCGTGTACGGCTGACAACGATTTTGCGCCGGAGCTGCCGAAGAAAACGCCGGATCTGATCTATCTGTGCTTCCCGAACAATCCGACCGGTTCTACGATTACAAAGAGCCGGCTTCAGGAATGGGTCGATTATGCAAACAAGGTCGGCGCTGTCATTATTTACGACGCCGCTTATGAAGCATATATTTCCGAGGAAGATGTGCCTCACAGCATTTACGAATGTGAAGGTGCGAGAACGTGCGCGATCGAGCTGCACTCCTTCTCCAAAAACGCGGGCTTTACCGGAGTGCGTCTCGGCTATACTGTCGTTCCGAAGGAGCTTAAGGTAGGAGATACGGCGCTCCACGGACTCTGGGCAAGGCGGCACGGTACGAAATACAACGGCGCGCCTTATATTGTACAGCGCGCGGGAGAAGCCGTTTATTCCAAAGAAGGAAAGGAACAGCTCCGGCAGCAGGTCGCTTATTATATGAACAATGCAAAGTATATTCTGGGCGGGCTGAAGGAAGCGGGCTATACCGTATCCGGCGGCGTAAACGCGCCGTATATCTGGCTGAAAGCGCCAAACGGCATGACAAGCTGGGAGTTTTTCGATTATCTGCTTGAAAAAGCAAACGTTGTAGGGACGCCGGGATCGGGATTTGGTCCGAGCGGCGAAACGTATTTCCGCCTGACGGCGTTCGGAAGCTACGAAAATACGGTAGAAGCGATCGACAGGATCAAGAAATTGTAATGGCTAAGATCGGTAAAATGAACAAGCGTCTTCTGGCGCCTCAGATCGAAGATCAGATTCTTACGATGATCCGCGAGCAGCCGATTCCGGTCGGGGAAAAGATTCCGAACGAATTTGAACTGGCCGAATTGTTCGGCGTAGGGCGAAGCACGATCCGGGAAGCGGTAAAATCGCTTGTCACGCAGGGCGTATTGGAAGTCCGCCGGGGATCGGGAACCTTTGTGCTCAATACGGAAACGCGCGAGGACGATCCGCTCGGACTGGGCGGCATGGGGGATAAATACAAGCTCGCGCTGGAGCTTGTGGACGTGCGTCTCATGCTGGAGCCGGAGATCGCCGTTATGGCGTGCGAGCGTATTACGGAAGAAGAGAAAAAAGAGCTCGTGCGGCTGTGCGACGAGGTCGAACGGGTCTATCTGTCGGGCGGGAAGCATACGAGACAGGACGTGGCGCTGCATTCGTGGATCGCCAGATGCAGCGGAAACAGAGTCGTTGAGATACTGATCCCGATTATCAATTCCGCGGTCTATACGTTTGTCAATCTGACGCAGGGAAAGCTGCAGCAGGAGACGATCACGAGCCATAGGGCGATCGTCGACGCGATCCTTGCAGGAGACAGGATCGGGGCGCGGACCGCCATGATGATGCATCTGACTTATAACCGCCAGAAGCTGCTTGAACTGAAGGCGGCGGGCGGGCAAAAAAAGAATACGGAAGAATAAACGGAAAACGAAACGCTGTGCAGAAGGCTTATATCGCCGACTGCGCGGCGTTTTTTGTTTTATAGAATTCGGGCGATAAAGGGTTTCTTTATACTGGATTACATCAAATTACACAAAAATTTTATTTTCTGTTCCGGGCTGCGGATATAAGGCTTTCTAAGCGTTCCGGCAATGGTCTGAAACGATCTGACGCAAGCGGCGAAGATTCGCCGTCCATGGCTCAGCTTCGCCTTTTTCGGACATCGTGTCCGAAAATTGCTGCACGTGAGCGGAACACTAAGAAAGTCTAATATCCTGCGCAGGAACGGGAAATAAAATATATTGTGTAATTTGATAATACCAGTTATCAAGCCCCTTTTGACATGAGACCCATGGAAAGAATCAAAACATCTGATGATTACAAGCAAAACGTCAATCCACGGGCGGCACGTTCTCCATAAAAGAAATCCAAGCTGTTGAAAATAGACAAAAACAAAGTCGGAAACAGGTATAAAATCCATAAAATTTTGGTGAAATAATAGAAAATGAGTCAATAACATCAGACATATTGACAATAAAAACAACGAAATTTATAATAATTATTGAAAAACATAAGACGTCATATGTATTTGAAGGTAATTTGGAAAGAAAAAAGAAAAGGAGAAGTATTTTTTATGGAGGCGGCAGCTACACTTGATTCGACCAGACTGATTCTCGCGGCTGTGGCGGGACTGGCTATTTTGCTTGTTCTGATTATCAAATTCCACATTCATGCGATGATCTCGATTCTGATCGGCGCGGTAAGTATTGGGTTTATGGCGGGTATGACACCTGCGGACATTATTTCTACGGTAAACGAAGGAATTGGAACGACTTTGAAGGGGATCGCCCTGCTCGTAGGGCTCGGCTCGATGTTCGGCGCGATTCTGGAAACGTCTGGCGGCGCGCAGACGCTGGCGGTTACGATGGTGCGTAAATTCGGCGATAAAAAAGCCGCATGGGCGCTTGGCATTACCGGTATGGTAATCGCAATGCCTGTATTTTTTGACGCGGGACTGATCATTCTGATCCCGCTTGCATTTTCTCTTGCCAAGAGAACGAAACGGTCTTCTCTGTTTTATGCGATTCCGCTTCTGGCGGGGCTGGCGGTAGGACACGCGTTTATTCCGCCGACGCCGGGACCGGTTCTTGTGGCGACGTATCTCGGCGTCGATCTCGGCTGGGTGATCGTAGTCGGCATTATTTGCGGTATTTTCGCAATGATCGTGGCGGGGCCGATCTGGGGCGGTTATTGCGGAAACAAATATATGGTTGCCGTTCCGCAGCATGTACAGGATCAGGAAGAGATCGACGAATCGAAGCTTCCCGGTTTCTGGAGCATCGTTCTCATCATTATGATTCCGCTTGTTTTAATCATCTTAAAATCCGTAACGGGCGTGATTCCGGGTATGGAGAGCGCAAACGCGGTATTTTCATTCCTCGGAGAGCCTTTCGTCGCGCTGCTGATCGCAACGGTTGTAGCGATGTTTGTGCTTGGGGTGAAGCAGGGCTATACGCTTCCCGAACTGGAAGCCGTTATGACAAAATCGCTTGAACCGACCGGACTGATCCTGCTTGTAACGGCATGCGGCGGCGTGCTTCGCTATATTCTTCAGAATTCGGGACTTGGAGATGTGATCGGCAATCTGGTCGCTTCCGCGAACCTTCCGCTCGTTGTAGTCGCTTTCGTGATCGCGGTATTCGTCCGCATCTGCGTCGGCTCCGCAACGGTCGCGATGACGATGGCGGCGGGTATCGTTGCGGCGATGCCGGGAATCAGCGAGCTTTCCCCGCTGTATCTTGCGTGCGTTACGTGCGCGGTCGCAGGCGGTTCGACGGTCTGCTCTCATTTCAATGATTCCGGCTTCTGGCTTGTAAAGTCTCTTGTCGGAATGGATGAAAAAACGACGCTGAAGACATGGACAATTATGGAAACGCTTGTCGGCGCGACCGGTTTTGTCGTAGCGCTTATCATTTCCTTCTTTGCATAACGGAAATAAGAAGGACGAAGACGAAAAGGAAAAGGAGTGGAGGATATTATGGAATTGATCAGTCAGAAAATGCGTGAGCTTGCGCCGGAGCTGGACCCCCTGCGGATCGGCACCGGCTGGAAACCGGAAGACCTCTCGAAAGCGCAGATCATGATCGAGAGCACTTTCGGAGACAGCCATCCGGGCAGCGGACATCTGGACGTGCTTGTGGAAGAGGTACGGAAAGGGATCGAAGCGGCTGGCGGACATGGCGCACGCTATTTTGCGACGGATATCTGCGACGGCGAGAGCCAGGGAACGGACGGCATCAATTTTTCCCTTGTCAGCCGGGAGATGATCGCCAATATGATCGAAATCCACGCTAATGCGACGCCTTTCGACGCGGGCGTCTATCTGGCGAGCTGCGATAAAGGAATGCCGGCGAATCTTATGGGGCTCGCGAGAGTGAATATTCCGTCCGTTGTCGTTCCGGGCGGCACGATGGCGGCGGGACCGGAAATGCTGACGCTGGAACAGCTCGGTATGTATTCCGCAAAATACGAGCGCGGCGAGATCGATCGGGAGAAGCTGGACTGGGCGAAATGCAACGCATGCCCAAGCTGCGGCGCGTGCTCCTTTATCGGAACGGCTTCTACGATGCAGATCATGGCGGAAGCGCTCGGTCTCGCTCTTCCGGGCAGCGCGCTGATGCCGGCGACAAGCCCCGATTTGCTCGATTATGCGCGGCGGGCGGGTAAGCGGGCCGTAGAGCTTGCGCAGACGCCGAATATGAAACCGTCCGATATTGTGACGATGGAGAGCTTTGAAAACGCGATTCTTGTGCATGCGGCGATCTCGGGCAGCACGAACTGTCTGCTGCATATCCCCGCTATCGCGCATGAATTCGGAATCGAGATCACGGGAGATACGTTCGACCGTATCCACAGGGGCGCGCATTATTTACTGGATATCCGTCCGGCGGGCAAGTGGCCGGCAGAGGTCTTCTACTATGCGGGCGGCGTTCCGGCGATCATGGAAGAGATACGCAGTCGCCTGCATCTGGACGTCATGACCGTTACGGGGAAAACGCTGGGAGAAAATCTGGACGAACTGAAAGCAAACGGATATTATGAGCGGTGCGCAAAATGGCTCGGGGAATTCAATCGCCGCTACGGCGTTGAACTGAAAAAGGAAGACATCATACGTCCTTACGACGACGCGATCGGAACGGACGGAAGCATCGCGGTGCTGCGAGGCAATCTGGCGCCGGAAGGGGCCGTCATCAAGCATACGGCATGCCCGAAGGAAATGTTCCGCGCAGTCCTGAACGCGCGTCCTTTTGATTCGGAAGAAGAATGTCTCGACGCGGTACTGAAACATAAGGTGAAAAAGGGAGACGCGGTGTTCATCCGCTATGAGGGACCGAAAGGCAGCGGCATGCCTGAGATGTTTTATACCTCAGAGGCGATCAGCTCCGACGAAGAGCTCGGCAGGAGCATTGCGCTGATTACGGACGGACGTTTTTCCGGCGCGTCTACGGGTCCGGTGATTGGACACTGCAGCCCCGAGGCGGTCGAGGGCGGACCGATCGCGCTTGTGGAAGAAGGCGATATGATCGAGATCGATATCCCGGACCGTAAGCTGAATATTATCGGCGTCCACGGGAAGCAGCTCCCGCCCGACGAAATTGAAAAGATACTGCATGAACGCAGAAAGAACTGGAAAAAGAGAGAACCGAAATACAAATCCGGCGTGCTCAGACTCTTTTCGGAGCATGCGGCAAGTCCTATGAAGGGCGCTTATCTTGAATATTAAACGCAGAAAAGCTTATTTGACAAAAGCTATGTCATTGTGAAAACCGCGGCATGACGCCGCGGTTTTTATGTTGCGGTTCCGTTTCCTGATCTCTTGACAAAGGTATGAAATCATACTATACTATGTGCTTACAAGTACGATTTCATACCATGAAACGCGGCGGCGTTTCGGAAGGGAGAGGAAATGAACGACTTAAAGGAAGGAAAAATGCGGCGTTTCAATTATCTGTCGGGAGAGATCGACGCCGTTTATCATGAGACGGCTTTACAATTCGGACTGTCCGACAGTGCGATGCTCGTGCTTTACGCGGCATGCAGCAACGGGGGAAGCTGTCCGATCGACGATATCTGCAGACTGTCCGGCGTGAGGAAGCAGACGATCAATTCCGCTCTGCGCAAATTGGAAAAGGAAGGCGTCGTATATCTGGAAGCGATCGATAAGAAGAGGAAAAGAGTCTGCCTGACGGAGAAGGGTATGGAAATGACCGGGCGTACGGTGGCGCGGCTGATAACGATCGAAAACGAGATTATGGATGCGTGGACACAGGAAGAATACGAGACGTATCTTTCGCTCACAGACAGATATCTGACCGCTTTGAAAGAAAAAACAAAGGAGGCTGCAGGTCCGGATGAAGATTCAATTAGCTGATCATTTTGGTTACAAAAAACTGTTTTATTATACGCTGCCGTCTATTCTTATGATGATTTTTACGTCTGTTTACGGCGTGATCGACGGCTTTTTCGTTTCCAATTTCGTAGGGAAAACACCGTTTGCCGCCGTGAATTTTATTATGCCGTTTTTGATGATCTTAGGCGCTCTGGGCTTTATGTTCGGAACCGGAGGCGGCGCGCTTATCGCAATGACGATGGGGACGGGCAGACAAGAAAAAGCAAAGCAGTTATTTTCCCTGTTTGTTTATGTGACGATTGCCTGCGGTATTGTCATCGCCATTTTTGGCGTTCTTTTCATTCGTCCGATTGCAGCCCTGCTTGGAGCGGAAGGAACTATGCTGGAAAACTGCGTGCTTTACGGTCGAATTATTTTGCCTGCGCTTCCTGCCTATATGCTGCAATATGAATTTCAAAGCTTTTTTTCTACGGCGGGAAAGCCGCAGCTTGGGCTTTTTTTCACGGTCATGGCAGGCGTTGCGAATATCGTGCTGGACGCGCTGTTTGTTGCGGTATTTCACTGGGGGCTTCCCGGAGCTGCGGCTGCGACCGCTGTTAGTCAGGTGATCGGAGGCGTTGTGCCGCTGATTTATTTTGCCTGTCCGAATACAAGCCTTCTTCGTCTGACGAAAATGCGATATGATGGAAGCGCGCTGCGGAAAGCAAGTGCAAACGGCTCTTCCGAGCTGATGTCCAACGTTTCCATGTCGCTTGTCAGTATGCTTTATAATGTGCAGCTCATGAAGTATACGGGAGAAGACGGCGTTGCGGCGTACGGCGTGCTGATGTATGTCAACATGATCTTTCTCGCCGCTTTTATCGGCTACTCCGTCGGGACGGCGCCTGTGATCAGTTTTCATTACGGAGCGGGGGATTACGGAGAATTAAAGAGTCTGCTGAGGAAGAGTCTGTTTATGATCGGAGGATTTTCAGCCGCCATGTTTTTTGCGGCGGAGATTCTTGCAGGACCGCTTGCAAACGTGTTTGTCGGATATGACGCGGCGCTTTTGGAGCTGACCAAACGTGGTTTTACGATTTATTCCTTTTCTTTTTTGTTTGCGGGAATTGCTATTTTTGGTTCCGGTTTTTTCACCGCTTTGAATAACGGACTGATTTCAGCGCTTATTTCTTTTCTGCGTACCCTGCTGTTTCAGGTAAGCGCGGTACTTATTTTCCCGCTGCTTTGGGAGATCGACGGGATATGGTTTTCCATCGTGGCGGCTGAAATGATGGCGGCAGTCGTAACCGTCCTGTTCCTTTTCGGAAAACGAAAACAATATCGGTATTAAACAAAACCCTCCGGGCAGGATTCTTTTTTATACCGTATATTCCCTGTGCATCAGATCGAGATAAAAATTAGCAAACAGCGTTTTCTGGAACGGGATGACCCAGAATAGCGCAATGCCGCATGACAAAAGGCTGAGCAGATAATAAGGGATAAGCGTGACGCAGAGATAAAACAGGCGCGCCTTATTTCCTTTCATAATATTGCGGCTTGTGCGCATGACCTGCTTTGCCGTGTAAGCAGGAAAATCCAGCATGACGTAATATACCTGCGAGTAGAGCAGAGAAAGAATAACGATAAAAACGCCGCCGCAGACTGTCGTAATACTGCAAAGCAAAAAGACGCCGGC
>JAGARW010000132.1 GCA_017621975.1 Lachnospiraceae bacterium | reverse complement strand
GCGATCAGCAGCGCGGCGATTACGACGATCAGCAGCGCGTTGCCGAGCGCGGTAGGAACATAGGTGACTTCGTCCCATTCGTTTGTGACAACATTGTACAACATAAAAAAATCCTCCTTTGTATTACAACAAAAAGAGGGGGAAATGAGCGCGGACCGCATTGCAGCCCGATACTCCGCCTCCTTACGCCGGCATTACCCGGATCAAGTAGTAAGGGTCTAAAGCGGTCGTCCCGCTTCATCTAAGCAAAAGCCCCCCTGGCGTGTAATATGTATATAGATGTATTGGTTACTTTTTTACTATACACAGCGGGACGCAAGAAGTCAAGCGCAGCGTATGCGATTGATTGTATCGGCTCTGGATGTTATAATGGGCGCAGGGAAAAAGCGGGAGGAAGAGCCTGCCGCGGAATGGGAGGATAGGAATATGACGCCAAAAGATCCGGTTATGCTGCTTAGTTTTATCAACTTAAAACTCAGGGATTATTATTCCAGTCTGGAAGCGCTGTGCGACGATATGGAAGTAAGCGAGGCTGAAATCAGAGAAAAGCTGGGCAGTATCGATTATCGTTACGATGAGGAGAAAAACCAGTTCGTCTGACGCCGTCTGGACGCGCCTGAGAGTTAGAGGAAGAGAATAATGGAATATACGCATGTAACGCATACGTTTGAACCGGTGTTTGACACGGAATCTGAGATTTTGATTCTCGGCTCGTTCCCTTCCGTGAAATCAAGGGAAAACCGGTTTTATTACGGACATCCGCAAAATCGTTTCTGGAAGGTGACAGCCGCCGTCTGCGGATGCGACGTGCCTGTCGGGATAGAAGAAAAGAAGCGCTTTTTGCTGCAAAATAAGATCGCGGTGTGGGACGTTATCGCATCGTGCGACATTATCGGGTCTTCTGACAGTTCCATCAGGAATGTGACGGGAAACGACATGAATGTCATTCTTGAAAAAGCGCCTGTCAGATGCATTTTTACAAACGGCGACAAGGCATACCGCCTTTTTTTGAAGTATTGTATGGATCAAAAGCGGAGGGAGACGCCGTATCCCGAGGTGTGCAGGCTGCCGTCCACGAGCCCGGCGAACGCCGCGTGGAGTCTGGAGCGCCTGACGGAGACGTGGAGGGCGGAGATCGGGCATTTTCTGACGCGCCGCTGAAATTTTTATCGCATTTATCATGCGAATCAAGTATAATAGTATAAAAGTAATAAAAAGATACTATGTAGGGAGAACAAAAATGAAAAAAATTTTAACCAGTCTGCCAGTCAGATTGCTGATCGGCGTTATCGTCGGCATTGTAATCGGGCTGATTGCCAACGAGCCGGTCATGCTTGTCGTGGTTTCGGTCAAGTACATTCTGAATCAGCTGATTCTGTTCTGCGTGCCGCTCATCATTATCGGATTTATCGCGCCTGCGATCACAAAGCTGGGACAGAATGCGACGAGACTGCTCGGAGTCGCTGTGGCGATCGCTTACATATCGTCGCTCGGCGCCGCGTTGTTTTCCATGGCGGCGGGCTACGGCATCATTCCGCACCTGTCGATCGTGACGGAGGTCGAAGGGCTGAAGGAGCTTCCGGACGTCGTATTTCAGCTCGATATTCCGCAGATCATGCCCGTTATGAGCGCGCTTGTGCTTTCTCTGATGCTCGGACTTGCGGCGACATGGACGAAGGCGGACGTATTTGCAAAGCTGCTCGACGAATTCCAGAAGATCGTGCTTTCGATCGTAACGAAGATCGTGATCCCGCTTCTGCCGGTTTATATCGCGTTTACGTTTTGCGCGCTGGCGTACGAAGGAACGATCACGGTTCAGCTTCCGGTATTTATCGAGATCGTGCTGATCGTCATGGCAGGACATTATATCTGGCTTGCGCTTCTTTATCTGATCGGCGGTATTTATTCCGGGAAAAATCCGTTCGATGTGCTGAAAAATTACGGACCCGCTTATCTGACGGCGGTCGGAACGATGTCTTCCGCGGCGACGCTGGCGGTCGCGCTGCGCTGCGCAAGGAAGTCGAAGAAAGCGCTCCGCGAGGATATGATCGATTTCGGAATTCCGCTTTTTGCCAATATCCACTTATGCGGGTCGGTTCTGACGGAGGTATTTTTCGTTATGACGATTTCGAAGATTCTGTATGGAAGCATACCGTCTCTCGGAACAATGGTTCTGTTCTGCGTGCTGCTCGGCGTGTTCGCAGTCGGAGCGCCCGGCGTGCCCGGCGGCACGGTTATGGCATCGCTCGGATTGATTACGGGCGTGCTTGGGTTTGACAGCATGGGAACGGCGCTGATGCTGACGATCTTTGCGCTTCAGGACAGCTTCGGAACAGCCTGCAACGTAACAGGCGACGGCGCGCTGACGATGATTCTGACCGGCTATGTGCAGCGCCGCGGGATCAAGGCGACGGAAGCGGATATGAAGGTGAACCAGTAAGGATTTTGCAGAGAAGACGCAGGCATCCGGCGGCTGTTTTTCGGATGCTTGCGCTTTTTATTTCACGGAATTCGGTTATCAAAGGTTTTATTTTTATGATACTTCGTCAAATTGCACAAAAATTTTATTTCCTGTTCCGGGCTACGGATATAAGTCTTTCTAAGCGTTCCGGCAATGATAAAACCACCTGACGCAACCGGCGAAGATTCGCCTTCCATGGCTCAGCTTCGCCTTTTTCGGACGTCGTGTCCGAAAATTGCTGAGAACAGGACAAAACGCTAAGAAAGTCTAATATCCTGCGCAGTCGCGAAAAATGAAATATTTATGCAGTTTGACGACATCAATTTTCAATAAAGGCTT
>JAGARW010000131.1 GCA_017621975.1 Lachnospiraceae bacterium | reverse complement strand
GCTCTACCAACTGAGCTATCTGGGCTTCTCATACCACCGAACGAATCGCGTCAGCACGTCATTTATATTACCAAACAGTATCTCAAAAGTCAACCGATTTTTCTATTTTTTTCTAATGCTCTTTCCGGCGTCCTCCTATTTTCTAATATCCGCCAGAACTTCATTCGGAATCACAAACTCTACGCATCCCATATACATAGGCGCGACGTCGCCCTCATTGAAAGCAATCACGATCTCATTGTTTTCATTGATATAAAAGGACGTTTCCTCCGTGATCTGATCAAAATTCCATTCTCCCACGTCCTCATTGTCCAGCCAGTAGATCACATTTTCATCCGCATCCATCTGCTCCTGCATCTGCCGCTTGATGTTGCCGCTGATCGGTGTGATATAATCCGCGCCGTCCTTGAACAGATCCTTTAGCGCCAGCTTCTTTCCCGTATTCAAATCGATCGTATAGAAATAATTCCACTGCGCGCCGCTCCCCGACGCCTGATAGCAGATCAGCTTTAACGTAAAATACTGATCCGTCGTACTGAGCGCCTCAGACGTTACCTGAACGTCCTGATACCCTTCCTCATACTTCAGGCTTTCTTCAAATTCTGCAATGATCTGATCCGTGATCTTCGCAATCTCTTCGTTGATTTCTTCCGTCGTTTTCTGCAGCGTATCCTCCGTCTGCGAAGTTTCCGTCGCCGCTCCTGCCGCCTGATCCGCGTCCTGCATATTGTCCGGTCTACCCGCCGCCTCCTCTCCGCTTACGACGAGTTCCGGCGTCTGAATATCCGCCGTATGCCGCTCGCTTTCATACCGGTAATCGCGGAACGTTACCACCTCCACAAGCCTGCCGACAACCGGAATACCGCTCATCGCGTACGCTACGTTCGCCGACGTATTCGGCAGAACGATAAACACTGCCGCCGCTGCCGCCGCGCATTTTGCCAACAGTATGATTTTTCTGTTTTTATTCTTTTCATGCGCCGCACGCTTCATTTCTTCTTGCATCCTTTCCGCCTGATCCTCCGACATGGAAACGCTTTCATATTCTTTCCGAAGCTCCTTTAAATCATTCTGTTTCATGGGATTCCTCCTTTCCGCCATCCGGCTCCTCCTCAAGCTCCAGACGCAGCTTTTTTAAACTGCGGTAGAGCCGGCTTTTTACCGTGTTTACATTTTCCTGCAGAACCTCCGCGATCTGCTCCAGCTTCATATCTTCAAAATACCGCAGTTCGATCACCGCCTTATCTGCCGCCGGCAGCGTATCAAGCGCCTTATACAAATCAAATTCCTCGTAGTCGTCTTCGCGACCGACGCATGCCGCCGCCTCTAACGGTTCATGCTTTGGCTGACGACAGAAACGGAAAATTTCGTTCAGCATAATACGGTAAATCCACGTCGCCGCATATTCTTTCTTTTTCAGACTCCCGCTGCCCCGCACCGCCTTGTAAGCTCCAGTCTGCACAATATCGCAGGCATCCGCTTCCTGATGTACAAAACTCATTGCTAACCGGAAATAATGCTGATATTCCGATAGAAGAATTCGTTCCACTTCTTTTTCGGTTTCTCTTTTTCCGGATTTTCTCTCTACTGTGAAACGCAAATGCCGCACCTCCTTTTTGCTTTTCTGACGATTAGACCCTCGCGCCGCCCGAAAAGTTTCATCCGGTTTCAAAATTTATATCATATTATATCATTTTGCTTTATTTATAAAGAAAAAAGATGCCTGCCGCATCGCCGATGCAGCAGACACCTTTTCCTCTATTTTTAATATAACCCGACAAGAATAGAAGCGCACGTTTCGATTCCGAGCGCGCCGCTGTCCAGACAAAGATGATAATTTTTTGCCTGTCCCCATTCCATTTCCGTATAAAAACGGTAATAAGCGCTGCGTCGTTTGTCTTTCTCTTTCAGCCTCTTTTCGGGTGCTGCATCGCTCTCGCCGTAGATTTTGACGATCCGCTCCGCCCGTTTCTCCATATCCGCATGGATAAATACCTTCAGGCAGTCCGCCGCGTCCTTTAAAATATAATCGGCGCAGCGTCCTACGATCACGCAGGATTCCTTTTCCGCAATATCGAGAATCATCTTTCTTTGAATCAGCCAGAGCTGATCCTGATTGGACATTTTATAATTGGAACCGATTCCCGCGTACGCGTTGGAAAACCATTTCCCGCCGCCCGTATATTCGCCCTCGCGGGCAATGTATTCTTTGGCAAAACCGCTTTCCTGCGCGGCGCGTTCGATCAGCTCCTGATCGTAGCATGGAATCCCCAGCTTCTTTGCCGTTTCTTTTCCGATCGTCCGTCCGCCGCTTCCAAACTCACGGCTGATCGTAATTACTCTGTTTTTCATCTAAACCTCCTTTTCCGACGCCTTTAACGTCCGCAGCGTATAGGCAATCACGACCGCAGACATGATAAACGTCAGCACATCCGACACCGGCATCGAATAAATAACGCCGTCCAGTCCGAAAAATACCGGCAGCAGCAGCGCAAATCCCACGCCGAATACGACCTCACGCACCATCGAAAGCAGCGTTGAGATCAGCGCCTTGCCAAGCGCCTGTAAATAAATAAACGTCGCTTTGTTGACCGTTGCCAAAATCATCATACATAAATAAATACGGAAGCATTTGACCGCAAAATCCGTATAATATACGCTCTCGTTCGCCGCGCCGAAGATCATGATAAGCTGTCTCGGCAAAAATTCAACGATACACAGCGCGATCGCTCCGACCGCCGCTTCCGCGCCAAGCAGATAAATAAACAGCGTTCTCGCCCTGTCCTTTCTGCCCGCTCCGATATTGTAGCCGACGATCGGAATACAGCCCGCCGCCATTCCGACCACGACCGAGATCACGATCTGGAAAAATTTCATGACGATCCCGACGACCGCCATCGGTATCTGCGCGTACTGCGCCTGTCCGAAGATCGGATCCATCGCGCCGTATTTGCGGATCATATTATTGATCGCCGCCATCGCCGCGACAAGAGAGATCTGCGACAGAAAACTGCAAACGCCGAGCGGAATGAATTTTCCGATCAGACTGCCGCTCAGCCGGAAGCTCTTTTTCCCGAGCTTTACCGCTTTCATGTTGCAGAGATACCAGATGGCGAGCACAGCCGTAACGACCTGCCCAAGCACTGTCGCGACCGCCGCTCCCATCATTCCCCATTTGCATACGAAGATAAAGACCGGATCAAGAATAATATTCACGACCGCGCCAAGCAGCGTCGACGCCATTGCAAATTTCGGGCTGCCGTCGGAACGGATGATCGGATTCATCGCCTGCCCGAACATATAAAACGGAATTCCGATCGTAATATAAATAAAATATTCTTTTGAATGACGGAACGTTTCTTCATTGACCTTTCCGCCGAACGCCGTCAGAATCTGATCCTGAAAGATGAAATAAAGCGCCGTTACGACCACGCTCGCCGCGATACATAAAACGATCGCGTTGCCGATGCTGCGGTGCGCCTTTTCCTTTTCTCCCGCGCCAAGACAGAGACTGACAAACGCGCAGCATCCATCGCCGATCATAACCGCGATCGCCAGAGCGACGACCGTCAACGGAAAAACGACCGTATTCGCCGCGTTTCCGTATGATCCCAGATACGACGCGTTGGCGATAAAAATCTGGTCTACGATATTATAGAGCGCCGCAACCAACAAGGAAATAATGCATGGAATCGAATATTTCCGCATCAGAACGCCGACCTTTTCCGTCGCAAGAAATGCATTCGCCTGCATATGGTCCGAGTTTTTTTCTTTTATAATTTCTTTACCCATGTTCCTCCTTACTATGAGATTTTCTCAGGAGACTTTTTCGGAAAGCTGCCATAACCCTATTCCCGTCTGCGGACTGCGCATCCCGTGCGGGATGCTTTTTTCCATAGAAAAAAAGCGCAAGCCCTATCTGGACTTACGCTTCTGCCGCTCGACGATATTATTTTAACGATTTCTTTTTTGGTTGTCAAATGATATTTTTGCCGGCGTAAAAATCAATCGTATTTTTTTACGATTGATTTTCTGCGTATTTCTGCGTATAATATAAGCAGTGAAATTGGAAAGGAAGCGTAGTCTATGCGTGAAACAAGAACAACAGAGTTCAAAGAAAAGATTACAAATACATTTTTAAAAACGGTAAGCGCCTTTTCGAATTACGATGGTGGAGAAATTTTTTTTGGCATTGACGACAACGGCAATATCAAAGGACTGCCGGATGTAAAGCAAGCGTGTCTGGATATTGAAAACAAAGTGAATGACAGCATTACTCCACAGCCTGATTACACACTGGAATTGCAGAATCATGACAAAACGATAAAACTGACTGTAAAAAGCGGGCTTCAAAAGCCATATTTATATCAATCAAAAGCATACAAACGAAACGATACCGCAACAATAGAGGTCGACACACTGGAGTTATCAAGACTGATTTTAGAAGGAAAAAATATTAGATTTGAAGAATTGCCCTGTGAAGATCAGGAACTGACGTTTCATATTTTATGCCAAAAATTAAAAGAATGCATCCAGATTGAAACTTTTAATCAAGATACCTTGAAAACGCTGAATTTATATAACAGCGCCATCGGATACAATAATGCGGCTGGTATTCTGGCAGATCAAAATCATTTTCCGGGAATTGATATTATAAAGTTCGGCGAAAACATCAGTGTGATTCATAAAAGAGTAACATTTGATCATATATCCATTTTGGCAGTATATGAAAAAGCATTGGAGGTATTCAAAGATTATTACCAATACGAAGAAATACAAGGCGTCGACAGGAAAAAGGTAGAAAAAATACCGGAGGCTGCATTCAGAGAAGCGATTGCAAATGCATTGATTCATAGAGTGTGGGATGTAGAGTCACAAATAAAGGTTTCCATGTTTGATGACAGAATAGAAATTATTTCTCCGGGAGGACTACCATCCGGAATCACAGAAGACGAATATTTAGCGGGAAAACTTTCCGTTCTAAGAAACAGAAATCTTGCAAATGTATTTTACAGGTTAGGGTTTGTTGAAATATTCGGTACAGGAATTACACGAATCAAACAACTCTATGAAGAAGGATTAAAACAACCGGACTTTGAAGTGTCAGAAAATGCAATTAAGATCGTACTCCCGGTTTTTGAGAAAAACCTGAATTTAACGGAAGACGAAAGAAAAATATATAAAATTTTAAGCAGAACAATGTTGAAATCAATTAGCGAAATTGCTCCTTATGTTGAGTTTGGCAAATCAAAGACAACACAGTTACTGAAAGAAATGGGAAAAAAAGGAGTTGTAAAAATTGAAGGAAGGGGAAGAGGCACTAAGTACATGATAAAATAACCACAAGAACAAAGAGAAACTCATTCCATCCAGAAAGATACGCTTACATTTTCAGGAGGTGCTTTATGCAGAAAAAATGGTGGCACGGCAAAACCGCATATCAGATTTATCCGAAGAGCTTCCGCGATACGACGGGCAGCGGCGTCGGCGATCTGCGCGGCGTTATTCAGAAATTAGACTATTTAAAAGAACTGGGAATTGATATTATCTGGCTTTCTCCCTGTTATCCTTCCCCGATGGCGGATCAGGGCTACGATATTTCCGACTATTACGCAATCGATCCCAGATTCGGTACGATGGAAGATATGGAAACGCTCATTGCGGAAGCAAAAAAGCGGGAGATGTACGTTCTTATGGATCTCGTCGTAAATCATTGCTCCGACGAGCACGAATGGTTTCAAAAGGCGCTGCAGGAGCCGGACGGCAAATACGCGAAATATTTTTATTTCGAAGACGCGGTAGACGGGCACGCGCCGAATAACTGGCGCAGTTATTTCGGCGGCAGCGTCTGGGAACCGGTTCCAGGAACGGACAAATATTATCTGCATCTGTTCCACAAAAAACAGCCGGACCTCAACTGGGAAAACAGAGAGCTGCGTCAGAAGCTTTATCAAATGATGCGCTGGTGGCTTGATAAGGGGCTCGCAGGCTTTCGCATCGACGCGATCATCAATATCAAAAAAGCGCTGCCGTTTGCGAAGTACAATTACCCCGCCGACCGGGACGACGGACTTGTCGCCGTCACAAGAATGCTTAAGGATGCGGTCGGCATCGGCGACTTCCTCAGCGAAATGCGCGATCAGGTGTTCAAACCGTACGACGCTTTCACCGTCGGCGAAGTGTTCAATATCAAAGAATCGGAGCTGGAGCATTTTATCGGCGATAACGGTTATTTTTCTACAATGTTTGACTTCCGGGAAACGACTTTCGGAGAAAGCCCTAAGGGCTGGTATGATTCGCACCACATTACGCCCGAAGAATTTAAGCGGTGCTGCTATGCTTCACAGCGCCTTGCCCGGCATACGGGTTTCCTTTCCAATATTATTGAAAATCACGACGAGCCGCGCGGCGTCAGCAGATATATACCGGCACAGGATCTCTCCGAAACCTCCAAAAAGCTGCTTTCCACCGTCTCCTTCATGCTTCGCGGACTTCCGTGGATTTATCAGGGACAGGAGCTCGGCATGGAAAATCTGCCGTTTGCATCGATCGATGAGGTAGACGACGTCAATACGCTGGATGAATATAAAGTCGCAAGAGACGCGGGACTGAGCGAAACAGAAGCGCTGACGGCAGTGTCATTCTTCAGCCGCGACAACGCGCGCACGCCGTTCCAGTGGGACGATTCCGGCAGCGCAGGCTTTACGGCCGGGACGCCTTGGCTGCGCGTCAATCCAAATTATACGAGGATCAATGCCAAGGAGCAGAAAAGCAGGAAGGATTCTCTTTTCTCTTATTATAAAGCGCTGATCGCTCTGCGCAAGCATCCCGCTTATGCGGATACGATCGTATACGGCGCATTCGAACCGTTCATGGAAGATAATGAGAATCTTATGGCGTTCTTCCGAAAAGGAGACGGGCAGACGCTGCTCGTTCTTGCCAACTATCGCAAGGAAAGCCGGACGCTGACGCTCCCATCTCCTTACCGGAACGTACTGCTTAATAATCTCGGCTCTCTCGTTTCAGAAAGCGACACGCATGTCACATTGAAAGGATATCAGGCGGTCGTTCTTGAGCTTGCACAGCTTCAGCATACAGAGGACGGGCAATCGTAATCCATCGATGCTGCAAAGAAAACAGGAGGAAATCTTTTCATGGTAAAAAACGCATTCGCCACCTTAAAAAAGGGAGAAGGACGCACGCTGAAAGCGGGCGGTATGTGGGTCTATGACAATGAGATCGACACAGTTACCGGAAGCTTTACAAACGGCGACATTATCTCGGTACATGATTTTGACGGCTATTTTATGGGCTACGGCTTTATCAATACCAATTCCAAAATCACGATCCGGCTTCTCTCCCGCCGCAGGGAGAACCCGGTCACAGAAAGCTTTATCCGGCAGCGGGTACAGGACGCATGGGACTACCGCAAAGAAACGGTTGATACCTCCTGCTGCCGTATTATCTTCGGAGAAGCCGACTTTCTGCCCGGAATCGTTATCGACAAATTTTCCGACGTGCTTGTCGTAGAGTCTCTTGCGCTCGGCATCGACCGCTTAAAGCCGCTCATCGTCGATTCTCTAAAGGAAATTCTGTCCGCGGACGGCGTCTCCATCCGGGGCGTTTACGAGCGCAGCGACGCCAAAGTCCGGGAGCAGGAAGGATTGCCGCGCTTCAAGGGCTTTCTCGGCGAACCGTTCGATACAAAGGTGGAAATCGTCGAAAACGGTGTGAAATACATCGTAGACGTGGAAGACGGGCAGAAAACGGGCTTTTTCCTCGACCAGAAATACAACCGCGCCGCGATCGCGCGGCTCTGCAAAGGCAAAAAGGTGCTCGACTGCTTTACGCATACGGGATCGTTCGCCCTAAATGCAGGCAAAGCGGGCGCTTCCTCGGTGCTCGGCGTCGACGCGTCGCAGCTTGCCGTCCGTCAGGCGCAGGAAAACGCACGCCTGAATCATTTAGAAGCTACGGTGCAGTTCCAGACCGCGGACGTATTCGAGCTGCTGCCGTCCCTTGAAAAGG
>JAGARW010000130.1 GCA_017621975.1 Lachnospiraceae bacterium | reverse complement strand
TATATAAATAGCAATCGTTTCATCTGTCGCTTTGATGATCTGAATGTGTTTCTTTTTTTTCTTTTTCGGCGCTTCGACCGGCTTCAGCCGGCCGTCCGCCAAATATACATATTCGTTTTCTTCTTCAATTATGATATAAAGTTTTCCTTTGTCATGTCCGGCTTTTGATACGGCAAACATTCCCCTCATGCGCAAAGCTCCTATTCACATTTTCCGTTCATCGTCAGAATCTCCGGTTCTCCGTCCGTGATCAGCACCGTATTTTCGTAATGCGCCGATAAAGAACCGTCCTCCGTTACGACCGTCCAGTCGTCGTCCAGCCATTCCACATCCGCGCGCCCCATATTGATCATCGGTTCAATGGCGAGCGTCATACCGGGCTGCAGCAGCAGTCCCTTGCGCTTCTGCGCGAAATTAGGAATCTGAGGGTCTTCATGCAGCTTCGTACCGATTCCGTGTCCGACAAGGTCTCTGACAATACCGTATCCAAAGGGAGTCACATAAGCGTCAATCGCATTGGAAATATCATATAAATGGTTGCCCGCCTTCGCCATCTTGATTCCTTCAAAAAAGCTCTGACGCGTAACCTCGATCAACTTTCTGGCGTCCTCTGTGATCTCGCCGACGCCGAATGTTCTCGCCATATCGGAATGATAGCCTTTGTAAATCAATCCCGCATCGAGGCTGACAATATCGCCTTCCTGAAGGATATGGGCGTTATGCGGAATTCCGTGTACGACCTCATCGTTGACAGAAACGCAGATAGAAGCCGGATACCCGTTATAATTCAGGAAATTCGGTTCGCAGCCATGCGCACGGATCAGCTTTTCACCAAGTCTGTCTATTTCTTTTGTGGAAACGCCCGGTCTTACGGCTTTCTCCAACTGAGAAAAAACATCCTCAAGCAGTCTGCACGATTCCCGCATCAATTCTATTTCCCTTGCCGATTTAATTGATACAGCCATTTTTCCTCCATTCCGAAGCGGCAAAGCAGCTTCTATTCTCCCAGAATCGCAACGATCGCCGCAAATACGTCTTTCATGTCTACAGTACCGTCCACCGCCTTTAAAATTCCTTTCTTCGTATAGAAGTCGATCAGCGGCTGCGTCTGTTCATGATAAACGCCGAGACGCTTCTTTACGGTTTCCGGCTTGTCGTCGTCGCGAAGTACAAGCTCTTTTCCGCAGCGGTCGCAGATTCCTTCCTGCTTCGGCGGAATATGTTCAATATGATATGTCGCTCCGCATGCCAGACAGGCGCGTCTGCCTGACATTCTGTTTATGATATTCTCATCCGGTACGTCGACGTCGATCGCGTAGTCGATCGCATCGCCAAGCTCAGTCAGCGCTTTGTCAAGCACCTCCGCCTGCGGAATGGTACGCGGAAAACCGTCCAGCACATAACCGTCTTTGCAGTCGTCCTTTGCAACTCTGTCAAGCAGAATCTTTACGGTCAGCTCATCCGGTACGAGAAGCCCTTTGTCCATGTAGGTCTTTGCTTCCTTACCAAGCTCCGTGCCCTCTTTGATATTTGCCCGGAAAATATCTCCTGTGGAAACATGAGGAACACCGTAACGGTCGGCAATCATCTTTGCCTGCGTTCCTTTTCCTGCTCCCGGAGCTCCTAACATAATAATTTTCATGTTTAAACCTCCAAAAAAGGCAAGTACAGGGACAGTGCGCCGCCGCCCTGTCCCTACTTACGATATTTCAAATTTCTTTGATCCTTAATCGTTCAAAAATCCTTTATAATTGCGTACAAGCATCTGCGATTCGATCTGTTTGATCGTCTCAAGCACAACGCTGACAATAATAATCAGGCTTGTACCGCCAAAGGAAACGCTTGCATGGAACACGCCGTTAAAGAAATATGGAATCACTGCAACGATCGTCAGTCCGCATGCTCCGATAAAGATAATATAATTCAAAATTTTTGTCAAATAGTCGCTCGTCGGCTTACCGGGTCTGATACCCGGAATAAAACCGCCCTGCTTCTTCATATTATTCGCAACCTCAAGCGGGTTGAACGTAATGGACGTATAGAAGTAAGCAAAGAAAATAACAAGCACAACATAAATAACAAGTCCGATCGAATATTTAAGCTGGCTTGGATTGCACCAGTTATTCGAATTCAGCACTTTCAAAATCTCTCCCCAAACGCCTGTCCCCGAATAACCGATAAACGAACAGATGATAATCGGGAACTGCATCAAAGAAGATGCAAAGATGATCGGAATAACGCCCGCCGTATTGATCTTCAGCGGAATGTTCGTAGACTGACCGCCTACCATCTTTCTGCCCTGAATCTTCTTTGCATACTGTACCGGGATCTTACGCGTTCCGTCGTTTAAAAGAATGACGAGCACTACCATGCCGACAACGATCGCCAGAATGACAACGGCTGATACAACGCCGACCGCAATGGATCTGCCTTTTACAAACTGCTCATACAGTCCTGCAAAGTCCTGCGGGAGTCTGGAGATGATGTTAATGACAAGAACGATGGAAATACCGTTTCCAACGCCATTTTCCGTAATCCGCTCGCCAATCCACATCAGCAGCGCGCTTCCTGCTACAAGAGCGCAGACAACGGAAATCACATTCAGCGCATTGAATTCTTCCAAAAGTCCCGATCTGCCGAAGCCGACCGCCATAGCAATCGATTCGATCAGCGCAAGCGCAATCGTTACATAACGGGTGATCGCTACCAGCTTCTTTCTGCCGTCCTCACCGTCCTTCTGCATCTCTTCCAGCTTCGGAATCGCAATCGTCAAAAGCTGAATGATGATCGAAGACGTGATATACGGCGTGATATTCAGTGCAAGCAGCGACATGTTCAGGAAAGAACCGCCGGTAAACGCATCAAAGAAACTGAATGCATCGCCAGTCTGCGCTGCAAACCAGTCTGCAAAATAGTGCCTGTTTACGCCCGGTATCGGCAGTTGTGATCCGAAACGGATCACAACTAGCATAAGCAGCGTATAGAAAATCTTCTTTCTAATTTCTTTGACTTTAAACGCATTTTTCAGTGTTTTAAGCATTAAATCACCTCTGCTGTTCCACCAAGCGCTTCGATCTTTTCTTTCGCAGATGCACTGAATGCATTTGCCTGAACTGTAAGCTTCTTAGTCAATTCTCCGTTTCCGAGGATCTTTACTCCGTCTCTGGGGTTCTTTACGATACCCGCTTCCATTAATGCTTCTACGTCGACTGTAGCGCCGCTTTCAAATCTTTCCAATACCGATACGTTGATGCCGACGATTTCCTTTGTGTTTCTGTTTGTGAAACCTCTCTTCGGAATACGTCTGTATAACGGCATCTGACCGCCTTCAAAGCCCGGTCTCGGCGCTCCGGAACGAGCTTTCTGACCTTTATGTCCCTTACCGGCCGTCTTGCCGTTTCCTGAACCGTGTCCGCGTCCACGTCTGAAATTATCACTCTGCTTGGACCCTTCTGCAGGTCTTAAATTGGATAAATCCATGATGACACCTCCTTATGCTTCTTCTACTTTAACCATATATTCTACTTGTTTGATCATGCCTCTGGTTGCGTCATTATCCGGCAGTTCAACAGTCTTGTTGAGTTTTTTCAGTCCAAGTGCCTCAACAGTTCTTTTGTGCTTCGGAACTGCGCCGATTGGAGATTTTACCAAAGTAACTTTTAATGTTTTTGCCATCTCGGTCTCCTCCTTAACCTAAAATCTCTTCAATAGATTTTCCACGGTTCTTAGCTACTTCTTCAGGAGTTTTTAACTGGCGTAAGCCTTCGATCGTTGCAAGAACAACGTTCTGCTTGTTGTTGGAACCGAGGCATTTCGTACGGATATTTTTGATGCCTGCAAGCTCGCATACGTTACGCGCAGGACCGCCTGCGATAATACCAGTACCTGCTGCAGCTCTCTTTAAAAGAACGCTTGCGGAACCATATTTACCGATAAAGTCATGTGTAATGGAATTGTTCTCATCCATTGCAACGGTAATGATATGTTTCATTGCGTCTTCTTTTCCTTTACGGATTGCTTCAGGAATTTCTACAGCCTTGCCAAGTCCCGCTCCTACGTGTCCGTTGCCGTCGCCGACTAC
>JAGARW010000019.1 GCA_017621975.1 Lachnospiraceae bacterium | reverse complement strand
GCAAAGAGGGACCGTATCATTACGACAAACGGCGCGCGGGCAGGACAGGACGTCGTCGTATCGAAGTGGATTGGTTTGGAGGGCACGTCGATTCTCGCAAAAGAAAAGGAAGAGGAGCTTTTGACAAAGTACCCTTCCCATCTCATAGAAGAGGCGAAGGCGTTTGACCGCTTCCTCAGTATCGTACCGGAGGCCGCCACCGCCGGAAAGTCCGGCGTCACGGCGATGCATGACATCACGGAGGGCGGCATTTTCGGCGCGCTCTGGGAGCTTGCAGAAAGCTCAGGCGTTGGACTTGAAATCGACCTAAAGCGGATTCCTATCCGGCAGGAGACGGTCGAGGTATGCGAGTTTTTTGGACTTAATCCATATGAGCTGATATCGAGCGGAAGTCTTCTGATGGTGACGGACGACGGGCTTGATCTGGTACGGAGGTTAGCGGCGGAACACATTCCCGCCGCGGTGATCGGCAAGATACGGGAAGGAAATGACAGAGTTGTCATAAATGAAGAGGAACGTCGTTTTTTAGAGCCTCCGAAGACGGACGAATTATACAAAGTGACCGGGTGAGAACGCGCGCGGAAATAAGAAATATAATGACATATATGTCGGAAAGTGAGACGGATTATGAGAGAACAGATTTTAGCGATTATTGAGAAGAACAGCCGCATTGATTTAAAGGAGCTGGCAGTAATTCTCGGAGTAGAGGAAATAGATATTGTGAATGAAATGGCGGCAATGGAAGCGGAGGGCATTATCTGCGGCTACCATACGCTGATCGATTGGGAAAAAACGTCGATCGATAAAGTAACGGCGCTCATCGAAGTGCGTGTGACGCCGCAGAGAGGACAGGGCTTTGACAGCATTGCCGAGCGTATTTACAAATATCCGGAGGTGCGCGCGGTTTATCTGATCTCCGGTGCGTATGACCTGCTTGTCATCCTTGACGGCAAGAATTTGCGCGATATTTCCAGATTCGTGACGGATAAGCTGTCGACGATGGATTATGTGCTGAGCACTGCGACGCATTTTATCCTCAAGAAATATAAGGATCATGGTACGATTCTGACCAAAAAATATGAAGATGCAAGGGAGAAGATCACGCCATGAGAAATCCGTTATCAGAGAAAGCAGTAGGTTTAAAGCCGTCCGGCATTCGGAAGTTTTTTGATATTGTCAGCGAGATGGAGGATGCGATTTCCCTTGGCGTAGGGGAGCCTGATTTTGACACGCCGTGGCATATCAGGGACGAGGGTATTTACTCTCTCGAAAAGGGGCGTACCTTCTATACGTCCAATGCAGGATTAAAGGAATTAAAAATTGAAATTGTCAATTATTTAAAAAGGAAACTTGGCGTCAGCTATGACTACAACGGAGAAGTACTCGTTACGGTCGGAGGCTCCGAAGCGATCGATATTGCGCTGCGTGCGATGATTAATCCGGGGGAGGAAGTGCTGATTCCACAGCCCAGCTATGTTTCTTATGAACCGTGTGCGGTTCTTGCGGACGCTGTACCGGTCATTATCAATTTAAAGGCTGAGAATGAATTCCGTCTGACGGCGCAGGAGCTGCGAGATGCCATTACCGATAAAACAAAGGCGCTGATCTTGCCGTTTCCGAACAATCCAACCGGTGCGATCATGGAACGAGAGGATTTGGAAGCGATTGCAGAGGTGATCCGGGAGAAGGATATTTTTGTGATTTCCGACGAGATCTATTCGGAGCTTACATATAAGGGCGATCATGTGTCGATCGTTAATATTCCGGGCATGCAGGAGAGAACGGTTCTCATTAACGGTTTTTCAAAATCATATGCGATGACGGGCTGGCGTCTCGGTTATGCATGCGGGCCGAAAGCGATTCTTGAGCAGATGACGAAAATTCATCAGTTTGCGATCATGTGCGCGCCGACGACAAGCCAGTATGCGGCAGTGGAAGCGCTTAAGAACGGCGACGGCGATGTAAAGGAAATGCGCGAGGCGTATAATCAGAGACGGCGCTATCTGATGCATGCGTTTCGTCAGATGGGTCTGGAATGTTTTGAGCCGTACGGTGCGTTTTACGTATTCCCGTGCATCAAGGAATTTGGTATGACAAGCGAAGAATTTGCGACGAGATTTCTGGAAGAGGAAAAGGTGGCTGCCGTACCCGGTACGGCATTCGGCGACAGCGGAGAAGGATTCCTCCGTATTTCTTACGCGTATTCCTTGGAAAATCTGAAAATTGCGATCGGCAGACTGGAACATTTTATCAAAAAGCTGCGTGAGGAACAGAAAAAGTAAATGCTGAACATTGTACTACACCAGCCGGAGATTCCGGCAAATACGGGAAATATCGGGCGGACCTGCGTTGCGACGGGTTCCCGCCTGCACTTGATCGAACCGCTTGGCTTCCGGTTGAATGAAAAGGAGATCAAGCGGGCGGGCATGGATTACTGGGAACATCTCGACGTGACGAGATATGTGAATTACGAGGCGTTTCTGGAGCAGAATCCGGGCGCGAATATATGGTACGCCACGACGAAGGCAAAACATATTTACAGCGACGTTTCCTTTGGTCCGGACGATTATATTATGTTTGGAAAAGAGAGCGCGGGGATTCCGGAGGAGATTCTTGTAGAACATGAGCAGCGGTGCGTCCGCATCCCTATGCTGGATCAGATACGGTCGCTGAATCTGTCGAATTCGGTGGCGGTCGTCCTCTATGAGGCGCTGCGTCAGAACGGGTTTGCCCATATGCAGACGGAAGGCGAACTGCACAGACTGCGGTGGAATGGAAGCATAGTGTGAAAAATCACACTGATGTGCTGATTTTTCACACGGCTCTTTGCGCCGAAGGAAGCGTCGCAAATGAGCCTTGATGCGACAACCGAAGTCGCCTGCGCGAACTTCGATTGCGCGATTCCTACGCTACGCTTCGGAATGGAGAATAAAATGAAAGTACAGAATTTGCATGTCCGCACAGCACGGACGGAAGATGCAAAAGAACTGCTTGCGATTTATACGCCGTATGTAGAAAAGACAGCGATCACATTTGAATATGAAGCGCCGTCTCTTGCTGAGTTTACAGAGCGCATCCGGCGTACGCTGCAGAAATATCCATATTTTGCGGCGGTGGCAGACGGTCGGATTGCAGGCTATGCATATGCAGGCGCTTTTAAAGAAAGAGCCGCTTATGATTGGGCGGTAGAGACGACTGTGTATGTAAAGGAAGACTGTCGCAGAATGGGCGTTGGAAAGCTTCTTTATGAAGCATTGGAGGATGCGCTGGCATTACAGAATATCGTTAATCTCAATGCCTGCATTGGCTATCCGTCGAAAGAGGATGAATACCTGACGAGAGACAGCGCAGAGTTTCATGAGCGTCTCGGTTACCGGCTCGCAGGGACATTTCACCGATGCGGTTATAAATTCAACCGTTGGTACGATATGATCTGGATGGAAAAAGAGATCGGCAGCCATGTCGAGAACCAGCCGCCGATCAAACGTTTTGAAGAGATCCGGGAAGAACTGAAACAACGATATGGAATTGATTAATCATCATCATCATCCACTTTTGCGAGTGTGAAAATAAATTCCGTTCCGACGCCTTCGGTGCTGACGACGTTGATATTTTCACCGTGCGAGTGGATGATTTCTTTTACGATAGAAAGACCGAGTCCGGTGCCTTTTTTGTCTTTACCGCGGGAAAGATCGGTCTTATAAAACCGGTCGAAAATAAGTTTTAAACTGTCTTTCGGGATACCGATCCCGTTATCTTTGACGGAAACGAGTACTTTGCTGCTCTTTTCTGTTGTTTCTATTTTAATGATCGAGTCATTGTGGCTGAATTTGATCGCATTGTCGAGCAGATTGTACAGTACCTGTTGGATTCTGTCGAGGTCGGCGTTGACGGTCAGCGCTTCTCCGGTCAGGACAAGCTCGATCCCGATCATTTTGCTCTTGCAGATACCTTCAAACGCTGCCGCCGTATTACGGATCACTTGGTTGATATCGAAATTACGCCGCTCGAGCATCATTCCTTTTGTATTGAGGTTGTTTAGCTGGAGCAGACCGTTCGTCAGTTTTGTCAGGCGTTCAGTCTCGTTTAAAACGATGCGGATATATTTTTCGTGCATTTCCGGCGGGATGGTTCCGTCCAGCATTGCCTCGAGATAGCCCTTGATTGAAGTCAGCGGAGAGCGGAAGTCGTGGGAAACGTTGGCGACAAATTTTTTCTGATTGTCCTCGCTGCGGGCGATTTCACTCGCCATATAAGAAAGGGAGGCGGCGAGGTAGCCCATCTCGTCGTCGCTGTCAACCTGAAATTCATAGTGCATATTGCCGGCGGCGTATTGTTCCGTTGCATACGTAATTCTGCGCAGAGGGATATAGACCATTTCCGTAAAGAAAAACAAAATGATCATGGACAGCAGAAGCATGATAATAAGCAGGATGTAGGAAATATTCAAAAGGCTGTCGGAGGACTGCCGGATGACGCTGACCGGAGTATGGATGACAACATAACCGTTTACTTTAAAGTTAGATGTAATCGGCGCAAATACGCTCATCGTATCTTCGGCAAAGGTCTGGAAAAAATTCCCGATCGTATAATAAGAGCCGGATGTGATCGTCGGATCAAAATTCTCGATGATAACCGGATTGTCGATATCGACCGGTTCCGCGGAGGAGAGGATAATCCTGCCGGAAGGATTGATGATCCAGATCGTAGAGGACAGATACGAATCGAGCGCGTCAAGCTGCGTTTTGACGGCGTCGAGCGACGCCTGATTGTTGTACAGATCGGACGCGTATGTGTTGGCGATCAGAGTCGCTTCACGGTAAAGAGACTCTGCTTTTTCGCGCTTTAAGTGTTCGAAGGTCATGCTCGAAACAAAGGTAGCTACGGCAATAAAGCCAAAAAAACCGAATATGACATAGGCAAGCAGAAATTTCAGATAAAGAGTCTTACGCATATTAAGCCTTCACCTCGAACTTATAGCCGATACCCCAGATCGTAGCGATCTTCCATGAAGCATGGTCTTTGATCT
>JAGARW010000018.1 GCA_017621975.1 Lachnospiraceae bacterium | reverse complement strand
CTTGAAAAGGCAGGAGAGCAGTTCGATATCGTCATCCTTGATCCGCCCGCCTTTACCAAATCGAGAAGCTCCGTCAAAAACGCCGTGAAAGGCTACCGCGAGATCAATCTGCGCGGTCTGCGGCTCGTAAGAGACGGCGGCTTTCTCGCAACCTGTTCCTGCTCCCATTTCATGGAGCCGGAATTATTTGCAAAAACAATAGGAGAAGCCGCAAAAAGCGCCCACAAACGCCTGCGGCAGGTCGAGTTCCGTACGCAGGCGCCAGATCATCCGATCCTGTGGGCGTCCGATAGTTCTTATTATTTGAAATTCTATATTTTTCAGGTAACAGAAGACCGCTGATACGACGTTTACAAGCCGCTCATATGCAATCCGCGGCGCATCTCCGTTTCTATATCAGCCCCATACTCCTCAGCAGATACAGCCAGCCCGTCAGCGTCACGGCGCTAAACAGCGTCGTCATCATGACGACGCTGGCTGTCAGCGTTCCCTCGCAGTCCATATTTTTCGCCATAATATAGCTGCTCACCGTCGTCGCCGAGCCGAGCATGATCAGGATCGCGATCAGCTTTTCTCCGCGAAAGCCAAGCGCCGCCGCGAGCGGAAGTCCCGCCGCCGCAAGCCCGATCAGCTTAATCAGGCTGCAGACGATCGTCAGCCGCAGCTTCGCAAGCGCTTTCTTTCCTTCAAAAGAGGCTCCCATTGACATTAAACCGAGCGGCGTCGCCAGCACGGCGATATTATGCAGCGTTTTCTCCGCGACTGCAGGCATGGAAAGACCGCTCAGCGACCAGAGCACGCCGAGCAGAATCCCCCAGATGATCGGATTTGCCGCCACGCCGCGCAAAGACTTTTTCAGAGCTTTTCCGTCAAGCCTGCCCTGCTTCGGATTCATCAGGGACAGAATAAAGACCGCCGCCACATTATAAAGAGGCACTGTCGCCACGATCATCAGCGGCGCCATGCCGGAATTGCCATATATATTCTGAATCAGCGCAATCCCGAGAATCGCCGCGCTGCTGCGGTAACCGCCCTGCACGAATTCCCCTCTGGATGCTTTTTCCACAAACAAAAACGACGCAAATGTCAGAATTAAAATGCAGACCGCCGTAATGCCGAAGCAGAACAGGACAAACTTCACGTCCCATACGGCGTCAAACGCCACGCACGACAAGTCCTCAAACAGCAGCGCCGGAAGCGCGATCCGAAATACAAACGCGTTCGTCTTTGCCGCAAAGTCCTCGTCCATCAGCCCCATTCTGCGAAACAGGATACCCGCCGCCATCGTCAGAAAGATCGGCAGCGTCGCGTTCAGACTGAATATCAGATTCTCCGTCATCTTTTTCTCTCACTCCAAATCCGCTGCGTTTTCCTTTGTTACCGTTCCGTTTTCCAGAAGGAGCACGAATACGGAGGCAGATCGCTGCCGCCGCCGAAATCATGCGTCTGACCGGTAATCAGATCGACCGCAAGTCCCGACTGCGCGTCAAAATCCGCGTGATAAGCCGTCGCCTCGGCGTTGATTGCGACAATCACGCGCTCTTCGTCCGTTTTCCGTTCAAAGATAAGCTGCCCCGGCTGCACCATAATATTGCGGTAGCTACCGTAGCAGAGCGCCGGGCTGCCCGTCCTTGCCTTTGCAAGCGCGGCGATCCACTCTGTCAGCTCATTTGCTTCCGGTGTGGCGATCTCGGGACGCAGAGCGGGATCGCCGTCCTTTTTATCGCCCTCGATTCCCCATTCGCTTCCGTAATAAACCGCCGGAACGCCGGGCATTCCAAAGAGCATACCGTACAGCGGACGGATGCAGTTCTTATCCGAAAGAATCGTTGCGATTCGGCTGACATCATGGTTATCTGCAAAGCTGAGCAGATGCTTGCCCGTATACAGACACCACTGTTCATTGCCGTACTGCCGGTTCAGACTATACGCGATCTCATGCATATTGTGAGAATTAAAGCTCGAATACAGCCCCTTATAGCATTCATAATTCGTCACGCTGTGGCACGCGCGGTCGTTCATCCATCTGTTATAATCTCCGTGAAGCGTTTCTCCCATCAGGACAAAGTCCGGCTTTAAGCCGTCCGTCATGCCCCGCAACGCCGCCAGAAACTCAAGGTCAAGACAGTAAGCCACGTCCAGGCGCAAGCCGTCGATGTCATAATCGCGCACCCAGCCGCGGATCGCGTCAAACAGATAGTTCTGCACGTCGGGATGACGGACATTCAGCTTCACAAGCTCATTGCAGCCTTCCCAGCCCTCGTACCAGAATCCGTCGTTATAATTTGTATTTCCGTCAAAGGAAATATGGAACCAGTCTTTATAAGGACTGTCCCATTTTTTCTGCCGCACGTCCTCAAACGCCCAGAAACCTCTGCCCGCATGGTTAAACACGCCGTCCAGCATAATCTTCAGCCCCGCGTCGTGCAGCGCCCTGCATACCTGTTTAAAATCCTCGTTTGTACCGAGGCGGGAATCCACCCGATTATAATCTCTCGTATCATATCCGTGCGCGTCGCTTTCAAATAACGGATTGAACAGCACGCAGGTCGCCCCAAGCGACTGAATATGCTCTACCCAGTCGAGCACCCGCAAAATACGGTGCTCCCCGCCATTGTCATGCAACGGCGTGCTGCCTTCTGGCAGCATGCTGCCCTGCGGCAGCATGGCGTCATTGCGCAGCGGCGCGCCGCACATTCCCAAAGGATATATCTGATAGATCACAGCTTCATCAAACCACATAATTTCTCCTCTTTTCTGCCGTTTCCGGCGTTTTCTGAAGAATCGGATGCAAACTTATCTCCTGACTTTTCCATCCGATCCTTTTATCATAAAAAGCCCATCCAAAGATGAGCCTTTTTGATCATTTTTATACAATTATCCTCTGTCGGAATGGATGGAGGTGGATTCGAACCACCGAAGCAATTTGCAGCAGATTTACAGTCTGTCCCCTTTGGCCACTCGGGAATCCATCCATACAGAACCTATCGCACACCTTCCGGTATGACGGACAGCTCTGACACTACCAAAGTGTAGCATACTCTTACTCGAATTGCAAGAAATTCTTCCGTTCTTTTTGGCGGTATTTCAGCACAAACGCCGAGGTAGGCGGAAGGGTGATCTTCAGCTTGCCCGCTTTGACGGAATGATATGCCGCTTCCGTCGTAAAGCCGTCCGCGTCCGTACGCATGATCTGCGTAACGATCGTTTCCTTAGGGATTCCGGTCTCCCATACGCTGATCTCCTTCGTGGCCTCCTGCTCCGCGTTGTTCAGCAGCACGATCGACTGTTCCGTTTCCGTGAATCTCGCATACGCAAGGAAATTCGGGTCGCCGCACAGCTTCATCAGAGAGCCTTCGATCATCTCACGGTTCTGTTTATGGATCCGGATCATTTCCTTATGGAATTCGATCATCTCATGGTCTTCGTGCCCCCACGGGTACGTTCTCCTGTTATCGGGATCGGTAAATCCGCACACACCCGCTTCATCGCCGTAGTAGATCGTCGGCGCGCCGATCCACGTCATCTGGATCACGACCGCCTCTCGAAATACCGCTTTGTTGACTCCTTCCTCCGCAGCCTTCGGTCCGAGCGTATTGGTACGCCCAACCTTGCGGTTCGTCCGCGTCAGGAAACGGGAATGATCGTGATTCGACAGCTCGTTCATCGCCACCTGCCACGACGGCATCGTATAATCGATATTGTGATACTTCATCGTTTCCCAGAAGCTGAACGCGTTTCCCAAAAGATCGCCGCGGTAATCGTCGCTGTGCTTCTGCATCCCTGTCAGAAACCACGAAACCGGCTCCATGAACGCGTCGTAATTCATCACGGAATCCCATTCGTTCCCGCGCAGCCAGCTTTCCGGATTGCCGTAATGCTCCGCCAATATCAAAGCATTCGGATTGGCTTCCTTGACCGCCTTGCGGAAATCCTGCCAGAATTTATGGTTTTCCTCCGGCGTATGTCCCAGATCGGCCGCTACGTCCAGACGCCAGCCGTCGGCGCAGTACGGCTCCGACACCCATTTTTTCGCCACATGCAGAATATAGTCGTAAAGCTCTTTTGAGCCGCTGTAATTCAATTTCGGAAGGGTATCGTGCCCCCACCAGCCGTCGTACGTGTGATTATACGGCCACTGATCGTCATGATAAAACCGGAAATAATTGCGGTAAGGACTCTCCGCGGACACATAAGCTCCCTTTTCATAGCCCGGCGCGTTTTCATAAATGCGCTCCCGGTCCATCCATTTATTAAATGAACCGCAATGATTGAACACGCCGTCAAGAATAATTTTGATATTCCGCTTATGCGCCTCCCTGACGAGCTCCGCAAACAGCTCGTTGCTCGCCTCTAGGTTCCGTTTATCCGTAACACGGTTGATATAACGCTCCGCAAGCCTGTTTTCCGCTTCCTCCTGCGAAAGCAGTTCGCCTTCGTCGTACACGATCTTTCCAAAATGCGGATCAATATAGTCGTAATCCTGAATGTCGTATTTGTGGTTAGACGGCGAAACAAATACCGGATTCAGATAGATCACGTCGATTCCAAGCTCCTGAAGATAGTCCAGCTTGTCGATCACGCCCTGCAGGTCGCCGCCGTAAAACCGCCGTACGTCCATGCTGTCAGGATAAGCGTCCCAATCTTCCGCTTTCATGACAGGCTCTCCGATGTAGCGGTACTCTCCCGTCAGCACATCGTTGGACGGATCTCCGTTGCGGAAACGGTCGACAAAAATCTGATACATAACCGCGCCCTTTGCCCAATCAGGCGTCTTAAATCCCGGAATAATACGGAAATAGAACTGCTCCGATGCCTCCTTTACCGCGCCGCGCTGATCGTAACAGCACTCGATCTTTCCCGCCTTAATTTCAAAATGATAAGCAAGCAGCTCGTTTTCAAGCTGCACCTTAACAGAATAATAATCAAACTGCTCCGTCGATTCTTCCCGGAGCATCAATTCCCGCTGCCCTTTACTGACAAAATAAACTCTGTCGATATTATCCTTTGCCGAGCGAAAACGAATGGTAATCTGATCGTAAGGAGCCGGCTCCTGAGGAGTCACATAATTTTTCGTCGTATCGCTGAAAAGCGCTCTTTTCCGAAACACCGGACGCATCGTAGCAACATACTCATTCTGCCGCTGCGCTTTCAGAAAACGATCTAGTTCCATATCATCCAACCTTTCTTTTTCTTTCTGCACTATATCAGACTCGCAAGCCCGCGCTGACACGCTCTCTGCGCCGCTTCGCGCCGCGCTTGCTCGTTAATGGCGCATGAAAAACAAATGTCCGCTCCGCGGCCGCTTGTTTTTCTTTTGCGCCTATTATATCATAGAACGAAACAGTAAAAAAGACAGCTTTTCAATCTGCTGTCTTTTTTAGAGAAGGTATTTCTTTCTTATGGGGTATAGCAAAAAACTATATAATGTATTGGGGGGTTACAAGTAGTATAATAGCAGAGCGACTATAAAATGTCTATTCTCGCAATTCACAAATATTACAAAAAACCCATTTCATTTTTGGTAGTTTTTCACAAAAATTAGTCCTAATTTCCCAGCAAAGGCTCCGCCGAAACCTCAAACAGCGCCTCAAATTCTGTTCTGGAAATCTTTCTTTTTCCAGGAGCAAGTCTGCGCATCTATGAAGAACATCGTCATGCTCTTCGATAATCTTCTTTGCTTTTGCATAGCATTCGTCAATGATACGTTTTACTTCCATATCGATCTCGCTTGCTACAGCCTCGCTGTGGCTCCTTGTGTGCGCCAAGTCTCTTCCGATAAATACCTCGTCGTCATCATCGTCATAATTGATCAGGCCGATATGATCCGACATACCGAACCGCGTCACCATCTTCTTCGCCACTTTCGTCGCCTTCTTAATATCGCTGGAAGCGCCCGTTGTAATATCTCCGAATATGATTTCCTCTGCGATCCGTCCGCCGAGCGATACCATAATATCCTGCAGCATCCGTCCCTTTGTCATGAACATCTCGTCTTTTTCAGGAAGCGGCATCGTATACCCTGCCGCGCCGACGCCGGTCGGAATGATCGAAACTGTATAAACGGGACCGACATCCGGCAGTACATGGAACAAAATCGCATGCCCTGCCTCATGATATGCCGTAATCTTCTTTTCCTTATCGGAAATAATGCGGCTTTTCTTCTCCGCACCGATACCGACTTTGATAAACGCTTTCTTAATATCGTCCTGTTTGACAAAAGCCCTGCCGTTCCTTGCCGCGAGGATCGCCGACTCATTCAAAAGATTCTCCAGATCGGCTCCGGTAAAGCCCGCCGTCGTCTGCGCGATCTGCCGCAGATCGACGTCGTCCGCAAGCGGCTTATTTTTCGCATGCACCTTGAGAATATCTTCCCTGCCGCCTACATCGGGAACGCCGACCGCGATCTTGCGGTCGAACCGTCCGGGACGCAGAATCGCCGGATCGAGAATATCAACGCGGTTCGTCGCCGCCATCACAATAATACCTTCATTAACGCCGAAACCGTCCATTTCTACGAGAAGCTGATTCAGCGTCTGCTCACGCTCATCATGTCCGCCGCCCATTCCGGTGCCGCGCCGCCTCGCAACGGCGTCGATCTCGTCAATAAAAACGATACACGGCGCATTGCGCTTTGCATTCATAAACAGATCGCGCACACGGGACGCGCCGACGCCGACAAACATCTCCACAAAATCAGAACCCGAAATGCTGAAAAACGGTACGCCGGCTTCGCCTGCAACCGCCTTGGCAAGCAGCGTCTTGCCGGTTCCCGGATACCCTTCCAGCAGGACGCCCTTCGGAATTCTCGCTCCTACCTTCGTGAATTTTGCCGGTTCTTTCAAAAATTCAATGATTTCTTCCAGCTCTTCCTTTTCCTCTTTCAGTCCGGCAACGTCCTTTAAGGTAATCGTGCCTTCGCCGAGGGAAAGCTTCGCCCGGCTTTTGCCGAAATTCATCATCTTACCGTTTCCGCCGGAATTCTGCGAGTTCATCATAACAAAGAAAAATACGCCGATGATCAAAACGATCAGCATTGGCAGCATATAGGTCAAAAACCAGTTTTCCCGCGGAACGTCGTGCATAATATAATTGATATTATGAGCTGCCAAAAGCCCTTCGATCTCCTTGACGTCAGATACATAAGCAACCTTACTTGTACCGTCCGAAAGCGTTACCTTGACCGCTCCTGTCGGCGTCTCGCTGTTCGGATGGATCTCTACGCCTGCGATACTGCCTCCTTCGATATCCGCCGTCAGCTCCGCCTTTGTATATACCGCTTCTTTTTCGCTCAGCGTACTGATAAAAAAAGTAAACGCCAGAAGAATCAGTATGACAATAAAATATGTGTTAAAGCTTTTGCTGCCTTTATTCAATGTCTTTCCTCCCGGAAGCGGATTACCGCTTCAATTAATCTAATTCCACAATGCCGATATAAGGCAGATTGCGGTATCTCTGGTCATAATCAAGACCATAGCCGACAACAAATTCATCCGGAATCTGGAATCCGGTATAATCGACATGTACGTCGACAACTCTGCGCTCCGGCTTGTCAAGCAATGTACAGAGCGCCAGACTCTTCGGTCCTCTGTCCTTCAGCATCTCAATCAGATAGCTGAGCGTCCTGCCGGAATCAACGATATCTTCAATAATAATAACGTCCTTATCCTTTAACGGCTCATCCAAATCCTTGACGATCTTGACAACGCCGCTTGACTTTGTCGCGCTTCCATAACTTGACACCGACATAAAGTCAAGCGAAACCGGAACCGTGATCCTTTTTGCCAGTTCGCACATAAAAAAGCTTCCGCCCTTTAAAACGCATACAAGATGTACCTGTCTGCCCGCATAATCCCTGCTGATCTGGTCTCCGATCTCCTGAATCTTTGCATCCACTTCTTCTTCCGTAAGCAGTACCCTAACTCTCTCCGCCATCTGAAGTTCCTCCTATCACCTGTATTTCCAATACAGTCTTTGTCTGCACGTTTATTTTATAGCGCTCGCTGATCCGCCCGCCGACGACCCACACGATATGTCCGCCGTCTGCCAGCAGCAAAGTACGATCCCGTTCTGCCCGCGGTATCTTTTCATCGATCAGATACGACTTCAGCGATTTTCTGCCGCCGTCAGGGCGAATCTGTATATAATCGCCTTGCCGTCTCGTCCGGAGCACTAAAGATTTAACTATTTTATCATAATCAAACCATTTCGTATATGTTTTTTGGGGAATATTTTCGCTTTTTTCATAAGGAAAAAGGCGGCAGAGCACGCTAATATCTTCCGTCCACCTTGTCTTTCCCGGAACGGTCAGCTCCCTCTCTTCCAAAACCGTTTCCGCTTCCCGCCGCTCTTCTTTTCCGCCGCTGTGCAGCCGCACCTTTCCGTATTCCCGATAAGCCGTAATGCAGTAAGGCAGACTGATGCGTCCGTTTCCTTCCCGCGTAAACAGTTCATGCAGGATGCGCACATGCGCCGCCTTAATATCTTTTCTGCTGCCTGCCAGTCTCCCGATTGCCAAAAGCAGCATCTGCTTTTGAAGGAACGTATCTTCTTGCAAAAATGCATCTACCTCAAAAACGATCTCGCGTCCATCCTCCGATGCGCACCGCGCAAGCGCTTCCTCTGCATTTTTCCGCAAAAATGCGTCCGCCTCCCGGATCATGACGCTCGTGTCATAAATATGGGAGACCGCCTGCCCGCAGATCTCCGCTTCCGCATACGGCAGAATATGATGCCTGATTTTATTTCTCGTATAAGTATCCTCGTTATTTGTCCGGTCTATACAATAAGAAATATGCTTTTCCGCAAGAAACCGCTCGATCTCCGGTCTTGATACGCTAAGCAGCGGTCGTATCACGCGGTCTCTGACTGGGCTGATGCCTGCCAGTCCCGTCAGTCCCGTCCCCCGCATCAAATGAAACAGCACTGTTTCCGCATTATCATTTTGATTATGGGCGACTGCAATTTTTCCGTCCGGCGCCCCCATTTCCTCCAGTACCTGTTCAAACGCGAGGTAACGCAGCGTCCTGCCCGCTTCCTCCGTTGAAACGCGATTCTCTGCGGCATATCTTTCCACATCTGTTTCGATACAATAAAAATCGCAGTTCCATCGCCTGCACAGCTCTTCCGTAAAAGCCGCGTCCTGAGCCGCTTCCTCTCTCAATCCATGATTCACATGTACCGCCGCCAGCCGAAACGGCGTCTGCTCCCGCATTTTCAGCAAAATAAAGAGAAGGCAGACAGAATCCGCCCCTCCCGAAATACCGGCTGCAACCGTATCGCCCGCCTGCAGCATATGATTCCTTTGTATATAATCAAACACCTTTTTCATCATAGTAATCCCATTTCCGCGTGTGATTTTCACACTATTACTATACCCAATTTATACCGGGAAATCAACCCAGCCTGCCCGCGGTATTTTCCCAAATGCCGAGCGTCAGCACCGTCATATCGTCCTGCACCTTTCCGAGCGTCCTGTGCAGGACAAACTGTAAAATATAATTTGCCATTTCCTGCGGATTCTGGATATTGATCTGACTCAAAAATTCCCGGAACCCTTCCTCGCCGCACACACCGTCTACAACACCGTCCGATACCATAATCACATAATCGCCGTCGCGCAGCTGCACGCACTGCTTGTCCACATCGATCCGGTGAAAGATCCCAAGCGGCAGATGCTCCGCCGCGATCTGCTCTACGGCAGTTCCCCGTTTAATATAGGTGCAGGAAGAACCGACCTTCATCAGCTCGCAGCCGCCTGTGTACAAATTCACATCGCAAATATCCAGCGTGGACATATTTTCTTCCTCCGACTTCGCGACAAGCACGCCGTTGATCATCTCAACCGCAGTCTCCTTTGAAAATCCTGCCTCCGTAAGTTTTTCCAACAGATCGATCACCGTTTCGCTGTCCGCCATTGCTTTTTCGCCCGACCCCATACCGTCCGACAACGCCAGCATCAGACTGCCGTTCCCTTTTTCAATAAAAGAATACGTATCTCCCGATACGGTCTCGTTTTCACGCGTCGCTTTCGCTGCGCCCGTCATAACGCTGTAGGCGGCTTCCTCTTCAAACACAAGCGTTTCGTATGTATCCGAAAGAAAGAACAGGCTGTCCTTTTCCGGCAAAAGCCTCCTTTCAAACAATACGGACAAAAAGTCGGCGGCGTCTTCCGCCGTTATCACCTGCCCGTCCTCCGCGCACATCGTAACCGCCAGTCTCATACCGCTGACCGCATCCTCCATACGATAAATATTTTTTACGAGGATTCCCCTCTCACGGCACGCCCGGATAATTTTTTTCCACTCCTTTTCCCGAAACGGAAAGACCTGATACGATTCCTCCGCAAGAGAGCGCATGATCTGCGCCATTTCCTTTAGATTATCCGCAAGAATTTCCCGGTTTTCCATCAGCCTGCGTTTCAGCAGACGCTCCTGCCGCTCCTGCGGCTGCTGCCCCTGCGCCGCGCTTTTGTATGTAAATGTCTTTGCCAGACTGCAAAAAGAATCCGCATATCCGAGCAGCTTTTTCTTTTCATAGGGGGAAAGCCCCGCCTCCTGCTGCATGCCTATCGCTTCCGCCTTTTTCATCATCATAACGCTCACACCCTTCCACTGCCTTTTGTAAGAATACAGTATAGCAGGCGTCCTGCGTTTTATTTGTCAGATTGTAGCCGTCTTTTTAATTTTTTTTAGACAAAAAATACGGACGACTTCGCTTTCCGTCATCCGCATTTACTCTTTTTCTTTGAAAATGATCTCTCCGTCATGGACAAGCCCAAGCCTATCCTTCGCGACCTCTTCCGCATATTTCTTTGTCTTTGTATATTTGCGGAACTCTTCGACCTCCTCCGCTCTTTTCTCCTCTGCCGCGATCTGCTGCTCAAGAGCGATCTCTTTTGCCGCATAGACCCGCTGCTTCTCACGAAGCTCTATACTTTTTATGCCGACCACAATCAAAAGCATTAAGACCGCCATTGTCACAAGGAACATCGCCAGCCGGTTCTGTCGCTTCTTGCGGAACGCCAGTTTTCTTTTTACCATACCCAGACTCCTACCAAACTCTACTGTTTACATAAAATCATTTTAAGCAATTTTTTACCCCTCGTCAACTTCTTTTTTGCCGCCCGAAGCCCCATTTTAAGCCTGTTTCCGGGCTTTCTCCGCACCCACATAAGCCTTCTTTTCACTAGGTATAGTGGCTTACAAAGTAATCTCAAAATCCTGTCCACAAGATGTAGTAGCCTGCAAAAAAACAAAGAAACATATTTTACAAATAAAAATCCTAACGTTTTTTTATAAAGAAACATGCCGGCTATAGCGCCCGCCACTGCAAACCAACGCAGTATTCCATTGTTCTCCCGAATCAGCATAGCAAAAATAAAGAACGAGCAAAAAGTCCAATAAAAAAAGTCCTCAATCGAAACTGCCAGCAGATTATGCGGAATTACCCTCCGCACAATACGGAGAATATCATACAGAATCGTAATGAGTATGCCCATCAGAAAGGAATGGAACAGAAAATCCATCTCAAATACAATATCAGGACTCATAGTCTCCCCTACTTAAACAGCTTTGCCAAAAAGGATTCTCCCGCTTTTCCATAACCGCCCTCCGAATAAGTCAGGCTGTCCACTCTTCCTTCAATGTCCACCTCGCCCTTATCGAGACTCAGCCGGTTCACGTGCAGATCGTTTCCTTTAATCATCAGCATCCCCTGATCCGTCTCAAGCAAAATCTCATTCAGATCAAATGACAGCACATCGGCGACGCCGCTTAAATTGCATATATTTCTGTTTGTCAGCATACAACGGTGCTGTCTCTGCTTGCCGTTTGTCAAATCCTCCATCAAAAAAAGCCCCCATTCATTCCTGATACATTGTATGAAGGAATGCTCCGGCTTATGCCTGAAAAGGGGACCCGCATGTTTCTTTATAAATAGCGGAACAATTCTGCCGCTTCTTCTTTTTTAACCGTTTCCTGTACGTCCAACACCTCAACCTTTACGTCTTTGTTTCCGAACTGGATCGTCAGGACGTCTCCCGCCTTTACGTTAGCGGACGCCTTTGCAGGCTTGTCGTTGATCAGCACCCTGCCCGCATCGCATGCCTCGTTCGCCACGCTGCGGCGCTTAATCAGGCGGGACACCTTTAAATATTTGTCAAGTCTCATTGAATTCTCCTTTTAACATCCGATTCCTATAAAATAAAACAAGGCAGGCGCCGAAGCCCTGCCTTACTTTTTACATTCTTATGCGTTTACCAGATCTTTTAATGCCTTACCTGCTTTGAATTTAGGAGCTTTGGAAGCTTCGATTTTCATTACTTCGCCAGTCTGAGGATTTCTGCCTTCTCTTGCGGCTCTTTCGGATACTTCAAATGTACCGAAACCAACTAACTGGATTTTTTCGCCTTTCTTTAATTCACTTGCAACGATATCAGTAAAAGCTTTTAAAGCCTTTTCTGCATCTTTTTTAGAAAGCTCAGCCTGTTCTGCGATAGCTGCAACTAATTCTGTTTTGTTCATGTTAGAACTCCTCCTCTTAATTGAGTTTATAGTCAGTGCATTTGTTATCCTTCTCGGAAACACCTATATATATTTATAGACATATTTCCTCACTTTGTCAAGGATTATTCGGATTCTGGTTCGAAAACCTCAATGCTTTCAGCGGTCAGATCGGACAGCATCTGTTCCGGCGACAGTTTTCTGCGGTATGCCAGTTCGCAGAGCAGCCAGAGCATTTCCGTATAACGCTTCTCAAGCTCGTCCTTTTTATGCGCAGCATCCGCTTCCTTCAGCTCTGTAAATGCTGTTTCCAGACGCACGCCGAGCGTCTCTTCTCCTTCCGGCAGTCCATACAGCTTGTCCGCCTTCTTCAGCGCCTTGCACGCCCTTGCCAGAGCCGGAAGTTCCTGTGGAATCTCACGAAGCGGCGATTTGATCCAGCTTTTCCCTTCCTTTTCCTTTTTCTTGATCTCTTCCCAGTTCACAAGCACTTGGTCGGCGTTGTCCGCCTGTACGCTGCCAAATACGTGCGGATGCCGCCGTATCATTTTCTGAGAAACCTCTTCGATCACATCCTCAATCGTAAAAATGCCTTCTTCCTCTGCGATCACGCTGTGCATAACGACTTGAAGCAAAATATCTCCAAGCTCTTCCCGCATGTTTTCCGCATCGCCGCTTTTTTCATAAATACGGATCGCAGCCAGAAGCTCCGCCGCTTCTTCCGTCATACACGGTTTCAGGCTTGTATGCGTCTGCTCCCGGTCCCACGGGCAGCCGTTTTCCGCGCGCAGCGCCCTTATGATTTCAACAAAGTCTTTGAAAGTATGTCGTTTGTCCATGTTCCGTCTCCTAATCCTGTCGTATCTAAGCCCGTTGTTCCAAGCCCATAATCCGTTTTCTTAACAAGCTCCGAAAAGGAAAGTTCCATATCTTTTTCTTCGCTGTCCACTTGTATCGTATAACTCCTTGTCTGGTAACCGCTTCTGCGCAGGGATATGACGTGACTGCCCGCCTTTTTCGGGAAAGATGTCGGCGCAAGTCCGATATAATTGCCGTCCACGTAAACCTCGGCGTCCTTCGGCGCAGTCACTTTGACATGCCAGGCGTCGCTGTCTGCCGTTACCGTCTCGGTTCCCGCCTCCGCCGCGTCCTCGCTGCCTATCGCAGCGCCGCTTTCCGTCAGACCATCGCTGTCCGTCGCAGCGCCGCTTTCCGTCAGACCGTCGCTGCCCGCCGCAGCGCCGTCTTCCGTCAGATCGTCGCCGCCCTCCTCGGCTCCTTCTCCTTCCGGCTCCATTTCTACGTTGAGATTGGCGTTTTCCTGTCCGATCTTAATATACTGGCTGATCGTTTCATAGCCTTCCGCTTTGACGATCATTTGATGCACGCCGTATTCAAGCGTCACATAAGCCGACGTTTCTATCTTTTCTCCGTCGATATACACGTTTGCGTCTGCAGGCGTCAGCGTGAAGAATACATTGCCCGACTTTACTTCCTCTCCTTTCAGATCGGATAGGTCAAGCACAGTTTCTTCATCTCTGTAAATTTTTGCTTCCTTACTGCCGCCATGACTGCCGTTTTGCACACTGACCGTATATTCCCCTTCCGGCACAGTCAGCATCATATCCTCGGTGATCCGCTGCACTATTTCCTTGCCGACCTCAATAAATCCGTCGACAAAATATTCCGTACCGGTCAGTCTCAGATAGCCATGCCCTTTTTCGACAATAATACTGTATACCGTATTATCGATGCCTTTGACGCTGAGCACATCCCTCTCGTTTAAATCAGTCAGCTCAATTTCTTCTCCGCCGGAACGAAGCACCATACGCTCCGCCAAGGTATACAGTTCTCCGTTAAAAGAAATCTGCCCCCTCGCCTGATTCATCGTAAAGCCGTTCGTTACGTCCGCTTCCCATGCGGAGGCGGAACGCATGACGGACACGCACTTTTTCGGAATATGCTGAAAGCAGACGTCTACAATGTCCCCCGGCGCAAGCTGCGCCGCGGAAAGGCTTCCTCCGTACTGATCCGTAACCGTCGTCGTTCCGTCGTATGTGAGCGTATAATTTTTATTGACGATCCGGTTCAGAAACGTGATCTTATTTTCGTCTTCCATCACCTGAACAACGACCGCCGTATCTTTGGAATCATACTCTCCCGGCTCCATAATACGGAATCCCATATCGACGCCTTCCGTCGCCTCTTTTACTTCTGTATTTTCCGCGGAGCCGCCCATCGTTATGACATTTGTGTCATAATCGCATCCCGTCAGCCATACGCACAAGCCCGCCGCCAGAAGACAGCGCCGCAGGAACGTTCCGCGCCTTATCCGTTCTTTCATTTTGATCCCCATTTCTGTACGCCTTGCGCAAATTTCGCGCGCAGCCAGACGTTTGTCTGACTTTTCGCGCCGTTTGCCGCATCCCTTATATATCCTGCCGAAGCAAGCGCAAAAAGCTCTGCTTTTCCTCCTCCTGCCGCAGCAGCTTATCAAATTTCTCCATATTTCTGCCCGGAATCCATGCTTTTCCGGCATTATAATAAAAATTGACAATTTTCCAGAACTTTTCAGGATATGCAAGCCGGTAATAAAGCTGCTTAAATTCCTCCTGCGAAAGCGTTCTTTTCTTCTGATAAGCCGCAAGCAGCATATCCCCGAACGAGGCGGACCAGTTGTTTTTTTCCAACAGCTTCCGCAGAAACAAGTACAGATCCCTGATCTGGCTGTCGCACATGCATTTTTCAAAATTTATAACGCACATGTCGTTTCCATTCAATAAAAGATTATGATACTGGTAATCCCCGTGGCACCACGCATCATTTTCCAATGTCTTCGCATCGCTCTCCTCACGGCACGCGCGCCATGCTTCCGTAACGGAAAACGCCTGCTCCATAAATCTGTCGTAATATTTCAAAAGATATATTTCAAAATCATTTTTCTGGCTTTTATCCCTCAGAAACCTGCGGACCTTTTTTAGTTCCTTATTATGCTTCTCATATTCCCGGTCCATCCGCATCGCATTCTGTGCCCTGCCGGTCTGCGCCCCGCCCGGCAGATGCATGACCTGATGCAGCTTTGCAAGCGTTTCAGCCGCCTGCCTGCATTCCGCATCATCCCGGATATTACACTCCCGCCCTTCAAAATAAGTCTTGACGATATAGGTATCCTGATTCTGATCCTGCGTCCACAGCTCGCCTTCCTTATTCGGAATGATTTCCTCTACAATAACGTCTCCCGCCTCCCGTACATGGGAGAGCAGCTCGTTTTGCAGCGCAAGTTTGTCGGTAAGTCCCGTATATTCTTTCAAAATCCGTATCCCCTCCGGCGTTTCAAAAAGGATCGCTCCTCTTCCCTTCCAAGTACGGATCACTTCAAAATCATATTCCGAAAGCACGCTGACTGCTCTGTCATTCACATGTATTCCCCCTAAGATTGGTCACTACCTATCTTATGAGGGGATATACGGAAAAATTCGCTAAATCTGTGTCAAAAGATATTCTTTTGTGTTGCGCTCGGGCTTCTCAAGCACAAGCTCCAGAAGCTCCGAAAGCTTCTCTCCGATCTCCCTGCCCGGCTGCATTCCGGCGTCAATGAGATCTCGGCCCGTTACAGCCAAATCCTTCAGGGAAAGACACTCTTCCGCTTCCAATATCTCCTGATATAGCGCTTCCAAATATGTCAGCGCCGCTAATTTCTCCGATTCCATATAACCGCTCTGCGCGGCAATATCCGCTCTTTTAATCGGAAACAAAAGCGGAAACAGCTCCGTTCCGATCTTATTTGCCGCCCTGCGTACGCCCTTTGGCGTTTCCGCAATATGATAATCATGATAAAACACAAGCTTTGTCACTTTATTTTTTGTATCATTGTCAAATTTCAGCCTGCGCATTACGTTTTCGGCAATTTCCGCGCTGACGGCGGCATGTCCCTTGAAATGATCGACGCCGTTTTCATCGACGGTGCGGCAAAGCGGCTTTCCGAGATCATGAAACAGCATCACAAGCCGCAAAACCTTATCCGCCGCGATCGCTTCCATACTGTGCAGAATATGTTCCCCGACCGAATATTTATGATGCGGATGATTCTGCGGCATCTTCATCGCCGCGTCAAACTCCGGGAAAATCACCGCCGTAATGCCTGTTTCATAGGCTATTCTAAACCGATCCGGGTGCGGCGACGTCACAAGCTTTACAAGCTCTGTCTGAATCCGCTCCGCGCTGACATTTCGAAGAGACGGCGCAAGACATTCTATCGCCGCCTTCGTCTCTTCCTCAATCTCAAAACCAAGCTGCGCGGAAAAGCGCACCGCGCGCATCATCCGAAGCGCGTCTTCCGTAAACCGCTCCCGCGCCTGCCCGACGCACCGTATCCTCTTTTTCTGCAAGTCCTGTATTCCGCCGAAAGCATCGACAAGCCCGTCCCTTTCATTATATGCCATCGCATTGATCGTAAAATCTCTCCGGCGCAGGTCCTCGCGCAGACTCGCCGTAAAGGTCACTTCTTTCGGATGCCTGCAGTCCTCGTATTCTCCGTCGATACGGTATGTCGTGACCTCGAAGCCCTCCTTCCCGAGCATAACCGTTACCGTACCGTGCTGAATTCCGGTATCGACCGTCCGCGCAAAAAGAGCCTTTACCGAAGTCGGCTTTGCCGAAGTCGTAACGTCCCAGTCGTCCGGCTCCCTTCCGAGTATGGAATCCCGCACGCAGCCGCCTACCGCATACGCTTCATATCCGGCGTTCTGCAGCGTATCGATAATATATTCTACTTTTTCGGGAAGCTTTATGTTCATCCATTCCTCCGTTATCGCTTCTTTTGATAAAAACAGGGCTGTAAAAATCACAGCCCCTGCTGCGATCTGCGCAGCCTCTGCTGTCATTCCTGCAGCCCCTGTCCTTCCGGTCGTCCTATGTACGCCTTAATAATTTTCAGCCTTTACCTGGAAATAAGACTGCGGATGCTCGCATACCGGACATACTTCCGGCGCCTGTTTGCCAACGCAGATATGTCCGCAGTTAGAGCACTGCCAGATCGTATCGCCTTCCTTGGAGAACACAAGCCCTCCCTCGATATTGGCGAGCAGCTTCCGGTATCTTTCTTCATGCTCCTTTTCGATCGCCGCCACGCCCTCGAACAGCGCCGCAATCTTATCGAATCCTTCTTCCCTTGCTTCCTTTGCAAAGGTCGCGTACATATCCGTCCACTCGTAGTTCTCACCGTCCGCCGCTTCCTTCAGATTGTCAATTGTAGAACCGATCCCGCCGTGAAGCAGCTTATACCACATCTTTGCGTGTTCTTTTTCATTTGCCGCGGTCTCTTCAAAAATATTTGCGATCTGTACATAACCGTCCTTTTTCGCCTTCGATGCAAAATACGTATATTTATTTCTTGCCTCGGATTCGCCGGCAAACGCCGTTTTTAAATTTGCTTCTGTTTTTGTTCCTTTTAAATCCGCCATGCTATCCATCCCTTTCTTCTTAATCAAATCAATGCCAAATCCGCTTTCGCCAAAAACCGGTCTGCGTATTTTTATTTTACCAGTCTTACCGTCTCTCTCGCAATGGCAAGTTCTTCATTTGTCGGAACGACCATTGTAACGACCTTCGACCCTTCGTCGGAAAGAATGATCTCTTCCCCTCTGACCTTATTTTTCTCAGGATCGATATTCGTTCCGAGATAACCGATGTACTGTCCGATCAGCGCCCGCACTTCCGAATTGTTTTCTCCCGCGCCCGCGGTAAACGCGATCACATCGACGCCGTTCATTGCGGCCGTATACGCGCCGATATATTTGCCGACGCGGTACGCGTATGTTTCCAGCGCCGTCGCCGCCATTTCATTGCCGCCGTCCGCCGCTTCCGCCAAATCGCGGAAATCGCTCGAAAGCCCCGACAGACCGAGCACGCCCGACTTTTTATTGCAGATATCGATCACTTCCTCCGCGCCGACGCCGAGCTTCCCTGCAAGAAAAGAAATAATTGCCGGGTCGAGATCGCCGCTGCGCGTTCCCATAATCAGACCTTCCAGCGGCGTCAGCCCCATAGAAGTATCCACGCTCCTGCCGTGATCGACCGCGGACACGGAAGCGCCGTTGCCGAGGTGGCAGACGATAATCTTCAGATCGTCTCTGCTTTTTCCAAGGATCTCCGCCGCGCGCTTCGATACGAAATCATGGCTCGTACCGTGGAAGCCGTAACGGCGCACCTTATACTTTTCATAATATTCATACGGCAGCCCGTACAGATACGCCTTTTTCGGCATCGTCTGATGGAACGCCGTATCGAACACGCCTACCATCGGCACGCCCGGCATATTTTCCTGACAGGAACGGATTCCGATCAGATTTGCCGGATTGTGCAGCGGAGCCAAGTCGCTGCATGCTTCGATCTCTTTCATAACTTCGTCGGTGATGACGACGCTGCCTGCGAATTTCTCTCCGCCGTGCACGATGCGGTGCCCTACCGCGTCGATCTCGTCCAACCCCTTGATCACGCCGACCGACGCGTCTGTCAGTTTTTCAACGACATATTTCACGGCAGCCGTATGATCCGCCATTTCCACTTCCGTTTTTACTTTTTCCCCGCCTGCGGGCTGATGCGTGATCGCGCTGCCGTCGATGCCGATCCGCTCGCACAGCCCTTTTGCGAGAACCTCTTCCGTATCGCTGTTAATGAGCTGATATTTCAGAGAAGAGCTTCCGCAGTTGATAACAAGTATGTTCATATGAATGATAACCTCCCGTTGTACGTATGTTTTTTACGGTTCCTTCGTTTTTCCAAAATATTAATATGCGCGTCCCCAATATACCATTTTTTTCGCCGGTTTGCCGCAGCATACGCACGTATCGGCGATATGCTCCTGTTCAAACGGCATGCAGCGGCTCGTTACGCTGAGCTTTTCTTTGATAACGTCTTCGCACGCCTGATCGCCGCACCACATTGCTTTGACAAAGCCTGCCTTTTCCGTGAATATCTTTTCAAATTCTTCCATCGTAGCCGCCGTATACGTATGAGCGTCTCTGTGTGCGCGCGCCCGCTCTAACATATCGCTCTGCATTTTGGCGAGTACTTCCGATAACTTTTCTTCGAGCGCGTCTAATGCCACTTCAATCTTTTCTCTCGTATCTCTGCGGCAGATAATACACTTGCCAGCCTCAATGTCCTTCGGTCCGATCTCGATCCGTACCGGAATACCGCGCATTTCCTGCTCGGAAAATTTCCATCCCGGACTCTTATCGGAATCGTCGACCTTAACGCGGAAGTTGGATTTCAGCGTATCCGCAATCGCATATGCCTTGTCCAAAACGCCTTCCTTCTTCTGCTGGATCGGAATCACCATTACCTGTGTCGGTGCGATTTTCGGCGGCAGGACAAGACCGGAATCGTCGCCGTGTACCATAATGATCGCGCCGATCATACGCGTCGTCATGCCCCACGACGTCTGATATACATATTTGAGCTTATTATCCTTGTCCGCAAACTGAATGCCGAACGCTTTTGCAAAGCCGTCGCCGAAGTTATGGCTCGTACCGGACTGCAAAGCCTTGCCATCGTGCATGAGCGCTTCGATCGTATATGTAGCTTCCGCTCCCGCAAATTTTTCTTTATCGGTTTTGCGTCCTTTGATGACCGGAATCGCCAACACCTCTTCGCAGAAGCGCGCATATACATTCAACATCTGAAGCGTCCGCTCCTCTGCTTCTTCCATCGTCGCATGCGCCGTATGCCCCTCCTGCCATAAGAACTCTCTCGAACGAAGGAACGGTCTCGTCTCCTTTTCCCAACGCACAACAGAGCACCACTGATTATATACCTTTGGCAGATCTCTGTAGGATTGAATATCGTTTTTATAGAAATCGCAGAATAACGTTTCGGAAGTCGGTCTGACGCAAAGTCTTTCCTGCAAAGGATTCAGTCCGCCGTGCGTTACCCATGCGACCTCCGGCGCAAAGCCTTCCACATGGTCTTTTTCTTTCTGAAGGAGACTTTCCGGAATAAACATCGGCAGATATACGTTCTGCACGCCCGTCTCTTTGAACATCGCGTCCAAATTTTTCTGAATATTTTCCCAGATCGCATAGCCTGCCGGCTTGATTACCATGCAGCCCTTTACGCTCGTATAATCGGTCAATTCTGCTTTCTTTACAACATCGGTATACCACTGCGCAAAATCAACGTCCATAGAAGTAATCGACTCTACTAATTTTTTCTCAGCCATCTTTTGATTCCCTTTCTTCTTATAATAAATACCTATTTAGTATTCTCGTACAAAGCCGCCAAAATGTCAATCGTTCTCGTGAAATATGGGCGATCTCCGCCAGATTTCCCGGATCAGCAGAAGCGAAAGCGGTCCGAAGATCACGCCGGATAATCCGTATAATTTGACTCCCGCATAGATCGCCAGAAGGATCACGACCGGATATACCCCGAACCGTTTTCCAAGCAGCTTCGGCTCCAGAAGTTCCCGCGTGACCGCGCAAATCACATACAACAGCAAAATCCATAAACTTTTCCACAATTTTCCCTGTATGAGCTGCCAAAGTGCGATCGGCACAAGCACGCAGCCCGTCCCGATAAACGGCAGCGCGTCCATCAGTCCCGCAAACAGTCCGATCAAAACGCTGTTTTTCATTCCTGCCGCCGCCAGACCGAGCATACAGATGACGCTGATACAACAGAGAATGATTCCCTGCGCCTTCAAAAAATGTCCGCTCAGCCGCCCGATCTCTCTTCCGATCTTCGCAGCCTCCGTAAACAGACGGTATCTGGAAAAGTCTGCGCAGATATTTCTCCAATCTTTCGCAAGAAGCACAGTCGCTAAAAACGTCATAAAGAAAAATCCCGCTGCGGAGCAAAGCATTCGCGCATACGCAACGGATTGGTTCATCAAAAAAGGAAATGCCTTCCGTTTCATATCGTCTCCAAACTGCCCGACCTGCCGAAAAATCATGGCTTCCATATCGCCCGCATCGACTCCCATACGCTGCTCCAAGCCTCTGCAGCATGTATGCACAAAATCACACAGGCACTTCTCATATACGTCGATATTTCCGGCAAAACAGCGAATCCATGCGCATGCTTCGGAAACAAGATACCATAATGCGATCCCCGACGCGGCTAACAAAAACAGCAAAATTCCGCCCGCAAGAATCCCTCTCCCGATGTGCATGTGCTCCTCCACCGCCCGAATCAGCGGGCGCATCAAAGACAATAGGCAGAGAGCAAGAAAAAAGGGCAGGACAAGCGCCAGTATATATTTCACGAATATAAAAACCGATACGATTGTCACAGCCCCCGCTATGTATTTTTTATTTGCGTTCCAGAAACGCTCCATTGCCATCACCCTCGTTAGTATCAGGCAACTTCGCTTTTTTTATACCATCAGACGGTAGATATTTTCCACGTCTTTTTGCGCAAGCGGCGTAAAGCCGCCGATCACGCCGCTGCCGCCGTTTCCGTAGCATGCGCTGCGCGCCATTTTTTCGATGTCCTCTTCCTTTGCGCCAAGCTCCGCAAAATTTTTCGGCATTCCGATCGAAATCAGGAAGTTTCTCAGCGCTTCGATTCCGGCTTTCGCCGTTTCCTCGGGATGCGCAAAATTCATCTGACAGCCCCAGACGCGAACCGCGATCTGCGCAAAACGCATCACATCGTGCTTCATATTATAGGTAAAAACCGCAGGCATCGTTACCGCAAGTCCCGCGCCGTGCGCGCAGTCATACAATGCGGACAGCTCGTGCTCAATATCATGACTCGTCCAGTCCTGCGTTCTGCCGACGCCGCACGAATTGTTGTGCGCCATCATGCCCGCCCACATAATATTCGCGCGCGACTCATAATCGTCAGGATCCGCAACCGCTTTCGGTCCCGCCCCGATCATGGCAAGCAGCAGCGCCTCGATCATGCGGTCCGTTACATCGACGTCCTTTGTATTGGTCAGATAGCGCTCATACAGATGCGCCATAATATCGGTAACGCCGCATGCCGTCTGATATGCGGAAAGCGTCTGTGTCAGCGCCGGATTCAGGATTGAAAACCTCGGTCTCAGCGCTTCTCCCGTCGCGCCCCGCTTGAACATTCCGTTCTCATTCGTAATGACAGAATCCGGAGAGCCCTCGCTTCCGGCTGCGGAAATCGTCAGAACGGTGCCGACCGGCAGAGCCTTCTCAACGATCTTACCGCTGTAGAAATCCCAGAAATCGCCTTCGTAAACTGTTCCGGCAGCAATCGCCTTAGCAGAATCGATCGTACTGCCGCCGCCGACCGCCAGAATAAAGTCGATCCCTTTCTTCCTGCACAATTCGATTCCTTCATAAACAAGCCCGCTGCGCGGATTCGGCTTCACGCCGCCAAGCTCCACGTACGCGATATGCTCCGCATCCAATGATTTCTTCACTCTGTCAAGCAGCCCGGAACGGATCACAGAACCGCCGCCATAATGAAGCAGCGCCTTTGTGCCTCCAAACCGTTTTACATACTTGCCTGTTTCATTCTCCGTCTCTTTTCCGAACGCAAAATACGTCGGCGCATAAAATGTAAAATTTTCCATGATGTTATCCCCTTTCTATGATTGCAATTTATTTATCTCTGTTTCAAATTCCGCAAACGCCGGATTCTCCGGTCTGACCGTAAAGCTCATCCGCCTCCCGTCCGCCGGATGCTCAAACGAAAGCGCGTAGGCGCATAACGCCAGACCGCCCTGTTGCGCAGGTTCTTTCTGCGGCGTGGGTCTTTTCTGTGCCGCAAATCCACTCGGCGATGCGAAGTACTCCTGCGGCGCGCTCATCCGTCCTGTTTCATGGTACCCGCGCGCCTCCCAGGCGCCGTATTTATAGTCGTTTCGAAGCGGATGACCCGCGTGCGCCGTCTGAACCCGAATCTGATGATGACGTCCCGTTGCGATCTCGATCTGCGCAAGGCAGCAGTCCTCATGCGCGGCAAGCAGGCGGTAAGAAAGCTCGGCGCGCTTCGCGGCGCTGTCTCCTTTTGGCACGACCGCGGAAAGATTGCTCCTACCGTCTTTTTTCAGATAATCGACAAGCACGCCTTCCTTCTCCTCCAAAACGCCCTCCAATACCGCAAGATACTGTTTGCGCAGTCTGCCGCCCGAAAGCTGCCCTGTCAACGCCGCGGCGGCGTTCTTTGTCTTTCCGAAGACAAGCAGCCCTTCTACCGGCTGATCAAGACGATGAATCAGTCCCAGATACGGATTTTTCTCTCCCGCTTTCCCGCTCAGATAATTTTTCAGTTCACTGACCATATCCTCCTGAAATCCCGAAGCCGTCTGCGTTGCAAGTCCCGCAGGCTTCCGGCATACAAGGACGGACCGGTCCTCATATACGATTTTCGTTTTCATATCCACGTTAAAAATATATGCGACGCTTCCGCCTTTCCTTTGAAACATTACTTAAAGTCCGTCCGGTAATTTTGAAAGCGACAGCGCTTTCCCTTCCTCGTCTTTCAGAAACGACAGAGCCGCCTTGGAAGAAAATATTTCTGAAACTTCCCTGTTCTGACAAAAAATATAAGGGTATTCTTCATATTGAATGTAAATGTTATTCCTGAATTCCGGGAAATATGCCGGATCATATTCCTCGATATAAACGAGCGCCGTCCGCGCCCCGAAAAACACATTGTCCCGGACAACGCAGCCCTCCTGCATATTTGGCCCGCCCTCATGGACAAACGCAGGCGACGCGCCATCGTCAAGCCAGTCTTCCATGCCGGTAAACATAATGTAATTGTCTTCATAAATACAGTTTTTGAACTGATGCTCCGGGTTCGGCTCTTCGTCCCAGTTGAAAAACGTTACGCCGGAAGCGCAGTGGTAAAACAGGTTGCCGGAGATCAGCACGTCCTCCGTGCATTTCAAGGTTTCCTTCTGCTCCTGAAAAATTTCGATCCCACCGCCCGCATGATACATCTCATGAACATAATTGTTTAAAAAACGGGTTCCGCTGCCGCTTGTTCCGAGCGCGCCTGCAAGACGCTGAATCCCGCAGCCGTACGCCGTCATCTCATCGCCCGTATTGTAACAGCCGACAATGCCGCCGACCCAGCCTATTTCACAATTTTGCACCGTTACGTCATCGCCCTCGTTGACCGTTACGACGCCGTCGCCCGCAAATCCGATAAAGAGATTGTCCAAAACGCATTCGCTCGCAACATTGTCAAAAAGCGGCGTGTGTGTCTGGAATTCAATACTCTCATAAACGGCGGCGGGATTGCCCTCGTCGCACCGGAAATACAGCGGACCGACCGAGGTCTGCGCATAGCATTCTCCTTCCACGTTCCAGCCTGTCAAAAAGATCGGAAGCGTATCCGGCAGCCGGCTGTCAGCCTGAGAAAAGAACGTAAGATCGTCGGAAAGCTGCTCTTTCACATCGAAAGCGGGCTGAGCCAACTGCGTTTCCGCGTCAAACTCATAGTCATTATGATTGTTCGGACCGATATAGTTCAAATATTCCGTTCCGTTCCAAAAACCGAGAATTTTCTGAGCCGCCTGCGTCTCGTCCAAAACGATCGCTCCGCAATCCGGCATATCCCGGTGGTACAGCCATATTTTTTTGCCGTCATTCCCCTCGTACCAAAGAGACCAGTAATCCTCTCTGCCGCCGTTTTCAGGCGAAGCGCAGATACGGGGCTTTCTTCCCTCGCCGAAAGCAGAGTAGGTAACGCCGGGTCGCGTTTCCACAGTGGTGTTTCTCCAAACGCCTCCCCGCTCAAAAAAGACCGCGTCCCCATACTGCAGATTGACCTCGTTAACTCTTTCTATCGAAGCCCATGCCGTCTCGGGCGTACGCCCGTCGCAGCCATCGTCCCCGTCTTCCGAAACATAATATGCCGTTCCGGTATAGGTTTCTCCCGGGATAAACGTATCGCCCGCCTGAATGGCAGTCCGGCTGTTTAAAACGGCGTCCCTCCGGTCTTGTCCTTTCCGCAGAATTTCCAACGCAAATTCCTCGTTTTCCTTATTCGTACAGCCTGTAAACAAAAACGGAAGCAACATTGTAAGCAATAGGCACAGCCACCTTCTCCGCATAAAACGCCTCCCCTCCAAAAAGTTTTTTTCATTCCGACAATTTTACGCTTTCTTTGCGCTACTTTTATAAGACATACCCCATTGTTCCATTGCGCTTATGATTGGCCGCATAGATTCTCCTAATTCACTCAATGCGTATTCTACTCTCGGCGGGACTTCCGGATAGACTGTTCGGGTGATAATTCCGTCTGACTCCATAGAACGCAGGCTGTCGGTCAGCACCTTCTGACTGATTCCCTCTAAATTTTTTTGGAGCTCATTAAAGCGCCACGGACGGACAAGCAGATTACGCATAATCAACAGCTTCCATTTGCTTCCGATCAGCTGCACTGTAGTCGCCACGGGACAAGCCGGTAACTCATCTTTGGTTTTCATCGCAAGCACACCTCCCAAATCATTTTAACACATTTGATTTTATATGGTACATTCGTTTGTGATGTTACATTCATTATAAGATTAGGGTGTCAAAAGGTTTTATTGAAAACTGGTATTGTCAAATTGCACAATATATTTTATTGACTGTGCCTGCGCAGGATATTAGATTTTCTTAGCGTTCCGCCTCCGTGCAGCAATTTTCGGACACGATGTCCGAAAAAGGCGAAGCTGAGCCATGGATGGCGAATCTTCGCCACTTGCGTCAGACTGTTTCAGACCATTGCCGGAACGCTTAGAAAGTCTTATATCCGTAGCCCGGAACAGGAAATAAAATTTTTGTACAATTTGACCAAGCATCGTAAAAATAAAACCTTTTGACACTCTAATCATTATAGTGAAAAAAGCTCCCAAAATCAACGTCTGTGAGGGGTTCAAGAAAAATTTACAATCTATTTTTACGGCAAAGCCCGAAACGGATTGTCAAGGGCATTTTCATCAAACTTACAAAAAATTCAAAAACAGCAGTTTTTCAATCTCGCTGCTTCCAGCATTTTCCCTTGATTTTTTCTGCGTCCTCTGCATATAATAAAAGTAGGGAAATCCCTACTTTCCATGTTTCAGAAAGGTGGTGTAATATCATGTTAACAAATACGTTTATAGACAATGCAAAAGTCATGGCAAAGGGGCAGGTCACAATTCCGAAAGATGTTCGGGAAGTCCTCGGCGTGGCAAGCGGTGATCGCATTACGTTTATCGTTGAGGGAAATACCGTCCGCATTGTCAATTCTGCCGTCTACGCTATGCAGGTACTCCAAAAGGAGATGGTCGGAGAAGCGGAAAGCGCTGGCTTGACATCCGATGATGATGTCATGGCACTTGTGAAAGAATTGAGAAATGAGGACGAGAACGCATGAGGGTTTTGATTGATACCAACGTCCTGATCTCTGCCGCCCTAAGCGCAAACGGCGTCCCTGGATAAATTTCTTTCCGCCTCGCTCTTGACTTTGGAACTGGTTCCGATTCCGACAGAGGAAACTATTTCAGAGACACAAATCCGTGATGTAAATGACCGCCCGATTCTTCGGGCAGCCATAGAAGCAAAGGCCGATGTTTTACTGACCGGCGATAAAGATTTTTTAGAATCCGGCGTGAAAAATCCAATGATTATGACGCCGGCTGAATTTCTCCAATACTGAAACGGCGCGGAGCCGGGAATCATCTCACAGGTTTCCGGCTCCGCATTTTTACATCTGCTCAACCTCATTTTTCAACATACGCCTGATCTTGTCCTCCCTGCATGAAAAATACTCTAAATGTCGCTTCACTACCCATAAGAAAAAATCGTGATTAAGAAATCGCTTAGAGCATATAACACCCGAAACAGCGCAAAGGTTACAAAAAGGTAACCTGAGTTATAAAAAAGTGCGTACTTGTGAGACTGAAAAAAATTTTTAAAATGATAGATACAGAGAGCAAACAGCACTCTGAATAAAACATACGGAGGTATAAATTATGGCACTTTCAAATCTGTCTGGATGGAACAAGAAAACGGAGACGGCTCCCGCTGCGGCTTGCGGCACAGCATGCGGAGCATCTGACAAACCTGCGGAAACACCTGCTGCCTGCGGAGCCGGAGACAAGCCGACTGAAGCGCCCACTGCTTGCGGTTCTGCCTGTGGAGCCGGAGACAAGTAAATCGTTCCATTCCCCCGCTAACTCCGTTCCCGGCAGGGGACGCTCCTGCCGGGAACATCTGAAAGGTTACTCGGTCAGTCCGATTTTATGATAGATGCGCAGGAATTCGGAGCGGTAGGATGTCAGCAGGTGCTGACCCGAATCCCGTGCCAGGACTTGCAGAAGCAAGTCCCGATAAAAGGAGGTCAAAGAATATGAAACAATATTTTTCCGAAGCGAAGCAATTCTTCTCTTTTCAGTGGCACATTACAGACGAATGCGACCAACGCTGTAAACACTGCTACATTTTTTCCGAAAACAACTGCAAAAAGCCGGACGCGATGAATTGGGAACAGATGCAGGATACGTTTTACAACTGTCTGGATTTCTGTCAGGTCTATGACCGCCTGCCTTATTTCTATATTACAGGCGGCGATCCGATCCTGCACCCGAATTTCTGGAGACTGCTGAAGCTTCTGAAAGAGCATGACATCCCGTTTACGATTCTCGGCAATCCTTTTCATCTGAATGATGAGGTATGCCGGAGACTGAAAGAGTACGGCTGCCAGAAATACCAGCTTTCCCTTGACGGCATGAGGGAAACTCACGATTGGTTTCGCAAGCCCGGGAGCTTTGACATTACGCTGGAAAAAATTGCCTGCATCAAGAGGGCAGGTATCCACAGTGTCATCATGACGACGGTTTCCGGCACGAACATCGATGAGGTTCCCGATATGATTGATACGGTAGTCGCTCACAAAGCGGATGTATTTGCGTTTGCCCGATACTGCCCGACCAGTGAGGAAAAGGACACCGGCATCCCGCCTCTGCGCTACCGGGAACTTTTAGAAACCTGTGACAGGAAATTTAAGGAGTATGAAGCGGCAGGCTGTGAAACCTACTTCAATAAGAAAGACCATCTGTGGACGTTGTATGAATACGAAACCGGCGCTTTCAAAATTCCGAAAACGGTGGAAGAAGGCATGATTTACGGCGGCTGTAACTGTGGAAACTGTCATTTGACGATTCTTCCGACCGGAAACATTTACGCCTGCCGCCGGGTACAAAACAGCAAAGTCGGCAATGTATTTGAGGATCGAATTGCTAACGTGTGGGTATGCCGGATGGAATGCTACCGGGATTACAGGAAATTTGAAAAATGTGCGAAATGCGAGCTGTTGGCGTGGTGCCGGGGATGTCCGGCTGTGGCAAGCGGCAGGAACGGCAATTTCTATGCGGCAGACCCGCAGTGTTGGCATAAAGTAAAGGAGGCGGAAGTATAATGCCGGGAACAATGAAAGCCGTCATTTTATCAGAGCCAACTCCTGCAAAGCAGGTACGGATCACAGAGGTTCCCATCCCGCAGGTTTGTCCGGGGTGGGTACTGGTAGCGGTAAAAACCTTTGGTCTGAACCATTCGGAGCAGATTTTGCGTCTGAATGAAATTCAGGCGGATTACATTAACAAGCCTATTATTCCGGGAATCGAATGTGCGGGCGAGATTACCGACCCGTCTGACAGTCATTTCAAAAAAGGCGATAAGGTAGTCGCGCTCATGGGCGGAATGGGACGCAGCTTTCACGGCAGCTATGCGGAGTACGCGCTGCTTCCGGCAGACCATGTATTTACCATTCACACAGAGTTATCATGGACGGAAATAGCGGCGGTTCCGGAAACGTATTTTACGGCCTGGGGTTCTTTGTTTGAGTGCCTGCATCTGAAAAAAGAGGATACTCTGCTGATCCGCGGAGGCACCTGCGCGCTGGGATATGCGGCGATACAGCTTGCAAAGGCGATAGGGTGTAAAGTCATTTCGACAACCCACCGGGAAAACAAACTGGAACTTTTAAAAGATGCAGATAGGGCGCTGTTAGATACCGGAACTCTTGCGGGAACGCTCCGGGGCGTAACAAAGGCATTGGAGCTGGTCGGTCCGAAAACGCTTCGGGATACATTAAGATGTGTGGAAACGGGCGGCGTTGTCTGCAATACCGGGATTCTGGGCGGCGTATATGCCCTGAATGGTTTTGATCCGATCAAGGAGATTCCAAACGGCGTGTACCTGACCGGATTTTTCTCAAACTATCCCACGCAGAAGAGCATGGAAGATATTTTTTCCTTTCTTGCAAAGCATCAGATTAAACCTGCCGTGGGAGCCGTTTATTCCTTTGCGGATATTGCAAGGGCGCTCTCGGATATGGATCGTCACAGAGTGGACGGAAAGATTGTCGTAAGAATCTGAACGAATGCAAGTACACAGAGAGATACATATGTACTGACGCCAAGAATAAAGGCTGGTATCCCATGAGAAGCCAAATCGCTTTCAAAAAGCAAAAAAAATTATAGTTTTGAAATCGGCTGCTTACATATACTATTTTACGGAAGTATAATAAATTTTAAGGGATGGTTTCAAAAAAATAAAAATTTTCATTTTTTGAAAGCGAGCGAAAATATAAAAAGAATAGTGAGAACAGAGTATCTGCGCAGAAAAGTCATTTTGAAAATATCAATATCATTTTTATTGATTTTATGGATCTGGCATATGAAGAACTCAAAGAATATCACGCGCTCCATGCTTATGTGGAGGAACATTATCAGGCGGAAAGAATGAACTACCTTTTCGTGGATGAGATCCAGATGTGTCCCAATTTGAGTTGGCAATCAATAGTCTTTACTCCAAAGAAAAATATGATATTTACGTTACAGGTTCTAATGCTTTTTTATTGAGCGCTGATCTGGCAACTCTTTTTACCGGACGTTATATAGAGATTCATGTATTCCCATTCAGTTTCTATATAGTTAACTGGTTATTGCAGGAATAAAAAAGAGATCGATCTGTATGGACGCAGCGCGTTATCAAAACTGATATATGTTACGGAAAAAGCGGCGTGGCCTCCGCCACACCGCTTTCACCGAAAATTTCATTTACTTCCTTATAGGACGCCGCCTAAAACCCATCCTCTTATACTCTAAAATTCGGAAATCGCTTAACCAAAGTACCGTTTCAGCAATCCCCGAAACGCCTTACCATGCCGCGCTTCGTCCTTTGCCATCTCATGCACGGTGTCGTGGATCGCGTCCAGATTCGCGGCTTTCGCGCGTTTTGCAAGATCGTACTTGCCCGCCGTCGCGCCGTTCTCCGCATCGACGCGCATCTGCAGATTCTTTTTGGTCGAATCGGTTACGACCTCGCCGAGAAGTTCGGCGAATTTTGCCGCATGCTCCGCTTCTTCCCACGCCGCTTTTTCCCAATAGAGACCGATTTCAGGATATCCTTCTCTGTGAGCGACTCTCGCCATCGCAAGATACATGCCGACCTCCGAGCATTCTCCGTTAAAATTCGCACGCAGATCCGCCATAATATCCTCGCTGACGCCTTTTGCAATTCCTACCACATGCTCTGCGGCCCAACTGTCCCCGTCCGTCTGCGCCCTGAATTTTTCCGCCGGGGCATTGCAGACCGGACATCTTTCCGGCGGCTTATCTCCTTCATGTACATAACCGCATACCTGACATACATATTTCATATGAGTTCTCCTTTTCCTGATTTCATTAAAAGAATACCCATATCTTATCTTTTTATTTATGAATTCCGTGCCTCTTTGCATTTTCCGCACAATCCGTAGAAGTAAGTGACGCTTCCCATAATTTCTCCGTCAAACTGCATCGCGGCAAGCTCGTTGGTCTTTCCTGTATGTTCCAGTTTTAAATCCTGTACGCAGCCGCACTTTTTACACTGAAAATGATAATGCTCCGATGTATCCGGATCGAAATGATCGATCCCGTCCCCTACGTTGATCCGGGAAATCTCTCCCGTCTCCGCAAGCAGCGTCAGATTCCGGTAAACCGTGCCGAGACTGATGTTCGGGAATTCCTTCCGCACTTGTGTATAAACCATATCCGCCGTCGGATGATCCTTCCTCGTAGAGAGAAATTCCTTGATCGCTTCCCGCTGTCGGCTGTATTTTAATGCCATAGCTTCTCCTTTAAAAATAAAAACGATTATTATTTTTATTTATAACATAGTATACTTTTTAAAAAATGTCAATTCTTTATAAAGATTTTAGAATAATCTCATTCATGATTTATGAAAAAAAGTAAATATCGTGCTATAATATTTTTAAATGTCGGCAATGTGGAGAATGGTTTTGCGCAGCACAAATTCTCCTATAGAAAGAAGGCTTTTATGAAATTACGGACACGGCTGCTGATTACCTTCATTACGATGGTTTTTCTGCCGCTCGCGCTGATGGCGCTCGCTTTCATGAGCATTGAATTTTATATGACGCATACCATGCAGAGGGAATACGGTTTTAAGGCAGTCGATTATGAAGCGTTTTCCAATTTCCTCCAGACAAAAGAGGAACAGACCGCCGAGCTGTTCGATTCTATTATCCAAACCGCGGAAAACTGCCCCGAAAAGTTTGAGGACAAGGCGTTTCTTTCATCCCTTGAGGAAGCGGCGGAAAAAAAGGCTTCTTATATCATCGTCCGAAAGGACGGCGTTCTCTATTATACGGGCAATCAGGCTGCGGCAGGGCGCATATTCTCCAAGCTGCCGCCCTATGGGTATGATATTTCCGGGCAGGACGCGGGATATTACTACAATCAGCTTCAGAAATTTGTCAAACAGGCGGATTTCCTGTTTTCCGACGATTCCGAGGGCAGCATTTTTGTCGTAACGCCGCTGAACGGCCGCTTTACGAAATCGTTTATTATCGACATGCTTGTTGCCATTACGTTTATCCTTATTTTTACCGCGCTTATGCTGACGCAGTGGATCCAGAAGGGTATCTTTCATCCGATCCGCAATTTGAACCGCGCCATGCAGAAAATTGCCGAGGGCGACTTTGATTATGCCCTTACGACCGAGGAAAAAGGCGAATTCGGCGATCTGTTCCGCAATTATGAGGATATGCGGCTGCGGCTCAAAGAATCCTCAGAGGAAAAGGTACAGAGCGAACGTCAGAATAAGGAGCTGATCAGCAATATTTCCCACGACCTCAAAACGCCGATCACCGCGATCAAAGGGTATGTGGAAGGTCTGATGGACGGCGTTGCAGATACGCCCGAGAAAATGGATAAATATATCCGCACGATCTACAATAAGGCGATCGATATGGACCGGCTGATTAACGAGCTGACTTTTTATTCGGGCATCGATTCCAACCGCATTCCTTACAATTTTCACCGCATCAATGTGAGCGAATATTTCCGCGACTGCATCGAAGACGTCGGTCTTGAACTGGAATCCGAAAACATCCGTCTGAATTATTCCAACGTTGTCAGTCCCGATACAAGGATCATCGCCGATCCCGAGCAGTTAAAACGAGTGATCAACAACATTATCAGCAACAGCATTAAATATATGGATAAACCTCAGGGTGTGATCGATATCCGCATTCTTGACGAAATCGACTCGATCCGTGTTGAAATCGAAGATAACGGCAAAGGCATTGCCGCCAAAGATTTAAGCAATATATTCGAGCGCTTTTTCCGCACAGACGCTTCCCGCAATTCCTCAAAGGGCGGCAGCGGCATCGGACTCTCCATTGTCAAAAAGATCATTGAAGATCACGGAGGTTATATCTGGGCGACCAGTAAAGAAGGAGAAGGCACGTGTCTGCATTTTGTCATTAGAAAATATAGGGAAGCTGAAACCTGATATACTTTACTTTAGAACGGAGGAAACACAATGAGTAAAATATTAATTATCGAAGATGAAGAAGCGATCGCCGATCTTGAAAAAGATTATCTGGAGCTAAGCGAGTTTGAAGTGGAAATTGAAAACGCCGGCGATACCGGTCTTGCGCGCGCGCTTGCGGAAGATTTTGACCTTGTTATTCTCGATCTGATGCTTCCCGGCATCGACGGCTTCGACGTATGCAAGAAGATACGCGAAACAAAGGATATTCCGATCCTGATGGTTTCCGCCAAAAAGGAGGACATCGACAAGATCCGCGGACTCGGTCTCGGCGCAGACGATTATATCACAAAGCCGTTCAGTCCAAGCGAGCTCGTCGCAAGAGTCAAGGCGCATATGGCGCGTTACAACAGGCTTGTCGGCTCGCAGGCGCAGACAAACGACATCGTAGAGATACGCGGCATCCGTATCGACAAAACAGCGCGCCGCGTTATGGTCGATGGAGAAGAGAAGCAGTTTACGACAAAGGAATTCGATCTCCTCACATTTCTTGCAGAGCACCCGAACCACGTATTTACAAAAGAAGAGCTGTTCCGCGAAATCTGGGACATGGATTCGATCGGCGATATTGCCACCGTCACCGTCCATATCAAGAAAATACGTGAAAAAATTGAATTTGATACGGCAAAACCGCAGTATATTGAGACGATCTGGGGCGTAGGCTACCGCTTCAAGGTATAAGGCGCGGTAAAAAGCGTCGCATCATGCGGATATTTCACGGCGAGATTGACTTTTGTCCCGCCGTTTTGTATGATGAATCTGTTATACAGTATATATTAAGAATGGAGACAATGTGAACAATTACGCTGATGCGCTAATTGTTCACATGGCTATTTGCGCCGGAGCGCCGCAAATGAGCCTTGATGCGACAACCAAAGCCGCTTGCGCGGACTTCGGTTGCGCAATTCCTACGCTGCGCTTCGGAATGGAGACGAATAGAATCATATGGAAAAAATTGCAAGCTTTACAATCGATCATATTAAATTACAGCCCGGTATCTATGTGTCCCGCAAGGACACTTACGGAAACGCCACGATTACTACGTTTGACCTCCGCATGACGTCACCGAACGACGAGCCGTGCATGAATACTGCGGAGCTTCACACATTAGAGCATTTATGCGCGACCTACGCGAGAAACGACGAGACATGGAAGGATAAAATCGTTTATTTCGGACCGATGGGCTGCCGTACCGGCTGCTATCTGCTCATGGCAGGCGATCTTGATTCGAAAGATATTGTTCCTTTTATTATCGGTATGTTTGAATTTGTCCGCGACTTTGAAGGCGAGCTTCCCGGCGCCGCCCCGGAAGACTGCGGTAACTATCTCGATCACAACGTGCCGATGGCAAAATATGTCGCTAACCGTTATCTTGAAAATACATTATATCACATAGACGAGGCGCACCTTGTTTATCCTGAAAAAGACGCATAAGAAAGGATATTCCCATGAATAAGATCGGTATTATCGGCGCTATGGAAATCGAAGTGGAAACGCTCAAAAGCCATATGCAGATTACAAATACTTTGGAAAAGGCTTCCATGACCTTTTTGGAAGGAATTTTAAACGACATTCCCGTCGTTATTGTCAGAAGCGGCGTCGGCAAAGTCAACGCAGGGATATGCGTACAGATTCTGTCGGACGTCTTTCACGTAACGCACGTGATCAATACCGGCGTTGCCGGTTCCTTAAACGCAGAGATTAACATCGGCGATATTGTCGTATCAACCGACGCGCTTTATCATGACGTGGATGCAACCGGTTTTGGTTATCCGGTCGGCGAAGTGCCGCAGCTCGGTACGCTTTCCTTTGCGGCGGACGCGGCTATGATCTCACAGGCGAAAGCGTCCTGCGAGCTTGTCAATCCGGAAATTAAGGTTTTCGAAGGCAGAATTGTCAGCGGCGACCAGTTTATCTCCAGTCCGCAGGTAAAAGACAGTATTCTGAAAAACTTCCCGGACAGTTATTGTACGGAAATGGAAGGCGCGGCGATCGCGCACGCCTCATGGCTCAATCATATTCCGTTCGTTATCATCCGCGCGATCTCCGATAAAGCGGACGACAGCGCGCACATGGATTACCCGGCGTTTGAAAAAGCGGCTGCGGAGCATTCCGCAAGGCTTGTAGAGCATATGATAAGCCGTTTATAAGGAAACAAACGACCCCTTCGGAGCCGCATATTGCGGGGACATCCGAAGGGGTATTTCTTTTAGCGTCCCTGCTCCATTTGCATGATTCTTTTCTTTAATTGTTCTATTTCGTCTCGTTGCTCCTTTATTACATTACCGCTCTTTTTCATCGCGTCTTTTTGCATGTCTATCGTTTTCTGCAATTCGTCGATCATAAGCTGTACCGTATTTCTATCAAGAATACGAAGTTCCTCCGAAAACATATTCATCACCCTTTCCACATTCAGGCACATTTGATAAACGATCTCATATATGTATTTAAATTTCGGATATTTTTCAATCAGTCTCCCTATTTGTTCCGGCTCATCCTCGCAAAAAAGCAAAAGCCAAGCCGCCGTTTCATCTTCCAATGTTTTATACTCACGATTTTCTTTAAACAAATCAAGTGAAACGAATATATATTCCTGTATCAGATTCAACTCCATACCGGTATTTGATTTTTGTTTAAAATAATGAATATATTCTTTTCCAAACCGGCGAAATTCCCGCGGACTTTTTTCAAACAATATAATTGTATATACATTTTTAATGTCTTTGTAGCTAAAAGATTTTTTCTTTTTATCACGAATTCTTTTATATTGTCTGAGCAGCAAATCCGCAGAATAGCAGGCGCTTCTCTCTCCCGGAAATAAATAACCGATTTTCTGCATTTCCACATTTGCAATGCTTCCGTCCTCCAGCTGCACTACAATATCCGTAATCAGCAAACTGCTTTCATCCGCAATCCGTACAGAATCATTGGGAAGCGCGTATAATACTTTTATTTTTCTTTTCAATATTGAAGAAAGCCAGTCTTCCATTGTCTCCGCACAATATTCGACATTAAATATTTCCTTAAAAAAGCTATCGTAAAGGAGCTTAAATCCTTTTGCTCCGCTACAGCAATCTAAAAATTCTTTTCTCTGTTCTTTTGTCCATGAATAATAGATTTTTTCTAATTCGGGATTTTCTTTTATCTTTTGTAAAATTTTCTCTTTTGTCTGAATGATCGGAAAATAAGCACTTAAATTCTTCGTCATGAAACGACCTCCTAAGATATGATATCAGATTGGTTGATAGAATTTTCTTACTGAAAATTGATAAGCGGAACCGCTTTCTGAATAATTATATTATACACTTTTTTTCATAAAATAAAAGGCTTAACTTCCCTTTTTGCAAAAATCCCGGTATACTTTTGCATGCCGGGATTTTGCTTCTTTTTTTATGATACCTCTTACGGCTGCTTTCCGATATACGCCAGAATGCCGCCGTCCACATACAATATTTGTCCGTTGACAAAATCGGACGCTTCCGACGCGAGGAAAACCGCCGGTCCCATCAGATCCTCGGGCGTTCCCCATCTTGCTGCAGGCGTTTTCGCAATAATAAAGCTGTCGAACGGATGCCTGCTGCCGTCCGGCTGTGTTTCACGCAGCGGCGCCGTCTGCGGCGTTGCGATATAGCCCGGTCCGATCCCGTTGCACTGGATGTTATACTGTCCGTACTCCGACGCGATATTCTTGGTCAGCATTTTCAGCCCGCCTTTCGCCGCCGCATAAGCGGACACCGTCTCCCTGCCAAGCTCGCTCATCATCGAGCAGACATTGATGATCTTTCCGCTTCTTTTTTCGATCATCTTAGGCAGAACCGCTTTCGATGTAATAAACGCCGCGTTTAAGTCAATATCGATCACCTGGCGGAATTCCTCTACGCTCATTTCCGTCATCGGGATCCGTTTGATAATGCCTGCGTTATTGACAAGGATATCGATCGTTCCGAGCGTGCCTTCAATCTCCTTTACCATTTTAAGCACCTGCTCCTCTTTCGTCACATCGCAGAGATAGCCTTTTGCATCGACGCCAAGTTTTTTGTATTCCGCAAGCGCCTTCTCCATATGCTCCTGTGAGCGGCAGTTAAAAGCGATTTTTGCACCCGCCTCCGCATAGCTCTGCGCGATTGCAAAGCCGATGCCATATGCGGCGCCTGTCACGAGCGCAACCTTACCTTCTAAAGAAAATGATGTTTTTCCCATTTTCAAATCCAATCCTTTCCATTATAATAATAGTAGTGTTATATCAATAGTTTCATTTCGTGAAATTGTGTTTCATATTACGAACCTTTTTAATACGTCGCAAGGCGAACGTAATATATACTGTCATATACGATATAGAAAATATGCTTCAGAAAGGAATACGCTATGGATAACGAAAAAAATCCTGTTCAGTCCGCCGGCAGAATATTTCAGATTATGGAAACGCTGGCAGAAGAAGGTCCCTGCGGACTTCTTGAGCTCAGCCATCTTCTGAACCTCAACAAAACGACCGTGCACCGGCTTTTGAATTCCCTTATTTATATGGGCTATGTCAGTCAGGACGAAGAATCCTTAAAATATCATATGACGCTGAAAATCGTCAACGTTTCGGGAAAGGTTTTAAAACAGATCGATGTCCTTTCCATGACGCAGCCCTATTTGAAGTATCTGATGGAGCAGACTCTGGAGACCGTCCATCTCGTCAAACGCGTCGACTGCGATATTTGCTATATCCACAAGCTCGAACCTGCCAATACAGGCCGCTCTATCCAAATGGCGTCCTTTGTCGGCATGATCAGTCCGCTCTACTGCACCGCCGTCGGCAAAGCGATCATGTCACGGCTGTCGGAAGCCGAAGTACGCGAAATATGGGAAAGATCCGACGTATCGCCTAAAACAGAATTTACAATTCTCGATATCGAACAGCTTTTAAAGGAGCTGGAAGAAGTACGCATGCGCGGATATGCTCTCGACAACGAAGAGAACGAGCTAGGCGTCCGCTGTGTCGCGATCAGCATCAACGATTATACCGGCAAGGCGGAATATGCGATCAGTATTTCCGCACCGACGCCTCGTATGTCCGACGAAAGGATTCTTGAGCTGTCTTCCCTGCTTCTCGAGGCGGGACAAAGCTTATCCCGCGAACTCGGCTATCACGCCTGAGCGTCTTTTTCCCGTATCCGTTCCTTATCGTACGCTGCATAAACGGCTGCCGCCGGAAGTATCGGCACGAATATTGAGCGTAAAAGCCCGATATCCGCAAACCCCGCTTCCGGCGGCAGCCCCTCTTTTTATTTCCGTTTATCTCTGCACGCGCCCTGAACCGTCGCCGCCCGCCAGCGTCAATACCTCATCCATTGATACCATATTGTAATCGCCTTCAATAGAATGCTTCAGGCACGAAGCAGCCGTAGCAAATTCAATGATCTGCTGGGAATCATAATCGTTTAACGCCGCACAGATCAGTCCTCCTCCAAAGCTGTCTCCTCCGCCTACACGATCGACAATATGCATTTTATACTGCTTGCTGAAGAAATACTCTCCCTTATCATAAAGCATTGCCGACCAGTTGTTATCGTTGGCAGAAAGCGATTCTCTCAGTGTGATCGCTACTTTCTCAAAGCCGAATCTGTCAGCCAGCTGCTTTGCAACTTCCTTGTAGCCTTCTTTGTTCACCTTACCGGTCGTAACGTCCGTATTGGAAGCGTGAATACCGAATACGTCCGCCGCATCCTCTTCATTTGCGATGCATACGTCTACATACTCGCATAATTTTGCCATTACTTCCCCGGCTTTTTCTTTGCTCCACAGCTTCTTTCGGTAGTTCAAGTCGCAGGAAATCTTAACGCCCGCTTCCTTTGCCGCCTTGCATGCTTCCAGACAGATCTCTGCCACATCGTCGTTCAGCGCCGGCGTAATTCCCGTAAAATGGAACCACTCTGCTCCTTCGAAAATTTCTTTCCAGTTGAAATCTTCCGGCTTTGCTTCTGCAATCGCGGATGCCGCTCTGTCATAAATAACCTTTGACGGTCTCTGGGAAGCGCCCTTCTCTAAGAAATAAATGCCGACTCTGTTTCCGCCCCTTGCGATATAATCCGTGTTTACGCCAAATCTGCGAAGGGAATTAACCGCCGCCTGACCGATTTCATGCTTCGGCAGCTTTGTTACGTAATAGGCGTCAAATCCATAGTTCGCGAGAGAAACCGCTACGTTCGCCTCGCCGCCTCCGTACGTTGCGCCAAGCGTCTCCGCCTGTACAAAACGGTAATATCCTTCCGGCGCCAGACGCAGCATAATCTCACCAAATGTAACAACTTTCTTTGCCATGCTATCTCATCCTCCTAATTCTTTGAATTTCCTATTTCAACTTTTTTATTTCTGAACCAAGTGCACTGCAAAGCCGGACACTTCATCCTTCAGATATACGGCGGTCAGCTTTCCGTCCTTATATTTTGCAGTTTCCATATCAACCGAAACGCCGATCACATCCAGGTAATTAACCGCTCTTTCAATGTTGTTCGTACCGATGGCAATATGCCCCTTTGCTCCGAGATACGGCTCCTTCATCGCTTCGATATAGCTGCCTGCAAAGACGGAACTGTTACCCGCTTTCTTCTCAAAGCCGAATGCTTTCGCAAAAAAGCCCGCCGTCTGATCCGCCTGCGTTTCATTTTCACAGTTGATGCCGACATGCTTCAGTTCGAAGCCAAGCACGGTCATGACCGCTTCTCTTGTCAGTTCCGTGATCTTGTCAAATTCTTTGTTCTTGATCAGATCGCCGCTTACCATCCAGCTTCCGCCGCAGGCAATGATTTTTGGAAATGCAAGATATTCGTTGATATTTTTTGCATTCACGCCGCCTGTAGGCATAAATTTCAGGTTTACATAAGCCGCCGCCATTGCTTTGATCGCCTTCAGTCCGCCGGAAGCCTCCGCCGGGAAAAATTTTACAACGTCAAGTCCCAACTCCAGCGCGCCTTCCATTGCGGAAGGATTGTTGCAGCCCGGCGTCATCGGCACGCCCTTTTCCAGACAATATTTTACGACGGTCGGATTAAAGCCCGGGCTTACGATAAATTCTGCGCCCGCGTTTATCGCCCGTTCCGCCTGTTCCGTCGTCAGCACGGTTCCCGCTCCTACGAGCATTTCCGGAAATTTCTCTTTCATAATACGAATGGATTCCTCCGCCGCATCCGTGCGGAACGTAACCTCCGCTACCGGCAGACCGCCTTCGCAAAGCGCTTTTGCAACCGGCTCCGCGTCCGCCGCGTCATTTAATACGACAACCGGTACAATTCCCAATTTTTGAATTTTTTCCAATACTGCGTTCATATATTTTCTCCCTTTCTTTATGACCCTTTATAATAAATCTTTATTATCAATGCCGTCCATGTCGTCAAACGCTTGATTTTCTCCGACCATACCCCAGATAAACGTATAATTCCGGCTTCCGCAGCCGCAGTGAATCGACCAGCTCGGAGAGATCACCGCCTCCTCATTCCTCATAACGATATGCCGTGTCTGTGTCGGCTCGCCCATATAATGCATGACAAAATCATCTTCCGATAATTCAAAATAAAGATAAACTTCCATCCGTCTGTCATGCGTATGACACGGCATACTGTTCCAGACACTGCCCGGTTCCAGGTGCGTCATTCCCATGACAAGCTGGCAGCTTTCCACCTGTCCCGGAAGAATATATTTACAGATCGTACGGTGATTGGACTCCTCCAATGTGCCAAGCTCTACTTTATTTTCGTCCTTTACGATGACGACGCCTTCCTCCGGCTTCCCTTCAGGTCTTATCAAAACTGTCGGATATGTCTTATGTGCAGGCGCGCAGTTCAAGTAAAATTTCGCCGGATGCGCCGCATCCTTGCTCGCAAATGTAATTTCCCGGCTGCCCATGCCGATATACATACCTTCCTTGTGCGCGACCGGATACTCCCGTCCGTCTACCGTGACCGTTCCCGCTCCGCCGATATTGATAACGCCAAGCTCTCTGCGCTGCAAAAAATAATCCGCACGCAGCTCTTTCCCTGCCGTCAGCGCGATCGGTTCCACCGGAACTGCTCCGCCCGTAATAATTCTGTCAATATGGCTGTAGACCAGCTTAATCTCTCCCGGAATAAATAAATCCTGAACAAGAAATTCTTCTCTTAACCGCTGCGTCGTGTAATGCATCACATCTCTTGGCGATGCCGCCGTTCTTACTTCCATCCTGCTCTCCGCCTTCCTTCCCTGCTTCGGCCTACGCGCACCATGCGTCCGCGCTGTCCTTATTCAACAGTTTCTATCTGTTCAAAGAACTTTTTCACATAAGCGGCGGCGCTGTCCCAGTCGTCGTTTTTTACAAACTCCTTTGGAATCAGATTACTGCCGATCCCGACGCCGATAAAACCCGCTTTAAAAAATCCGGCAATGTTTTCCAGCTTTACGCCGCCGACCGCCACGTACTGCGTTCCGTCAAAAGGTCCCTTCAAACTCTTGATATAAGACATCGGCAAATCTCCCGCCGGGAACAGCTTCATGATCTGAAACCCATAGTCTAAACAAACGCCTACGTCCGTCGGCGTCATAACGCCCGGCAGAAGCGGAATCTCATGACTTCTGCAATAACGCAGCGTTTCCTTGGCAGCATTCGGCGTCAGGAAAAACTGTGCTCCCGCGTCGTGCGCCGCTTTGCAGCGTTCCTTGTTAATAACTGTTCCCGCACCGATATATACGTCCGCGCCGAACTCCCGGCGCAGAAGCGCAATCTGCTCCGCGCCGCCCTGCGTGTTCATCGCTACCTCAAACAATCTCACGCCGCCGCGGTAAGCCGCCTGTGCATAAGCTAACGCCTTTTCCGTCGGTATTCCGCGCATGATCGCACAGATTGGATTATCCTTTAAAATTTCTTTCATTCCGACCGCCATACTCACCTCTCCTATCGCTTAACGATAGATCTCCGCGTCCTTTCCGCTCTTTTCGTCCAATATGCGCCGTATCGCCCTGCGGGTCGGATACCCTTCAATGTCTCCATAGCTTTCCGTTGCCAGCGCCCCCGCTATAGCCGCTATTTCTCCCGCTTCCCGTACGCTTGCACCTTCTAACAATCCGCACAGAAAGCCCGCATTAAAGGCGTCCCCCGCTCCGATCGGGTCTACGGGCGTGCAGGGATACGGAGGAATGGCATAACCGCCGTCCCTGTCCGCCACGTAAGCCCCTCTGCTGCCATCCTTGATGGCGATATACTGCGCATCTTCCTTTTGGAAAAACGCTTCTATAATTTTTTCTTTCTCATCCGTCCCGTAAAGCGTCTTCGCTTCATCCAGTCCAAGCATGAGAATATTGGTATACTCTACGATTTTTTGCAGAGTTTTCGTATAATTCTTTTCTTTCCACAATTTTCTGCGGATATTCGGATCAAAGCTGAGCAGCAGTCCCTCTTTTTTTCCCATTGCGGCAGCCTGCAGAGCCAACTCCTCGCACGTGTCCGACAGTACGGGCGTAATTCCGGTCAAATGCAGAACTTTTCCTCCCGTAAACATTTCCGGCTTCAGCATATCCTTATGCATACGGCTCGCCGCCGAATGCTCCCGGTAATAAAAGACGCTCGTCTCTTTTCCCGGCAGGATCTGTTTCAGCATAACGCCGGTCGGACGTTTCTTATGAAACTGTACATACCGCGTCTCTACGCCTTCCGCACGAATACTGTTATTTACAAAGTATCCGAGTTCATCGTCCCCAAGGCTGCTGATCCACGAAGCGGAATGGCCGAGCTTGCATGCCCCGATCGCCAGATTGCTTTCCGCTCCGGCAATACGCAGCTCATAATCCTTGATATAATGCAGATACCCTGTTCCTTTCGGCACAAACGCCGCCATAGTTTCTCCGATTGTAATAATTTCAGCCATCTTTTCTCCGTTTCAAAACAAACGCTTTGTTTTTACCGCCCGTTATTTTTTTATGATCTTTTTCCCAAACGCTTTGATCTTGCCGCCGAATAAGGAAACAACGATCAATATAATAAAGAACCAGCAAATTACCGTATTGAAAAATACGTCGGGACTTCCGCCGGACTTCAGAAGCGCCGTACGGAAATTCTTTTCCGCCATCGGTCCAAGGATGAGTCCGAGGATCGCCGGAGACGTCGGAACCTTGACCTTACCGAGGAAATATCCGATAATACCTGCCAACAGCATAACGCCTACGTCGAATAAGTTATTGCGCATCGCATAGCTGCCGATCACGCAAAGCGCAAAGATGATCGGCGTCAGGATCGTCTTCGGCACGCTCAGTACCTTTGTAAACAGTCTGATGCAGGAAAAACCGAGCAGCACCATGATCGTATTCGCAACAAACATACCGAGGAAGATCGTATATACAAGAACCTTATTATTCTGGAAGAGCATCGGTCCCGGCGTCAGTCCCTGAATCGTCAGAGCGCCGATCATGATCGCCGCAACCGCGTCGCCCGGAACGCCGAGCGTCAGCATCGGAATCAGCGCGCCGCCCGTTACGCCGTTGTTGCCGCCTTCGGAAGCCGCAACCGCATCCGGCGCGCCCTTACCGAACTCTTCGGGATGCTTGGAAAAGCCTCTCGCCGCATTGTAGCCTACAAAGGAACCGATATCCGCGCCGGCGCCCGGTACGATACCGATAAACGTTCCGATCAGACCCGTGACGGAAGACGTTCTCAAAATAGTTTTTAAGTCTTCCTTTGTCGGAAGCAGTCTCGTTACTTTTGTATTGACCTCATCCTTTGAAAAAATATCTTCGATCGATTCAAACGCCTGACTCATCGCAAACAGACCGATCATAACCGCGATGTACTGCACGCCGGAGAGTAAGTTGACATTATCGGAAAAACGTACGTAGCTCGTTACGCTGTCGATACCGATCGTAGCCGTCAAAATACCAAGGAAACCGCAGATCAGACCTTTCGCCATGTCCTTTCCGGAAATATTGGAAATGATGCACAGACCGAACAATGCCAGCAGGAAAAATTCCGCCGAACTGAATTTCAGCGCCAGCTTCGCAAGCTGCGGGCTGATCAGCCATAAGCAAATACAGCTCATAATACCGCCGACGTAACTGCCGAGCGTCGCAATACCGAGCGCGCGTCCCGCCTCGCCCCGCTTGGAGAACTCGTAACCGTCGATCGCCGTCGCCGCCGATGCGGGCGTACCCGGCGTATGTAATAAAACTGCGGAAATAGAACCGCCGTAGATCGCTCCGACATAAATACCAAGGAGCATTAAAATACCGGACGTCGCATCCATTCCGAACGTCAGCGGAAGTAAAAGCGCAACGCCCATCGTTGCCGTCAGTCCCGGCAGCGCGCCGATACAGATACCCGCGCCTACGCCAAGAACCATATATAACAGAACCATCGGACTAAATGCCGACTGTAATACTTCTATTAACATAGCGCTTCCTCCTAAATATAAAATAAACCGAAGTCAACAGGTACGTTCAGCAGGAACTTGAACACGCCGTAAATGACCGCCGTACAGATCACGGAAATCAGCAGCGTGATCCACGGTTTCTTTTTACCGAACCACTGAATGAAAATAAACAGCATGACCGCGGTGGAAATCAAAAAGCCGATGATTCCGAGAACGGCTACATAAACGACAAGAATCGCCATTGTAATGTAAACTCTCTTTGTTCCTTCCGTCCACATCTCGATCGGCGTATCGTCTTCCTTTTTTGTTCGGAGCGCTTTGATCAGCAGACTGATCGCTGCAAGCAGCATACAAACTGCCACTGCCATCGGCCACAAGCCGGGACCAGGTACGCCCGTGCCGTATGCCTCCGCCGTCGGATAGCCCGCGCATGTTACGATTACGTAAACGCTCAGCGCCATCACAAGGACAGAAGTGATAATATTTCCTTTTTTCATCGGAATACCTCCTACATGTTTTCTTTCTGTTAAAAAAATCAGCGGAGAAGCAAACTTCCCCGCTGATTCTATAAGCTGCTTAACGTAACAACTATGTTTATTTATCTTACTGAACCTTTAAGCCAAGGTCTTCTACCAGTCCTGTATAAACCTCAAGGTCTTTTGCGATACGCTCTTCAAAAGCCGGGCCGTCCAGAATGTCGATTACATTGTTGGAGTTGTTCATGAATTCTACGAATGCATCAGATTCTGCCGCAGAGCTGAACGCCGCATATAAAGCGTCTACGATCTCATCCGGCGTATCCTTCGGAACGCCAAGACCTCTCCATGTACCAAGAACTGCGTCATATCCGCATTCTTTGCATGTCGGTACGTCCGGGATGGATTCCAGACGATTGTCGCTCATAACAGCCAGTACCTTTAAGTCGCCGCTTTCTACATAGCTTGCAACTTCTGCATAGGAAACCGCTACTGCGTCGATATGTCCGCCCAGAAGGTCTGTGATCGCGCCTGCCGCTCCATCGTATGCAACATGCTTGAATTCCGTACCTGCTGTTTTTGCAAGACCAGCCGCTGCCAGATGCCAGATCGCGCCGTTACCGGAGTTACCCATCTGCAATTCATTGCTCTTGCTGTACTCGATCAGATCCTCCAGAGTAGCGAAACGCTCGTCGTCTGCTTTTACTGTAATTGCCGAGCAAGCGCTGTTTACCATCATAATCGGTTTGAACATGGAATATGTAAGACCTGCGTTCGTTCCCATCGCTTCCAGCGTTGCAAGCTCAACTGTAATCATCGTAACCGTCGTTCCGTCAGCCTTTGCCGTAGCGCCCGCCAGCATACCTGTCGCGCCGCCGCCGCCCGAACGGTTCTCAACTGTGATGTTCTTGAAAGAACCCTTTGCGGAATCAGCCAGCGCTCTCATAACGGTGTCTGTACCGCCGCCCGCATCGTAAGGTACGATACATGTAATAGATTCGCCGGAAAGATCCGCGCCTGCTGCCGGAGCCGCTTCCTCGGCCGCAGCTTCCGTAGACGCCTCCGCCGGAGCCTCTGCTGCCGGAGCCGACTCTTTTGCTGCGCCGCATCCTGCCAGCATCGTAACAACCATTGCTGTTGTCAACACTGTTGACAATAATTTTTTTACCTTCATTTTTCTTCCTCCTGAATGATAGTTTGGGAAGTTGCCTTTCCTCCCTTTGTTAGTACTCT
>JAGARW010000017.1 GCA_017621975.1 Lachnospiraceae bacterium | reverse complement strand
TGATATAAATAATGCAATGAAAATGCAATTTATAGAGCCATAAGCCCGGAACCCCAGTAAAATAGGGCTTTCCGGGGCAGTGGCTACTATTCATCTTGAATCGTATATGGGGCAGTAGCTCATCCATGGACGCAGCTTACTGACCTCGACTCTGAAATAAGCTTCCGTTTTCTTTTTGTCCATAGTCATAACGCCATCTCCCGCTTCCCTTTACTGGATAATCGTCACTTTGTCGTCCATTCCTTCCGGCTGCGACACCGGATTGTCGCTGATATCCAGATACGCAAGATGCTCCGCATGGACGAGCGGCGACAGATCGGTGATATAATTGTCCTTTACGCTCAGCTTCGTAAGCTGCGTCAGTCCCTCCGTAAATTCCACGTCCGTCAGTTCGTTGCCGTCCAGATACAGCTCTTCCAGATTCGGGAAATTTTTCAGAAAATCAAGATGATCTTTCAGGCTTACGTCGTCGTACCACATATCCACCATCCCGTTATAGGCTTCCACATGATAATTTTCATGAAGACTCATTCCGTTCATTCCAAGCGCCCGAAGCGAAGCGTTTTCACCGATCTTATCAAAATCGATTTCAAACGTGCCGCCGCTTACATACAATTCTTCCAGTCCCGGATGATTGAATATGGAAGAGATATCTCCGGCGACTTCAAGCCCATAGCTGTAGCCGCTCCAGCCGCTGCCGTCCAGATTTCCGTTGAAATCCGCGTATTTCAGACCTGTCATCCCGTCCAGGAAACGCAGTCCGCTCAGATAATGCTCCCCCGAAGTCCACACGGAATAAAAGGTCAGCCGTTCCACGTTCGTCAGTGTGGAAAGAGCGTCCGCTCCGTCCACATTGCAGCCGTGGATCGAAAGCTCTCTGATGCCGGAAAGATCCCTGAGGGAAGATACCGACATAAAACCGCTGATTTCCAGCTTTTCAAGGTTTTTCAAAGCGGAAAGATCGGGGTCCGGCTGTGAAGTCAGCTTATCGACCGTAAGCTCCTTCAGCCCGGTCAGTGCCCCGACCGGTTCAAACGACTGGAGCTCATCGTTGCCGGTCAGACAAAGCTTCTCAAGACCGGTAAGCTCCGAAAGCGCTTCCAGACCGATCGCAGAACTATCCTCTAATGTCAGAGATTTCAGATGAACAAGCGGTTTCAGCATTCCAATATCACGAATCATATCCGAACTGAGCGATAGAGATTCCAGACCGGTCATCGCCGATACGGCGGAATAATCCGTCACCCGCACCTCGTCCTCCCACTGGATTACGGAATCAGACCGGCGGGTATCCTCCAGCGAAAGCTCTTTTAAATGCTTCAAGGCGACAAGCTCTTTGAGGTCTGTATCCGGCATATCCTGAACGGAAAGCCGTTCCAGATTTTCAAAAGCAGCAATGCCTTCCATCGAATCGATGTTCTTTAATTCCAGATCGGTAATCCGCGCAGGTTCTCCGACCGCCTCTGCAATCTCCGCCGGCCTCGTGCCGCTAGCGCCAAGTCCCCGCAAATTCGTCAGCGCGCTCAAATCCGCTGCCGCTAAAGAACCATAATTAATTTCCAGCTTCACAAGCCCGGTAAACCTGCCGATATCGGCGGGATTCCAGTCCAACCCGGAAAAGGACGCCGTCATGATCTCTGTCTCTTCCGCATACGGATCGCCAAAGCTGTACCAGATCTGCTGCGCCGCGCCGTCCTCGATCCTCAGGTATTTGACCTGTTCCAGTTCCTGCACCGTCACGCCTTCCATCCTGCCGAATATCTCTCCCACTATGGCACAGTACAGACCGCTTTCTTCTCCTGTCTCCATCCCGCCTGACTCTAAAGCGCCGTCTGCATCGAGGGCGGACGCTTTCTGAAACGCGATTGATTCATTGTTCTCTTTTTCCTTTAATCCCGAATACGAGTTTATCGCTAGAACGACGATAAGGCAGAATATTCCTATCACTGCGCAAATTGCGGCGATCATGCCGCGTATCTTCGCGCCCCTGCTTTCCGGCTCCTGATATACCTTGACCGGAAGCGGCGTATAAGAAATGTGCGTTCTTCTCTCTTCATCCACCAAAAACTGATTTCCGCAGTATGCGCAGGTAATCATTCCGTTCCGCGCGTCCTCCGGTCTTAATTTTGCGCCGCAGGAAGGGCAGTTAATTTCTACGATCTTCATAATTTTCTCCCATTCGTCCAAACCTGTTTCTTTTCTCTTCTCTATTATCCGACAAACAAAGCGCGACCGCAACACAAGCTTCCATTTTTTTACAAAGAAATTTTTACCGCCTGATCGACCGGAATCCCGCATAAATCTTTCCGGTCTGTATATCCTATTCCTTGAAAGGACGGTGCATTATGAAAAACAATACTTCTGACAATTACCCGACCAACGAACAGGCGAAAAACAGCTTCGGAGACGGAAATCTCCCGCTTTCAGACAACGGGAAAAATATTTCCGGTCCCGTCGAGCCGCTGCCGGAATCCACAAGACCCCGCAAGGACGGACCGGGCGGAGACTGATTTTTCCGAAAACTGTCAAAGAAAGGATGGCATACGCATTCTATGAACTATGATAAGATCGTCTGCAACTGTATGTCTGTCACAAGCGGCATGATCAAAGAAGCCGTCGAAGGCGGAGCCGACACCTTGGAAGCGGTGCAAGACGCAACCGGCGCGGGTACTGTATGCGGCGCCTGTCTCGATGACGTGGAACGTCTTGTAAAAGAATTCGCCGCCGGGCACGATCGCTAGAAAACGATAAAACTTTGGAGGCACTATGAAGATCACAGACAAAAAGAAACCTGTCGATACCATTCCAAAAGGCGTCTGGGAAAGCAGCCGCCCGGCATCCGGTAAGGGCGAGAAAAAATCTTCGACTCCTTCTTCCGATCTGCAGGGAAACGGTTATCCCGATAAGCAAAACAAATAGGAGATGTCTACAGTCCGAAATCCCCGGCTCTCATACCGGGGATTTCGCTTTTTGACCGGAAAAGACCTTCTTTTCACTCTCTTAGAAATATGATAGAATTAAAAATTGTGAACGTCGAAACATTGTCCTGCGCAATCGACCGGAATGAAAGCGAGGCATAAATGGTATGGTATATTATGATTTGAAAAGTAAGCTGAATCACTATAACTGGGACGACGGATTTGAAGTACCCCAAAAAATACTCTCTGACCCGGATTGTGATCTGGCATTAGCATTAGAGGTGTTCTATTTAAGCGACGGCTATGCCTATTTAGAAGATTTCTCTCAAACAACCGCCTTAACAGAATGGAAGGACTTTATGACTGCTCTCTATCATGATATATTAAACAATAAATTTCCAAAAACAAATGCGCCGTTTGAAATCCCATTAACCAAGGTGCAGAAATACAGGCTGCGGAAAAAGGGAATTTCTGAAATTTTTTTAACGGACTTATAGGTTGTTGTATTCCGCGATTTTCTCTAAAAGATTTTTATACTGCACTAGCGTCACATTTCCCATAGTATCGGCGGCTTCCACACATCCCTTTGTGAATCCTTTTTTCGCAAACAGATACAAATATGTTTCATTATAATGGAATATTTTACTTCGTCTTATCAATGTTTCTAACACACCTACATCGACCTTTTCATTTGTCCATTTGCATTCGCCAAACAACGCGGTATTTTTATCCTGCTCGCCCATAATGTCGATCTCTGCCTGACTACGGGTAGATGGATCAGTCCCCCACCAACGCCCCAATTTCCTAAACTGCACAGGAGATTCGTCGCTTAGTAGCAGCTTCCAAAGATACTGCTTACAGATCTCTTCAAATACTTTCCCCATATAATCCGACAGATACGGCTCGATTCGTTTATAGGCTAAATTAACAGCTCCACGCCCAATAATGGAATGATTCTCCGGCACAAACCGATACCAAAATCGAAACATATTATCATCAATGGCGTAAATTGATTTTCGGGATGCCTTTTCACCGTAAGGCATTTCCTTTTGAACCAACCCCAACGCCATCAGGTTTTTCAAATAAGTAGCACAAACGCTGGTATCTTCGCCAACTTTTGCAGAAATTTCCGACATACGGGAAGCGCCAGTTGCAACGGCTGTAATGATGGCATTATAAAGCGCGGGTTCCCGTACCTCTTGCTTCAATAGATTTTCAGGTTCTTCAAAAAGTGAAGAGATCGGGTTCAAAAATGTATTCTTAATATCTACACGGTATCACGTTATTATAATTTAGTTAAATACGATTTACTTATTTTTGATTTACTTGTTTTTAACTTTGTCTATCGTTCAATTTTTGAAGTCTGTAATGTCATTCCATGTAAACCGCACTTGACATACATGCTAAAATAAAAGCTGGAGGCAAAATATAGTGAAACAAATGGAATATTTAAAGTTGTTCTGGGATCATAAGCCTGATCACGAACCTGTGATTATTCTTTATGAAGTCAATTTAACCGAAGAGCGGCTGGCAATCAGATCGATTGATATCTTTTCGGATGGAACGACCAGAAATATAGACGACCTATATTCTGGCGCAATAGAAATAACGCCTATTCCGACAGTTGAAGAATTTAATTCCCATATATGGGGACATGAATTTCATGCGGATTTCATCAGCAAAGAAGAATTTGAAAAGATATGGAACAATCATTTTTATGACGGAAAGATGAATGAAACCATACACTAACGTCAAAATTCTTCAGACCGCGCAAAAATGCAGCATACGGCAAATTTCCCTCGCATGCTGCGCTCAACCTGATGCGTATGCTCACCCAACGGTTAACTTCCTTTCTGAGTATTTCCATGGTTGAATCATTAAATCAGCCAAACCGGCACACACCAGTTCTTTTCATTTACGGGAAGCAAATCGTTTGCCATACAGACTACACTTCCCGTTCCAATTTCTACTTTTAAAGACTCCAGACCCCCAAAGGTTTCTGCCCGGGTCACAGGCTCTAAAACATCGAAGTTCTTGATCGCGGTCTTTCCGGGGGACGCCGCTTTTTTGATCTCGATTGGAGAAAGCACGCCGTTTTGGTAAAGCAGCAGATCAATTTCCTTTTGGTCCCTGTCCCTGTAATAGAAAATAGGAGGCTCTTTCCCCGCATTCAGATAGCTCTTATAGATTTCTGAAAACACATAGCTTTCAAAGAAAGCGCCGGACATAGCCCCTTTTTCCAACGCTTCTGAATTGCCCCATTTTAAGAGGTAAGCGGCTAAACCGGTATCCAAAAAATGAAGAAGCGGCATTTTGACAACGCGCTTCAGCGCGTTGTTATGATATGGCTGCACCAAAGCAATGATATGGGAGGACACTAAAATAGAGAGCCATTTCTTTGCCGTAGGCGACGAAATTCCAGCCATATTTGCCAGTTCCTCATAGATAACGGGCTTTGAAGTATGGGCGGCAACAATCGTCATAAAATTGTAAAACTGCATTTCATCAGCTACCTGCGCAAGATCACGAATGTCGCGTTGCAGGTACGTATCTACATAGGAGCGGTAATATGTCTCCCAATCGACGTTTCCATCCGCGTACAACTCTGGCATGGAACCTTTGAAAATCCTGCTGTAGATTTCATTTAAGCCATGGGGAGTTCTCACAGATAAACGGTTCATTAAATGTGCCGGATCTGTCTGGAACGGTTTGCTTGGTTCCTGATAAATCTCCGCATCGGACAATCCTAATAAATTTACGATACCGACTCGCCCGGCCAAACTTTCACTGACATTATTCATAAGCCGGAAAACCTGCGATCCTGTAATCCAGAAGTCGCCTTTTTTCTTTGAACGGTCCACGCTCATTTTAATATAAGGCAGCAATTCTGTTGCATATTGAATCTCGTCAATCATTACCGGAGGGGAATATCTCTGCAAAAACAAAGCTGGATCATGTTTCGCCAAATACCTCACATCAGGATCATCCAAGGTTACATACTTCCGCTCCACTCCCTCACTTCGTTGCGCTTCTGCAAGTTTTTGCAGAAGGGTTGTTTTTCCAACCTGTCTGGGACCAGTCACTAAAAGCACTGGAAACATTTTAGAAACCCGCGCAATCGTATCTTCCGCGGCCCGCTTAATATATGCCATATTGCTCTCTCCCTTCCAATTTCAGCATAGGAAATTCAAACAAAAATATTGAGCTAATCTAAATTATAATTTTATTATAGCCGGATTTTCTCCTCTTATCAATATAAATCTCGGCAAATCTAAAGTTGTATTTTAGTTTTGCCGAGGCATACTACAAGCTGCCCTTTGCAAAGCAAGTGACTATTCTATTTTCAATTTGTATTATTTTTAATTTCACTTTACTTTACCTTCATTTATTGTAACACAAAAAGCCTTGAAAACAACTTGTTTTCAAGGCTTTTAAAAAATAGCGAGAGGGGGATTTGAACCCTCGACACTGCGGGTATGAACCGCATGCTCTAGCCAACTGAGCTATCTCGCCATATGCTATAAAGGAAATGAGTGGGACCTATAGGGCTCGAACCTATGACCCTCTGCTTGTAAGGCAGATGCTCTCCCAGCTGAGCTAAGATCCCATTCCGATCGGTCGCTACCGCAACCGACTTCCTTAGTATATTATGATAAGGACAACTTGTCAAGCATTTTTTGACAATTTCTTATTGCAATTTCTTGCCGCATTCGAGACAGAATTTTGCGCCCGGCTGTAACTGCGCTCCGCAGTCAGGACAACTCCGAGCGATCTTTACGCCGCATTCAAAACAAAACTTTGCGTTGTCAGGAAGCTTGGTCCCACATGCCGGGCAGAAAATACCGTCGGCCCGCGCCGCACGATTTCCCGCCGCGCCAGACGCGCCGCCCTCTGCCGCAATCTTTTCCGCTGCGCAGGGCGCGCCGCTTCTTGCCATATCCGGCGCAATATTGCCGGACATACCGGATATGCTTTGCATCGCGTCCTGCATCGCGTTTCCGACCGCGCTGCCGACATGGACGCCGAGTCCCATGCCGATGCCCGCGCCGACAAGCTCCGCCCCGCCGCCTTCGTTCTGCGCCGCTTTTTCCAGCACGTCGTACGTCCTTTTTTCCTGATAACTGTAACCAAGAATCTCCATTTCAGCCTTTGCGCCTTTTGCCAGCAGTTCCTTTTCCTTTGCCGCGGCAAGCGCCGTCCGTATTCTGCAGTAGCCCGGATCATTCTCCGGCACGGAAATAGAATTAACAAAAAAGTTCACAACCTCCATACCGTACTCAGCGTACATCGGCGCCATATGCTCTAAAATCCGCTCCGATATTTCGTCAAGATAACGGTGTATGTCAACAAAACTGATCTGCTTTTCCGTAATCAGATCGGCGATCAGATTTTTGACCTTTGTCATCAGCATTCCCTTAAACAACTCGGCAGCCTTTGTTTTCGTCATATCCGCAGTCGTCCCGACAAGCTTTACGAGCAGTTTTCTTCCGTCCACAACGCGCAGACCGAACTGTCCGTTCGCCCGAACCGGCAGAATGATATGATAAACCGGATCCTGAATCAGCAGAGGCTGGGACGTTCCCCACAGCACATTCAGAATCTCCGCTTTGTTGATAAAATATACTTCGCAATGGAACGGCGACTTACCGTTCAGCGGAATTCCGATGATCTGCCTCAGCAAAGGAATATTTTCCGTTTCCAGCGTATACCGTCCCGGACCGAACAGATCCGCCGCCCGCCCGTCTTTCAGCAGAACGGCCTCCTGAGACTCATGCACAATGAGCTGGCTGAGCGTATTGAAATCCTCTGCCGGATGTTTCCATACGAGCACATGATCCGGCCCTTCAAATTGAATGACTTTGATAATATTTAATCCCATTTTATCCCCACCTGACGCCTTACCTGCGTTTTACAAAAAGCCGTTTTTCCCACGGCAAAGTAAAAATCTTCTCTGTGAAACCGCTTTACATTCTTTCCGGTGCGGAAAAACCGAGCAGATCGATACACGTTTCCAGAACGTCCCTTGTCAGGACGAGAAGCGCGATCCACCCCTCTTTCTTTTCCGCATTTTCTTCCGTCAGAATTTTCGTTTCATGATAGAAATGATTGAACGCGTTCGCAAGATCATAGATGTAAGCGCAGACCTTATGCGGCGCGGTCTCCGCAAACGCCGCTTCTATCATGGCGTTAAATCCTGTCAGCTCCATCGTCAGCTCTTTTTCGGATACGCTTCCCGCTTCCCGAAGCGCCGCGCCTTCTGCGTCTCCGCCCTGTTCTTTATATTTCGCAAGGATCGATTTGATGCGGACGATCGTGTACAGAATATACGGACCGGTATCTCCTTCGAATGAGCTGAATTTTTCAATATCAAAAATATAGTCTTTCGACGCCTGATTGGACAGATCGCCGTATTTAACGGCGGCAAGCGCAACCTGCTTTGCTGTAGCGCGCGCTTCCTCCTCCGTCATCGAAGCGTTCTCGCTAATCTTTTCGTACATCTCCTCGTTGATATCGCGAAGCAGATGCTCCAGACGCATCACGCCGCCCTCTCTCGTTTTGAACGGCTTGCCGTCCTTGCCGTTCATCGTTCCGAAGCCGAGAAATTTGAGCTTCGTCTCCGGCAGGACAAGCTCCGTCTTTCTTGCGCAGCGGAATACCTGTTCAAAATACAGCTCCTGCCGCTTATCGACGACATAAATGATCTCGTCCGGCCCGATCTGTTCCATACGGTCCATGATCGTCGCAAGATCCGTCGTATTATAAAGGGATGCGCCGTCGGACTTTAGTATCATGCATGGCGGAATCTCCTTCGTATCGGTTTCCTCTTTGACATCGACGACAAGAGCGCCCTCGCTCTCATGCGCATAACCGTTCTTTTTCATATAATCGACCATGCCGGGAATGATATCGTGCACGTCGGATTCGCCCTTCCAGAGGTCGAACGATACGTTCAGATTGGCATAATTCTTTTTCAGATCCGATACGGATACGGCAATGATCTGCTCCCAGAGCGCGCGGTAGCCGCGGACTCCGCTCTGCAGCTTATAAGTGGCCTCCATCGCTTTCTCCTTATAAGCGGGGTCTGCCTTGGACTTGCCGCTCGCCGTCGGATAGATTTCCTCCAGCTGTGAGATCGTAAACGGCGCTTCCTTCGGATATTCTCCCGTATAAGTTTCGTCGAAATATACAAGCTCCGGCTGCCGTTCCTGAAGTTCGGTCATAATCAGACCCATCTGCAGCCCCCAGTCGCCGAGATGAATATCGCCGATCACCTTATGCCCCATATATCTTGCGATCCGTTTCACGCTCTCGCCAATGATCGCCGAGCGCAGATGCCCGACATGGAGCGGCTTCGCTACGTTCGGTCCGCCGTAGTCGATCACGATCGTCTCTTTTCTCTCCGGCTCTTCCAAACCGAACTTTTCGCAGTCCCGCATTCCCCGTACATATTCCGCAAGAAAGCTTTCCGTCAGCTTTAAATTCAAAAATCCGGGCGCAACGGCGTCCGCCTGAGAAAACACCTTGCTTCCCGCAAGCTGCTCCGCCACCTCGTTTGCAATGATGATCGGCGCTTTTTTGTACTGCTTTGCTCCCGCCATCGCGCCGTTGCACTGATATTCGCACAGATCGGGACGGTTTGAAATCGTCACACGTCCCAGTTCTTCACTGTAACCGGCCGCCGCAAACGCAGCCTTTACTTCCTTTGAGATCAAATCAAGAATCTTTTCCATGTTTCCCTCCATATGCGCGCTGCGCACGTTCCGCCTTGGAAAACGCGCAGCCGCAATAATCCTGACGGTACAGGCCGTACCGCCGGGACAATTCGATCGACTGCTTATAACCCTCTTTTTTCTTAAAATCGGACGGCAGAAACGGCACGCCGTAACGCTCCGACATCTGCTGTCCGATCTCGTTAAGCTTCTGCGCGTTTTTCAGAGGACTGATCGTCAGCGTCGTCGTAAAATAATCAAACGCGCCCGCTTTCGCCAGTCTCGCCGTCTCTGAAAGCCGCAGCTCGAAACATTTCCAGCAGCGCTCGCCGCCTTCGGGGCATCCTTCCAACCCTTTTACGGCTGTCAGAAACGCGGACGGCTCATAAGCCCCTTCGCAGATTCCGATCGGGAAACCGCCTCCTTCCGCATTCAGCGTTTCGATCAGACGCTTTTGCTCCGCCGCGCGCTTCTCATATTCCGTCCTCTGCGTAATGTTCGGATTATAATAAAAAACAGTGATCCGAAAATACTTCCGCAGATAAATCAGCACATAGCTGCTGCATGGCGCGCAACAGCTATGGAGAAAAAGACGTTTCCCTTTCGTTTCGTCTTTTTCCAATATCTGTTCCAGTTCCTTCTGGTAATTTTGCTTTATCATAAAACGCTCCGTCCGGCTCTGTTTACAGCCCTGCGATATCGATCAGTGTGAGATCGCCCGACTGCGCGTTTTCCAGACTCGTTACAAGCGCTCTCGCCGTATCGAGGCTCGTCAGGCAGTTGACGCCCGTTTCGATCGCGGTACGCCGGATCAGGAAGCCGTCGCGCGACTTATCGCGTCCCTGCGTCGGCGTATCGATGACAAGATCGATCTTGTGTCCGAGAATCAAATCCATAACGGTCGGAGATTCCTGCTGAATCTTATTGACCTTGCGCGCCTTAACGCCTGCGTCCCGCAGCGCCGCCGCCGTGCTTCTCGTCGCGTAGATCGTATAGCCGAGCTTTTCAAAGCGCCTTCCGATCTCGATCGCCTCGCCTTTATCCGCATCCTTGACCGTAATGATCATCTGCTTGAACTTCGGCAGATCGACGCCTGCGCCGAGGAACGCCTTATACAGCGCTTCCTGGAACGTCTTCGCGATGCCGAGGCACTCCCCGGTCGACTTCATTTCCGGTCCGAGACTGATCTCCGCGCCGCGTATCTTTTCAAACGAAAAGACCGGCATCTTGATCGCCACATAATCGGCTTCCTTCTGAAGTCCCGGCTCATAGCCAAGCTCGCGGATCGTCTTTCCGAGAATCACTTCCGTCGCCAGATCGACGATCGGGATGCCCGTCACCTTACTGATATAAGGCACCGTTCTGGAAGAACGAGGGTTGACCTCGATGACATAAACGTCCTCGCCGATCGCAATGAACTGTATGTTGATCAGACCTTTTACATGAAGCGCCTTTGCGAGACGTCTCGTATATTCTGCAATTTTTTCTTTGACCTTTCTGTCGATCGTATGCGCCGGATAAACGGAAATGCTGTCCCCCGAATGGACGCCGGTGCGCTCGATATGCTCCATGATGCCCGGAATCAGAATGTCCGTGCCGTCGCATACCGCGTCGACCTCGATCTCCTTACCTTGCAGATACTTATCGACAAGGATCGGATGATCCTGCGCGATCCGGTTGATAATCTCCATAAATTCCTCGATCTCCTGATCGTTGATCGCGATCTGCATGCCCTGTCCGCCGAGCACGTAGGAAGGACGCACAAGCACCGGATAGCCCAGCCTGTTTGCGACCGCCTTCGCTTCCTGTGCGGTATAGACCGTGCCGCCCGCCGCGCGCGGAATCTGGGTCTGCTCCAGAATGCGGTCGAACAGTTCTCTGTCCTCCGCCGCGTCGACGTCCTCCGCCTTTGTACCGAGAATCGGAACGCCCATCTTCATCAGGCTTTCCGTCAGCTTGATCGCAGTCTGTCCGCCGAACTGTACGACCGCGCCGTCCGGCTTCTCCAAGCGGACGATGTTCTCCACATCCTCCGGCGTCAGCGGCTCAAAATACAGCTTGTCGGCAATATCAAAATCCGTGCTGACCGTCTCGGGGTTGTTGTTGATGATGATCGTCTCATAGCCGGCTTTGCTAAACGCCCACGTCGCATGGACGGAACAATAATCGAATTCGATTCCCTGTCCGATGCGGATCGGACCGGAACCGAGGACGAGCACCTTCTTTCTGCCGCCCGTTTCTACCGCTTCGTTTTCGCTTCCAAAGCAGGAGTAATAATACGGCGTGCTCGCTTCAAATTCCGCGGCGCATGTATCTACCATCTTAAACGCCGCTACGATGCCGTTGTCATAGCGCATCTGTTTGATCTCGCTCTCCGGAATGCCCGTAAGGCGTGAGATCACGTTATCCGGAAATTCGATCCGCTTCGCTTCTTTTAACAGTTCTGTGGTCAGCGGACCTTTCTTTAAAGCGTCTTCCATCTCGACCAGAATCGCCAGTTTATCAATAAACCATACGTCGATCATCGTGATCTCATGGATCGTTTCATAGTCGACGCCTTTGCGCAGTGCCTCGGCGATCACATAAATTCTCTGGTCGTCGACGATCTTTAAGCGCTCCTTCAGCTCCTCCGCAGACAGCTCGCTGAAATCATAACTGAGCAGGCAGTCCACATGCTGTTCCAGCGAACGGATCGCCTTCATCAGCGCGCCTTCGAAATTCGTGCAGATACTCATGACCTCTCCGGTCGCCTTCATCTGCGTCGTCAGCGTACGCTTTGCGGTAATAAATTTATCAAACGGCAGTCTCGGCAGCTTGACGACGCAGTAATCAAGCGTCGGTTCAAAGCTGGCGTACGTCTTGCCCGTAATAGAATTTTTGATTTCGTCGAGCGTATAACCGAGCGCGATCTTTGCCGCTACCTTTGCGATCGGATAGCCTGTCGCCTTACTTGCCAGCGCGGAAGAACGGCTGACGCGCGGATTGACCTCGATTACGCAGTATTCGAAGCTCGTCGGATGCAGCGCGAACTGCACGTTGCAGCCTCCGGTAATCTCAAGCTCGCTGATAATATTGAGCGCGGAAGAACGCAGCATCTGATATTCCTTATCGCCGAGCGTCTGGGACGGCGCGACGACGATGCTGTCGCCTGTGTGCACGCCGACCGGATCGATGTTTTCCATATTACATACGGTAATGCAGTTGCCCGCGCTATCGCGCATCACTTCGTATTCGATCTCTTTCCAGCCCGCGATGCAGCGTTCTACAAGAACCTGTCCGACGCGGGAAAGACGCAGGCCGTTCGCCAGAATCTCCTCCAGCTCGATCTGATTGTGCGCGATACCGCCGCCGCTGCCGCCGAGCGTATATGCCGGACGCAGCACGACAGGATAACCGATCTGTTTTACAAATTCAACGCCGTCTTCGATATTTTCAACGACCTTGGAAGCCGCGCACGGCTCTCCGATCTTTTCCATCGTGTCTTTAAATTCCTGACGGTCCTCCGCTTTCTTGATCGTCGCCGCCGTCGTTCCAAGCAGCGTTACGTTATGCGCCGCAAGGAAACCGGATTCTTCAAGCTCCATACCGAGATTCAGCCCCGCCTGTCCGCCAAGCGTCGGCAGGATGCTGTCCGGCTTTTCCTTTTCAATAAGCTGTTCCAGTACCTTGACGGTCAGCGGCTCGATATAAACTCTGTCTGCAATATCCTTATCCGTCATGATCGTCGCAGGGTTGGAATTGACAAGCACGACTTCAATGCCCTCTTCTTTTAAGGAACGGCACGCCTGCGTACCGGCATAGTCAAACTCGGCGGCCTGTCCGATGACAATCGGACCGGAACCGATCACCATTACTTTTTTTACGTTCGGATTCTTAGGCATTCTTCCCCACCTCCATCATTTCTATAAAACGGTCAAACAGATAGCCGGAGTCCTGCGGTCCCGGACATGCTTCCGGATGATACTGTACGGTAAAAATATTTTTTCCGGTATAGGAAAGTCCCTCGCACGTGCCGTCGTTGACATTCACAAACGCCGGTACGGCGACGCTTGGGTCGAGCTGATCCATATCGACGACATAGCCGTGATTCTGCGAGGAAATATACACTCTTCCGGTCTTTAAATCCTTGACCGGATGGTTGCCGCCTCTGTGTCCGTATTTCATCTTATAAGTGTCGGCTCCCGTTGCGAGCGCCATAAGCTGATGTCCGAGACAGATCGCAAAGATCGGAACGTCGGAATCATAGAGCTTTTTGATCTCCCTTATGATCTCCGTGCATTCCTTCGGGTCGCCCGGTCCGATCGACAGCATAATGCCGTCCGGTTTGTCGTCTAAAATTTCCTGCGCGCTCGTATGCGCCGGATAGACCGTTACGTCGATGCCCCGCTTGGAAAGGGAGTCCGCGATATTATATTTTGTCCCAAGATCGAGGAGAGCCACCTTTTTGCCTTTGCCGTTTAACGCACGCACAAGCGTCGGCTTTTGTTCTTTTTCCCCGGTATAGACCGCGCTTCCCGAGATCGGACCGTTGTCCGCAAGGCTTTCCGACCCTTTTACCTCATATTTCTGCGCGCACGTCACCTTTTCCACGACCTTTCCGGTCGTGTACGCTTTTAATTTTGGAAGAACCTCGTCCAGGACATATTCCGCATTTGTTGTAATCATACCGTTCATCGTGCCTTTTTCCCGCAGAATCTTTGTCAAAGCGCGGGTATCGATGCCGGCGATGCCAGGAACGCCGTTTTCCGTAAGGAACTGCTGAATTGTCTTATCGCACCGGAAATTGCTCGGAATGCGGGAAAGCTCCCTCACGATAAACCCATCCGGCCACGGTCGTCTCGACTCCATATCCTCGCTGCATACGCCGTAGTTTCCAATCAGCGGATAAGTCATGCATACTGCCTGTCCCGCATAAGAAGGATCTGTCAATACCTCCAGATACCCTGCCATAGATGTGTTAAATACGATCTCACTGATAATTTCTTTGTCGGCGCCGATATGAGTTCCCTCAAATACGGTGCCGTCTTCCAAAATCAAAAACGCTTTCATAGTTAGCCTCCATCTGACTGCAACCTGTTTTTATCTTATCTTAGCATAATCGGTTTATTATATCATAAGAAAAAACTTGCTTCAACCGCAAAATAAGGAATCCGATCACGGATTCCTTACTCTTTTTATCTGAAATATTTCACGCCGGACTCAAACAGTTTCATATCCTGTTCTCCGTAAATATTGACGGCAACCGCCGTTCCTCTTCTTTCGGAATGCGCCATCTTGCCAAGGCAGCGTCCGTCGGGAGACGTAATGCCTTCGATCGAAGCGTAGGAACCGTTGACGTTCCATTCCTCGTCCATCGAAACGTTTCCGTCGATATCGGCGTACTGCGTCGCCACCTGACCGTTTGCAAACAGCTTATCGATCCATTCCTTCGGCGCGACGAATCTTCCTTCGCCGTGAGACGCCGGATTTACATAAGTTTTGCCAAGCTCTGCTTCCATAAGCCACGGCGATTTATTGGAAACGACCTTCGTGTAAACCATCTTTGACACATGACGGTTGATCGTATTAAACGTCAGAGTCGGAGAATCCTCCCTCTGACCGCACACCTCTCCATAAGGAACGAGTCCGAGCTTGATCATCGCCTGAAAGCCGTTGCAGATACCAAGCGCCAGACCATCCCGTTCGTTCAACAGCTTCATTACGGCTTCTTTTAATTTCGCATTCTGGAACGCCGTTGCAAAAAACTTTGCGCTGCCATCCGGCTCGTCGCCTGCGGAAAAGCCTCCCGGAAACATAATGATCTGCGCCTGCGCGATCGCCGCCTCAAACGCGTCTACCGAATCTCTGATATCCTCTGCGGAAAGGTTACGGAATACCTTTGTGACCACGTTCGCGCCCGCGCGCTCGAACGCTTTCGCGCTGTCGTATTCGCAGTTCGTACCCGGAAATACTGGAATAAATACGGTCGGTCTCGCCACCTTATGCTTGCAGATATAAACGGAATCCGCCTTGTAGCATTCGCTTGCGACCTTGTCCGTCCCTTTTTCCGCCTTTGTCGGGAATACTTTTTCCAGTCTTCCCTTCCATGCGTCCAGAGCTTCCTCTAACGGAAGCCGCATCTCTTTATAAGTAAAGACAGGCTCCTGCGTTACTTTACCCGCTATTACATAATCAAGATCCATTTCGTCAAGCTCTGCGCAGATGTCTCCGGAAACCTCCGCCACAATGCCGCCGAGACCGTTTTCAAACAGTTCCTTTGCATCCAGCTTCTCATTGTACGCTACGCCGAGACGGTTGCCGAACGCCATCTTGCTGACAGCGGCTGCAATACCGTGCGAATCAAGCGCATAAGCGGAAACGATCTTC
>JAGARW010000129.1 GCA_017621975.1 Lachnospiraceae bacterium | reverse complement strand
CCAAATGTCTCTGTTTCCCATATGGAAGAGAGCCTGCGATCTCGTCTTTGACGTCGGCAAGTCCGAGAATTGTCAGAAGCCGCATCGTTTCTTCACGGTTTTTCTGTTCCTCCTTGTGGTTCAGACGGAATGTCGCCGAAAGGAAATTGGCTTTCGAGCGCATGTGCTTCGCGATCAGAACGTTGTCAAAAACCGTCAGGTTTTTAAACAGGCGAATGTTCTGAAACGTTCTCGCCACGCCGAGCTTTGTGATCTTATCGGGCGTCATCGTTTTGGCAACATGATATTTATCCAAGGTCTCCGGTTCGCCCAGATACCGTTTCCGCATCTTTCCGTGCGGATAGTTAGCGGAAATGATTTCTTCTTTCAATTTCACCTGTCCGTTTGTCGGCGCGTATACGCCGGTGATCACGTTGAACGCCGTTGTCTTGCCGGCGCCGTTCGGTCCGATGAGGGCAATGATCTCTCCCTCGTCCACATGAAGCGACAAATTGTTAACGGCAACGACGCCGCCGAACTGCATTGTTACGTCGTTAACGCTTAATACCTGTTTTCCCATTTTACATGCCTCCTTTCGCATCGGAAGATTTTCCAGAAGGCTTCGTTATTTTCGCTTTTATTTTTTGGCACCAGCGGTATATGCCGTCCCATGAGAATTCCCTCTGCCCCATCAGTCCTTTCCGATAGAAAAGAACAAGAATCATCAGCAGAACGGAAAATACGACCATTCGAAGACCGGAACGGAAAAGGGGAATTTCCACACCCATAATGCTGAGCGGCTCGTCAAAGAAGCGGAGCCATTCAAGACCGCCCGTAATGATAAACGAAGCAATGACCGTTCCCGTTACGCTTCCCATACCGCCAAGTACGATAATTAAAAGGAAATTATATGTCATTGTAAAGTAAAACTGTTTCGGATCAACGCTTGTCAGAAGCGCCGCATACAGTCCGCCGCCGATCGCCGTAAAAAAGGAGCTGACTGCGAACGCCAGATTTTTATGGAAGCTTAAATTGATGCCCATCGCTTCCGCCGCAATATCGTCCTCGCGGATCGCCTTAAACGCTCTGCCATAGGAAGAATTGATCAGCAGCAGCATAATACCGATACAAATTGCCGCAGCTCCGAACGGAACCCACATTGTCGTAATGCCGGGAATGCGGTTGATTCCGAGCGCGCCGTTTGTAATCGTCTGAAGCTGCGTAAACACGATACGGATGATCTCGGAAAATCCAAGCGTAGCGATCGCCAGATAATCGCTTTTCAGCCGAAGTACCGGATAGCCGATCAGCAAAGAAAGCGCCGCCGCAATAAGCCCTCCCACAAGGAGCGCCGCAACGAACGGAAGCCGGATTGCAGCCAGCCACGGAGCCATCGGCTCAATATAAAAGATAGAACTTATGTATTCCGCCGGGACCGTAAAGATCGCAACGCTGAACGCGCCGATCGCCATAAAACCCGCCTGGCCGAGAGAAAACAGCCCGGTAAAGCCGTTGACGAGGTTCATCGACACGCTGATGATCGCATAAATCGCCGCCAGATTCAATACGCGCTTTACATAAGCGTTTCCAATCATATCATTGTCAAATAAGGCAATGAGCACGACTGCAGCCAGAATCAAAATTGCCGTACATATTTTTTTCATCTTTTTACTCATACTATCACACCTTATCCGTTGTTTTCTCCCCAAGCAGACCGTTCGGTCTTACGAGAAGCATAACAATCAATACGACAAACGCAAACGCATCCCTGTAGCCCGTAAGCCCCGGGAAGAATGCTACCAACAGAGTTTCTCCAAGTCCAAGTACGATGCCGCCCAATACCGCGCCCGGAATATTGCCGATACCGCCGAATACCGCGGCGACAAAGCATTTCAAGCCGGGCATAACGCCCATCAGCGGATAAACCGACGAATATTTAGCGCCCCATAAAACGGAGCCGACCGCCGCCAGTCCCGAACCAATCGCAAACGTTGCCGCGATGACCTTATCAATTTTAATTCCCATTAGTCTTGCCGTCTCAAAATCCTTTGACACCGCGCGCATCGCCATACCTGTCTTTGTATGATTGACAAGCGCCATCAAACCGAGCAAAATCACAATAATCAAAACGGGAGCAATGACCGTAACGATCTGGAAAGAAATATTACCGACGTTAATCACCGCTGTCAGCCACGGAATATCGGGATAGCCCTTCGGCACACCAGTAAACAGATAAGTCGCCAGATTTTCAAGCAGATACGACGCGCCGATCGCCGAGATCATGATCGACATTCTCGGAGCGCTCCGAAGAGGCTTGTACGCGGCTCTCTCTAAAAGCATGCCGAGCACGACCGTAAATACAATAATAAGCGGAAGCGAAATCCATACCGGCACACCGAAATCTACGACTGCAAAAATCATAAAGTACGACGCCATCATGAAAATATCGCCGTGAGCAAAATTGATCAGAAGCAGGATTCCGTAGACCATAGTATAGCCGATGGCAATCAATGCATACAAGCTGCCTACGGAAATACCGTTCAGCAGATGCTGCAAAAAAATGTCCATACTCATAAAAATACCATACCTTTCTCTAAACATACATACTCGTGGCATCCGCCAAATGCCCGTAACCGTTACAGACGCTTGGCGAACGTGCGCGAAAATCTCAAAATGAGAAAGGCTGGAATCTCTTCCTAGCCTTTCTCACAAAGATTCTTTATTTTTCCATTATTCTGTAACCGTTACAGTATCCAGATATTTGAATTCTCCGCCTTCAACCGTCTTAACGATCGCTACGTTCTTCTGTGCGTCGCCGTTCTCATCAAATGTGATCGCGCCTGTTACGCCTACGAAATCGCTTGTATCGGCAAGCGCCTGACGGATCGCATCTCCGTCTGTAGAGCCGGCTCTTTCAATCGCATCGATCACTACGCAGTAAGCGTCATATCCGAGTGCGGATACCGCCGGGATGATAGCGTCGTCGCCGCCGAGGTATTCTTTGAAGCCCGGAACGAACTTCTTCGCTTCGTCGGATGCGCTTGCGTCGTTCTCATCATAGAAAGTAGAAAGTACAACGCCTTCTGCGGCTTCACCGGCTACGTCGATGATCGCCTCATTCTCCCATGTATCGCCCGCGCAGATCAGAGATTCAATACCGAGCGCTCTCGCCTGTTTGATAAACGCGCCTGCAACCGTAATGGAAGAAGGAGCAAAGATAACCTCTGCATCGGCAGCTTTAATATTTGTCAGAATAGAGTTATAATCGGAATCGTTTGTCTGAATAACGCCTTCGGAAACGATCGTGCCGCCCGCCTTCTCAAAGGAAGCCTTGAAGAAGTTTGCCAGACCTGTCGAATAATCGTCGCCGTTCTGATATACGATAGCAGCTTTTGTATAACCCTGCTGCGTGCAGTAGTTTGCCATTACAGTACCCTGGAACGGGTCAAGGAAGCAGGTACGGAAATAATAATCGTTTCCTTCCGTTACCATCGGGTTTGTGCAGGAAGCTCCCATTGCCGGAACCTTTGCATTTTTGAAAATATCGCCTGCCGCGATGGAAACGCCGGAACCGTACGAACCAATTACCGCAACAACGCCTTCCTGCTCTACAAGGCGGGTAGCCGCTGTCGTTGCTTCGCCTTTATCGGACTTGTTATCTACAACGACAAGTTCAACCTTTTTGCCAAGCACTTCAGGATATACCTGATTTGCATATTTGATACCGTCTACTTCCTGAGAACCGCCGCCGCCGTTCTCACCGGTCAACGGTTCAAACACACCGATCTTAATCACATCGCCGGAAGCGCTTCCCGCTTCTCCTCCGCCGGACTTTCCGCATCCTGCCAGCATAGATGCTGCCATAGCTGCGACTAACAATACTGCCATTACTTTTCGCTTCATAAATGATCCTCCTCATTTTGTCCGTGCACAAAAGACATTTGTCTTTTCGCTTAATACCCACAGTTTAGCGCAACCTATCGCATCGTGCAAGGATTTTTTTCTTTGTTTTCGAATAAGAACAAAAAAATAAAGTCCGGGCAGGAATCTGTCCAGACTTCTTTGTCTCTTAATTATGTACTATATAACGCATTTTTGGTTTTGTCAAGTATATGCCGCCTTATCATGCCGCGGCATTTTTCACTTCAGCACAGTATTTTTCTATATCATGGCGGAAGCGAGCGCCACGCTCGCCGCAATGCCCGCCAAGGTTGCCAGAAGCGCGCCTGTCAGCGTAAATCGTGTCTTTGTCACCTTTGCCGCCATAAAATAAACGGACATCGTATAAAATACAGTTTCCGTGCAGCTCATCATAATGGACGTCACAAGCCCGATATACGAATCCGCCCCGTATTTCTGAAACAGGTCGAGCACGAGCCCCGTCGCCGCAGAGGAAGAAAACAGCTTAATGACCGTGACCGGAATCAGTTCTGACGGAAATCCGAAACGATCCGTCAAACCGCCGGTCAGAACGCCGATCAGCTCCAGAAAACCGGACGCCCGCAGAATCCCGACCGCTACCATCAAACCGATCAAAGTCGGCATGATCGTAACGACGACCTCAAACCCGTCCTTCGCTCCTTTGATAAAATGCTCGTAAATATTGACTTTACTCAGCAATCCTTCCGCTACAATATAAAAAATAATAAGCGGGATCATAATATTCGACAGATTTGCCAAAACAGAAAGCATAAAATTTCCTGACGTTTACAGCCATGCAGACCATATCAGAATTCCCGGACCGTCTGCATCTCATTCTTTATTATATATGCCGCTCACGGCGGAATATGCCGCCCGCGTCGGGAAAAACTCCCGCTTTATTTCATTTTTCCGGCAGTGTATCCACATACTCGCAAAACAGCCCGACAAGCTGCGCATCGAGCTTGCCTTCCTCCGCCATTTCCCGCAGAATCTGCTTTGCCTTGTCCGCAGGGATCGGACTCTTATACGGTCTGTCCGTCGCCACAAGAGAATCATAAATATCTGCGATCGTCAAAAGGCGGCTTCCCGTCGGGATCTGCTCTCCCCGCAGGCAGCGGGGATAACCGCTCCCATCGAGGAATTCATGATGCGCGCCTGCGATCTGCAATACCTTGTCATATTTTTTCCCGAAATGAATCTCCTTTAATATCTTTTCTGTCGCTACGGCATGATACTCCATATTCTTTCGTTCTTCTGTATTCAGAGTGCCATGCTCGATCTGGAGATTGGCTGCCTCTTCATCCGTCAGCCACGGAATTTCGCCGCCCGCCCCGCCGCGATACGTCCGCCCCGCCATTCCGGCGAAATACCGCCGCTCTTCCGACGCAAGGGGTCTGGCATTGTCCGCCGCTTCGATCCGCCGCTCAAGCTCCGAAAGCTCTTCTTTCTGTCTATGCCACGCTTCCGTTTCCAGTCTGCCTTCCAGATGATCGATATCCAAATACGCACGGATCAATAAATATCTCTGATGAATCCGTTCCAGCCCGCCTTCGCCCATCCTGGTGCTTTTATTCATAATACTGAGCGGAATTACAAGCTTTCCGACGTCATGCAGACACGCCGCCATAATGATCTGTTCGCAGTCCTCAGCGGAAAAACAGACGCCCCCGCCCTCTTCCCGGTATTTCCGGTTCAGAAAGGCAAGCGCGCCTCTTACATATCCCGCTACCTGCATCGTATGGCTGGCATTGTACGGCGTCCGCTCATCGATCGCTTTCGTGAAAGCGGCCACCGTAGAATAAAGCAGCCTATGCATATCGTTTTCTTCTATATCGCTTCGCATTGTTTCCTGCTGCCCTTTTACCTCTGCCATATCCATATACAGGATTCTCCGTTCTGATTTACTGAATGGACAGGTTATCCCATCCGTCGTCCGGTACAAGCGTTACGTATGTTTTTCCGGTGTTGATCTCGATTTCATTGCCGTCTTTGTCAAAGTAACGCGTCGGCTCTGTATCGCCTGTCTTTGCCCATGTAATCGGCATTGCCTTGCCGTTTGTCACATAGTAGCCTTCACGGCCTGTATCGATACAGTTGTAGATCAGATAACCGTTTTCGTCATACTGATGGAAGGTGCAGTTCTGAATGAGCACATTCTTAAAAGAAAGCACCTGATTGTTGTTGCCAGCGTCCACATGCGCGTCGCCATACTCATAGTAATCATAGGTCTGCGTATCCGCATTGTATTTCAGCGTAGACTTATTATGCTTAAACGGCAGCGCGATTTCTGTTGCGTCGATCACGCCGTCCGCGTCTTCCAGCGTTACTTCATCCTCAGAAAATTTATAGTGCGCGCCCGGATAATATTCGTCGTATTCCTTGGAATATTTCGACGCCTCGAACTTATCATCCAAATTGCCTGTGCAGATGTACTCTGTAAACTCTCTTGCCTTGCCGTTATTAACTCTGTCAAAGCCGCCGCTGAAATTTGCAGAATAATCGTTTGCAAGGTACGGATCAATATAGAACGGACCTCCGTCATGACAAAGGACTGCGTTCCATTCCGCTGCCAAAAGGATATTGGTCGGTCTCGTACTGCGGATGCTTCCGAGCTGCTCGATCTTGCCCCAATCCTTTACAAGTACCATCAGGCGGGTGATTCTGTCATTCTTTGTACTGTTCATGATCTCATATACAACGTCCGCATCTGACAACCCATAATGCGGCAGAGCTGTCAGCTCATTATCAACCATCGCTGCGATCGGTCTCTGATCCTTCAGGCTCTCGTCGATCCATTCATTCGTCAGCTCGCTGCGGTACATACCGTCATGGTTTTCTTCTTCCTCCGGTTCAGCCTCCGTCTCCTCTTCTACTTCTGCCTCTGCGGTTTCTTCCTTAATATCATCCAGCATGGATGTCTGTTCCTGTTCTTCTTTTTTTCCGCATCCGCCGAGAACCACGGCAGCCAATAATACGGAAGTTAAAAGTAATACGGGTTTCCTTTTCATTCGTTCACCAAATTCCTTTCTAGTTCGTTCCTTATTCGGAAATCAATTTCCTTTCCCTATCATACTACAAATTGATCGTTCGTCCAACTGGTTTTTATTACAAATTTATTAAGTTTTTATGATCTCCCGTTGTGAACAATCATACAAAATTCATCTTTCTTTTTTCGCCCTCGCCTTGCAATATATGACCGCCGCCAGCGTACTGACCGCCGTCGCCAGTATCGCGGGCGCAATGATAACAGCCGGTTTTGCGCTGCCGTACTGACTCCTGTATGCGATCATATTGACCGGAATAAGCTGTAAGGATGAAATATTCAAAATCAGAAAAACGCACATCTCCTTGCTCGCCGTCCGTTTTCTGCCATTCTCCGTCAAGTACTCAGAGTTTCCCCGCTCTGCCTCCAGCTTCGCAAGCTCCTCCATTGCCCGAAGCCCCGCGGGGGTACACGCCCAGCCCAGCCCAAGCACATTGGCGATAATATTTGTCGAAATGTATTTTCTCGCCGCATGCCCCTTCGGAATATCCGGAAACATAAACGACACAAAGGGACTGATCGCCTTTGTCCATCTCTCGATCAGTCCCGCTTTTTCCGCAATCTCCATCAATCCCATCCAGAGCGCCATCACGCCGATCATCGTAATGCAGAGGCTGACCGCCTCCCGCGAAGAATCGAGCGCCGCGTTTGTCACCGCCTCCATACGTCCGGTCAGTGAACCGTAGATGATTCCGATGAGAATCATGCCTCCCCAAATATAATTCAGCATAGATGCCATTCCTGTTTTTGTTTCAGTATATGCCGTATTTCTTTTTATCAGTCTTTTATTTCACCGCTATTTTGCTTATCATGGATTCGTCAGCCGACAATCCGCCCTTTTTTGATAATTTTCTTGATGTTCAGCTCGCTGTCCAGAATAACGATGTCCGCATACTTCCCTGCTTCCAGACTGCCGTAACGATCAAAAATACCGATCGCTTTCGCCGGATTCTGCGATGCGCACTTGATCGCGCTCGTCAGCGGAATGCCGGCTGTCTTAACCGCAAAACGCAGGCAATTCATTAAATTTGTCGCGGAGCCTGCGATCGCGCCGCCCTCCGCAAGCGTTGCAAGATTACCGCGCACCTTAACCGCCTGACCGCCGAGAGAATATTCTCCGTCCGGCATACCGGTCGCCTCCATGCTGTCGCTGATCAAAATGATACGGTCGTCGCCAAACATCTTAAACGTAGTTCGGATAACCGAAGGATGTACGTGAATGCCGTCGCAGATCAGCTCCACGTTACAGTCGCTGTCACACGCCGCGCCGATCACTCCCGGCGCTCTGTGTGAAAACGGAGGCATTGCATTATAAAGATGCGTCACCTGTTTTGCTCCGCGGTCAAACGCTTCCTTTGCCGTGTCGTAATCAGCCGTCGTATGCGCAATGGAAATCACGACCTCATCTTTGCAGGCGTCGATAAACTCCATCGCGCCTTCTTCCTCCGGCGCGAGCGCGCAGAGACGGAACAATCCGCCGGACGCCTTCTGCAGCCTGCGGAACATTTCCGCATCCGGTTTGTGAATAAAGTTCGGATTCTGTGCTCCTTTCTTCGCCATAGAAATAAAAGGACCCTCCATATTAATGCCGACAAGCTCAGCGCCGTCCTCATGCGCGGACGCTTTATAAGCTGCCGCCGCCTGCGCGATCGTAAGAAGCGTGTCCTCTCCCAGCGTCATTGTCGCCGGATTAATGCATGTAACGCCGCATTTTAACTCATATTTTGCCATTTCCAAAATAGCTTCTTCGCTGCCGTCGCAGAAATCATGACCGACACATCCGTGAAAATGTACGTCGATCAGCCCCGGAACGACATAGCAGCCCGACGCATCAATGACATCCGTATCACTTTTTTCTCCCGCCGTATCGCATACGTCCGCAATTCTTTCGTCTGTAATGCATAAATCCTTTTGTGCAAAACTGCCGTCTGTCCCGAAAACCTTACCGCCTTGAATGACCATATAAAGCCTCCCTTTCCATTCTTTTAAGTTTTCTATCTATTTCCCATAAAATTTTATTTGCCTTCTACAATATCTTTGACAGGAATTCCTGAAGACGCGGGTTTTTGGGATGCCCGAAGAAATCCTCCGGATTATTCTCTTCCTTGATAATGCCTTCGTCCACGAAAAGCACTCTCGTCCCGACCTCTTTTGCAAACCCCATCTCATGCGTCACAATAATCATCGTCATGCCTTCCTTTGCAAGATCGGACATAACGTTTAATACTTCGCCGACCATTTCAGGATCTAGCGCCGAGGTAGGCTCGTCAAAAAGCATGACCTCCGGATGCATCGCTAAGGAACGCACGATCGCAATTCTCTGCTTCTGACCGCCTGAAAGCTGCGCCGGATAAGCGTTTTCTTTTTCTTCCAAGCCAACTCTCTTCAGCAAAGCCCTTGCTTCCGCCTCCGCCTCTTCCTTTGACTTTTTCAGCAGCTTGATCGGCGCCAGCGTCAGATTTTCCAAAATCGTCTTATGCGGAAACAGGTTAAAATGTTGGAATACCATACCGATCTTCTGGCGGTATTTATTAATATCTGTTTTTTTATCGGTAATATTCATTCCTTCAAATGAAATCGTTCCCTGCGTCGGCATCTCCAAAAGATTCAGAGACCGCAGGAAAGTCGACTTGCCGGAGCCGGACGGTCCGACGATAACGACGACTTCGCCGCTCCTGATCTCCGTACTGATGTGATCCAGTACAAGATTGGCTCCGAAGGATTTGCATAAATTATCAATCTGAAATAATACTTCTCCATTAACGCTCACTTGTACGCAGCCTCCTTTCCAATTTTCCTACCAGCCATGAAAGCGCCATGACCATAACAAGATAAATCAGCGCAACCGCAATCAGCGGCATAAAAGCTTCGTATGTACGACTGCGGATAATATCGCCGCCTCTCGTCAGATCCATCATACCGATATATCCGCAGACGGAAGTTTCCTTTAAGAGTACGATAAATTCATTTGCAAGCGCCGGAAGCACATTTTTGAATGCCTGCGGCATAATGATATACCACATCGTCTGAGCATAAGAGAAGCCGAGACTCCTTCCCGCCTCAAGCTGTCCCGGATCGATCGACATAATACCGGAACGCACGATCTCCGCCACATAAGCGCCGGAGTTGATCCCGAATGCCAATGTCGCAACAATGATCTTATTTATATTATATTTGCCGAAGACAACATAACACATAATCATGAGCTGCACCATCATCGGCGTACCGCGGATCACAGTAAGGTATATTTTGCAAATCGTATTCAGCAGCTTTGCCTTACCCGTCTTATCATGCGTCGATCTGATAATCGCAACAAGAAAGCCGAGCGCGATACCGAGCAGCACCGCCAAAAACGTAATCATTAATGTATTCCCAAGTCCCTTTACAAGATACATATACCTGTCGTCTTTGATGAAGTTGGTATAAAATCGTAATTTAAAATCCTCCACGTCTCCACATCCTTCTCTTATTTTTCCTCTATCAGCTAAAAAGCGGACCGTTACAACGTAACAGTCCGCTTTGTCTGTAACTTATTCCATTATAATCGACAAATTACTTTCTTACAATAACAACCTGTGTAGAAGTTGCATAAGAGTCTGTAAAATCGATGCTTGTCAGTCTGTCTTCTGTTACAGTCATACCTGCTGCGCCGAAGTCGGCCTTGCCGGACTGAACTGCGCTGATGATCGCATCAAACTCCATGTCGTCGATCTGCAGCTCGTATCCGAGCTTATCACAGATTGCCTGTGCAATTTCCGCATCGATCCCTACGATCTTGTCGCCTTCGTAGAATTCATACGGCTCGAAAGCTGCGTTTGTCGCCATAATAAGCGTTCCGTTGGAACGATCCACATCTGCCGGAGACTCGTAAGGGCATGTTCCCTTTGTATCATCGCCAATGTAGTTTGCAACGATCTGATCGAGAACGCCGTCTGCCTTCAGCTCTGCAAGCGCGCCGTTGATAGACTCTGTCAGCTCTGCGTTGTCTTTGGAAACGCAGATCGCATAATCTTCTACAGCGAAATCCTCTTCCAGAATTGTCAGATCGTCGTTTTTCTCAACGAAAGCCGCCGCCGGCTGAGCGTCGATGATAACGCAGTCTACTTTGCCCTGCTTTAATGCCTGAACCGCATCCGCGCCCTTATTAAAACGTTCGATCGTAGAGCCTTCCGCTTCATAATCGCTTGCGAAAATATCGCCTGTTGTACCAAGCTGAACGCCGATCGTCTTTCCCGGAAGATCTTCCAGAGAATTTACTGTGTTCGGAATCGCATCCGAAGCTTCTGTTTCTGCCGCTGCATCTTCTGCTGCCGCCGTTTCTTCTGTAGCCGCCGCGCTTTCCGTCTCTGCCGCGGGAGCAGCCGTTTCTGCGCTGCCGCATGCCATGAGAGACGCAGCGACGCATACTGTCATGAGTAATGCCGCTAATTTTTTCATAACTTTCTCCTCCATCTTAGTAATGAACTTGTATATTTATACATCAGATAATTATATTATCATGTTTTTCGCAAATTACAAGAGGATTTTTAAATTTTATAGCTTTCCGCCGCGTCCTTCGGCTTCCATTTTTCCAAGAAGATACAAAAAAGCGATAGCAGGTATCCGCAGGATCGGAACCTCTGTCTCATGTCTTGTGACGCCAAAATCATCCAGCCGCTTCGTAATTAAAAAAGCGTTTCCTACTTTAGCATCCGCGTCCCGGCACAATTCTACAATCGCATCTGTCTCGGAAATATGCGAATTGCCGCGGTATTTCACTTCGCACAAAATTTTTTTCCATGGAAGTTCAACCACAACGTCAACTTCTTTCTGCTTTTCTTTCAATTTTCTGAAATATCCAAGCTGCGCAGCAGTTCCCTGATAAAACGATACCATGTGCTTGTAAACGGTAGTTTCCACCATAATTCCAAGTTCTTTTTCGTCTGACAGCACATCGTCCGTCATCAATACCGCATTCCGAATCGCCGCATCTGCAATAAATATCTTAGGCTTTCCTTTCAGCGCCCCTTTGCTTCCTACATTGATCGGTTTTGCCAAATAAATAAGATTCGACATTTCCAGAGCTTCTATATAATTATCGATCGTAGCGACCGAAACATTTTCCAGTTCCTTTGCAGCCGTCGTCGCGTTAAATATTTCTGAGGAATTCATGCAGAGATAAAGGAACAGCCTTTCCATAAGCAGCGGGCTACGGATATTAAACAGACTCAGAACGTCTCTCTTGATTACTTTATCAACGACGTCTTCCCTCAACATCCTCTGGGCATATTTATCATCCTCAGACAAAACGAGCTCTGGAAATCCTCCAATCGTCAGATAACGATTAAAATGATTCTGTAGAGGCATGAATCCATATACAATATCTCCAAGCTGCGCTTTCTCCATTTTGACAAGCTCCGATAATTTCACATCTTCGGGAAACTGCGGAACATCAAGCGCAAGCAGTCTGCAATACTCGTAAAACGACATTGTAGGGATCTTCAGCACGCTCCATCTGCCCGTACCGCTTTCCGTAGAACCCTTCTCCAAAACCGGACTTGCGGAACCGGTCGCGATCAGCCGGATAT
>JAGARW010000128.1 GCA_017621975.1 Lachnospiraceae bacterium | reverse complement strand
TTATTGAAAACTGGTATTGTCAAATTGCACAATATATTTTATTGACTGTGCCTGCACAGGATATTAGACTTTCTTAGTGTTCCGCCTCCATGCAGCAATTTTCGGACACGATGTCCGAAAAAGGCGAAGCTGAGTCATGGACGGCGAATCTTCGCCGGTTGCGTCAGATTGTTTCAGACCTTTGCCGGAACGCTTAGAAAGTCTTATATCCGTAGCCCGGAACAGGAAATAAAATTTTTGTGCAATTTGACCAGGCATCGTAAAAATAAAACCTTTTGACACCCGAATCTTATTAGATGACTGCCGGAAAGCGTTTCGCTTCCCCATAAGTTTTAATTTATGTTAGCATAGAAAACGAAATACGGCAATCTTTAATCGGCGGCTTTTTCGCTACCTCTAAGCTGTCAGGAGACAGCTGTCTGCAGCATATAATCGATAAAATCCTTCAGGTAGGGCTTTTCGTGCAGACTCTTATAATAAAGACCGAACGAGAGCGGTTCGGCGTCTGCCAGAGGGACCGCTTTCATGTCAAGCTCCCGCGTCAGATAAAAATTTTCGGGAAGAATGGAGATTCCGTAGCCTGCGCCGGTTAAGAGCAGGGAAGTCTCAACCGATTCGCAAAAGCAGAGCTGCGACGGCTTCTTGCCGCTTAAAAGCTCCTTCTGGAGCTTTGGAGGTCCCGCCAGATCAGGAGTGTAGAGCACTAATTTTTCTTCTTTCAGATCATCGATCGAAACGGCGTCCGATCCGGCAAGCGGATGCCGCTTGTCCATGACGCACAGCGGGCGTACCTTTCCGAGTTCTCTGTAATGGAGACCGTTTGCTTTTGCGTCGATCTTCGTTTTCAGAGCGACGTCGATATGACCGTCTTCCAGTCTTTTGAGAAGCTGGGAATCCGAAAAGAAAGAGATTTTCGGATGGACGTTTTTGTATTTGCCGGACAGGCGGCGGAACGCGTCCGTATACTGCAAAAGCCCGGAAAAAGAATAACAGCCGATCGAAAGCGTTACGATCTCCTCAGGATCGGAGCTGAGGAAACGGTTGACGGCGGCTCTTGAAATCATGACGATATGTTTGGCGTCGCTTAAAAAAACAGTTCCCTCAAAGGTCAGCTCCACAAACCGCGTGGAACGCAGAAACAGCTTTACGGACAGTTCCTTTTCCAGAGATTGGATCTGATGCGTGATAGCGGGCTGAGTAATATTCATCTGTTCCGCGGCCTTTGCAAAATTCAGATGCGCGGCTACGGCAAGAAAACATTCCAACTGAAAAATATTCATATTGCTCCTATTAATAAAAAATTTTTATTAATAATAACATATTTCAAATTCTCAATCAACGGAGACGGTGATAAAATGTCGGAAAACTAAAAAAGAAAAGGAGACCGACATGTTAAAAACGCTTTTTTCTTATATGAAGGAATACAAACGAGACTCCGTTTTAACACCGGTATTTACGGCGTTCGAGGTGTTGATGGAAGTTCTGATCCCGTTTGTGACCGCCTCCGTGATCGATAAAGGAATCGAGGCGGGCAATATGAAAATGATTTGTCTGTACGGAGGGATCATGCTTGCGCTTGCAGCGGTGAGCTTATACTGCGGCGTTATGGCGGGGCGCTGCGGCGCGGCCGCTTCCTCCGGTTTTGCCTGCAATCTGCGGGAAGGAATGTATGAAAAGATTCAGACGTTTTCGTTTTCCAATATCGACAAATTCAGTACGGCGGGACTTGTGACAAGGATGACGACGGACGTTACCAATCTGCAGAACGCATATCAGATGATCCTCCGCGTCGCCGTCAGAGCGCCTCTTATGCTGCTGTGCAGCATGGCGATGTGTTTTGCGATCAATGCGCGGCTTGGTCTGATCTTTCTTGCGGCTCTGCTCTTCCTCGGCTGCATCCTGATCTGTATGACGCGCAGGACGATGCCGCTTTTCAACGAGGTATTTAACAGGTACGACGACCTGAACGCAAGCGTGCAGGAAAATGTGTCCGGCATCAGAGTCGTAAAGGCGTTTGTGCGGGAAGAATACGAGGACGAAAAATTTACGAAAGCGGCGGAAAACGTATACCGTCTGTTTGTAAAAGCGGAATCCCTGCTGGCGCTGAATAATCCGGCTATGATGCTGACTGTTTACGCCTGTATGATCGCGCTGTCGTGGCTTGGCGCGCATTATATTGAGGGAGGCTCTCTGACGACCGGAAATCTTACTTCGATGTTCAGCTATGTGATCAGTATGCTGATGTCTCTTATGATACTTTCCATGATTTTCGTTATGGTTTCCATGAGCGCGGCGAGCGCGAAGAGGATCGCGGAGGTGCTGGAGGAGAGGGCGGATCTGACAGAGCCGCTTGAGCCTTCGGATGAAATTGCGGACGGAAGCGTCGATTTCTGCCGCGTCAGCTTCTCTTATCAGAAAGGAAGCGTCGAAGATACGCTGCATGATATTGATCTGCACATCAGATCGGGAGAGACGGTCGGCATCATAGGCGGAACCGGCTGCGGTAAGTCGAGCCTTGTCGGACTGATCAGCAGACTTTACGACGTTACGGACGGCAGCGTATGCGTAGGCGGCAGAGACGTCCGCTCCTACGACATGGAGGCGCTGCGGAATCAGGTCGCGGTCGTTTTGCAGAAAAACGTACTTTTTTCCGGTACGATACTTGATAATCTGCGCTGGGGAAAAGAGGACGCTTCGCTTGAGGAATGTAAAAAGGTATGCCGTCTGGCGTGCGCGGACGAATTTATCGAGCGGCTGCCGGACAAATACGAAACATGGATCGAACAGGGCGGAACGAATGTGTCCGGCGGGCAGAGACAGCGTCTGTGCATTGCGCGCGCATTACTGAAAAAGCCGAAAATTCTGATCCTTGACGACAGTACGAGCGCGGTCGATACGGCGACAGAGGCTAAGATAAGAAAGGCGTTTGCGGAGGAGATACCGGATACGACCAAGCTGATCATTTCCCAGCGGATCTCCAGCATTGAAAACGCCGACCGGATTCTTGTGCTTGAGGACGGAACGGTCAGCGGCTTCGACACGCATGAAAATCTGCTGAGATCGAATGCGGTCTACCGCGAGATTTACGAGGCGCAGACGCAAGGCGGAGATTTTGACGATCAGGTCTGACGAAAGGAGAGGGATTGAAAAATGAGTAAAAAATCAGAGAAAAACCAGTTCGCGTTATTAAAGCGCGTGTTCGGTTATATGATAAAAAATTATAAGGTTTCATGTCTTGTCGTCGTTCTGGGAATCGTCGGCTCTTCGCTTGCGACATTATGCATGAATTTGTTCCTGCAAAGCCTGATCGACGATTATATCGTTCCGCTCACACAGACCAAGGCGCCTGATTATTCGCCTCTTGCGCAGGCGCTGTCTGAGCTCGCCGCCGTGCTTTTGTGCGGTATTTTGTGCGCGTACGCTTATAACCGCATTATGGTAAACGTCAGTCAGGGAGTGATGAAAAAGCTGCGGACCGAGCTGTTTGTCAATATGGAATCTCTTCCCATCCGTTATTTTGACATCCATGCGCACGGCGATATTATGTCCGTTTATACGAACGACATCGATACGATGCGTCAGGTCATCAGCCAGAGCCTCCCTCAGCTTGTCAATTCCTGTATTACGCTGATTTCCACCGGGATCGGCATGCTCGTCTTAAACGTCCCGCTGACGGCGGTATCGCTCGCTATGGTCGCCCTGATGCTGTATGCGACGTCAAAGCTGAGCAGTCTTTCGGGCAAATATTTTGTAAGACAGCAGAAAGCGCTGGGCGCGGTAAACGGTTACATTGAAGAAATGATGGAGGGTCAGAAGGTCGTAAAGGTTTTCTGCCATGAAGAGAAGAGTCTGGAGGAATTTCGGAAGCTTAACAGAGAGCTTCGGGAAAGCGCGGATCAGGCGAATAAGATCGCCAATATTACGATGCCGGTCAACGCCAATCTTGGCAATATCAGTTACGTGCTGTGCGCGGTCACGGGCGGGCTGCTTGCCTTAAACGGTCGTGCGGATCTTACGGTCGGGACGCTTGTCGCTTTCCTGAGCCTGAATAAAAACTTTACTCAGCCGATCACGCAGATCAGTCAGCAGGCTGGCAGTGTCGTTATGGCGGCGGCAGGCGCGGGACGGATATTTGATCTGCTCGATGAAAAGCCGGAGGAGGATAACGGCTATGTGGAGCTTGTCAACGCAAAGGAGAATGAAGACGGAAGCCTTGGAGAATGCAAAGAAAAAACGGGTCTTTGGGCGTGGAAGCATCCGCACTCAGCGGACGGCAGCATAACGTATGCAAGACAGCAGGGAGAGGTTGTGTTCGACGGAGTGGATTTCGGGTATGATGATAAAAAGATGGTGCTGCATGATATTAAGATGTACGCCGAGCCCGGACAGAAGATTGCCTTTGTCGGAAGCACGGGCGCGGGAAAAACAACGATCACGAACCTGATCAACCGGTTTTATGATATTCAGGACGGCAAGATACGCTACGACGGAATCAATATCAATAAGATCAAAAAGCCGGAGCTGCGACGCAGCCTTGGCATCGTATTGCAGGATACGCATCTTTTTACCGGGACAGTCATGGACAATATCCGGTATGGGCGTCTGGACGCTACGGATGAGGAATGCATTGCGGCGGCGAAGCTGTCGAACGCGCACGGCTTTATTAAGCGGCTTCCGAACGGTTATCAGACGATGCTGGCCGGAGGCGGGGCGAATTTAAGCCAGGGACAGCGGCAGCTTCTTGCGATCGCCAGAACCGCCGTAGCCGATCCGCCCGTATTGATCCTGGATGAGGCGACCTCTTCGATCGATACCCGTACCGAGCGGCTGGTTCAGGAAGGAATGGACGCCCTGATGAAAGGACGCACTTCCTTTGTGATCGCGCACCGTCTGTCTACCATACGGAATGCGGACTGCATAATGGTAATGGAGCAGGGCAGGATCATCGAACGGGGCAGCCACGAGGAACTGATTGCCCGGAAGGGACGCTATTATCAGTTATACACCGGAAAGACGGCGTGATGAAAGCCGCCGATGCGAAACGATATCAAAGGTTCCTCTCCGGTATCGGAACATTCGATTTCAACAGGAGCCCTCAGGACGAGAGAAGCGTCGTTATAGTAAGGGGACGCCCAGCCGTCGACGATAACGCCGACTGTCGTTTCCAGAATCGTTTCGCTTCCCGGCTCGAAAGTCATAAGACCGAGAGCGCTGATTCCGACGACGCGCTCTCCCTCAAGCTCGGAGACGTCTTGCGTTCCGAGCCGATTGCCGTCTCCGTCGTAAAACGTTATGATTTTTTCCGTGTCATGATACTGAAAGGTAAGATTTTGTCCGATCTGCCGTTCCAGGCTTTCTTCCGAAAAAGAAAACGATCGTACGTCCCCTGGATCACGAAAGGAAAACGCGATGAGTTCATCCGCGGATACGCCCGTCCCGGTCATATTGTGGAGCGACATGACCAGAAGTTCTTTTCTTTCGTTCCAGTATGCTTTGGGGAACGTTAGCTGCGGCGAAGCGAAATAGACGTCGGGGAATCGGTAAAGCATATCGCTTCTGCGGATGAGAACGCCGCGAAAACCGAAGGCTTCGCTGATATAACCGT
>JAGARW010000127.1 GCA_017621975.1 Lachnospiraceae bacterium | reverse complement strand
CTTCCGTCCTGCCATCGCGCCGTGAATATACAAATAGAGCGTCCCGTCCTGAACCTGATAAGCAAAATTCACAGGCACGATATACGGGAAATCGCCGTCCGCCAGTCCCAAGCGTACGATCTGGCATGCATCCACAATCTTTATGATCTCGTCAAAATCCGTTACTTCTCTGTCCTTACGTCTCATACTGTCAGCCCTCCACACAAATCCGTCCGTTATTTTCCGTACAAGCATAGCATAAATCTATGGTAATGAGCAAATTAAAATAGTTGAGGATGACCTACACAGAAGCCCCTTTTCTTTTTATAAAATGCAGCTATCACACAAAACGCGGATCGCGTTCGTTACCGTTTCCCATTGAATACCCGCTGCATAGCTGTTTCTCTTTTGATAACTCTCCTAAAACTCTTGCATAGTGAAGTTTGCTTCGATTTCGTCCAAAATACGGCGGTATTCTGGCAGCACATTTTCGCTGCTACGCTTACGACAGGTTGCTTTCAGCGCGGCAGCCAGCGTTTTTGTGTTAATCTCCATTCCCGCGTTTTGCAAGATATATAAATCGTAAAAATCCCGCAGCCGGGTATTGAAAATTGTCCGCGCCAATACCGTTTCAATTTTTTCCGCAAGCACCGTTTCAAGGGTATACGCCCACAGGGAGATATACCGTTGTTCAAACATCAGCTTGTAGTGATATGTAATTTCGGCTGGCGTTATCACATCCCCCGTAGATATGTCAATTTTCAACGGGATTTTTGCAGTATCTAAAAATGCGTCGAGGGAAAGGCGCACACCGCCATATTCCTCTTCGTCCATAATATTTGAAACGCCTTTGATCTCAAAACGGATATTGTCGTCAATAGGAATGGCGGCGATTTCCTCTACAATCTGTTTTGCATGTTCCACGTCAAGGGGCAGATTGCGGATTGTCGTATCAATATCCATTGTCGCCCTATTTTGAAGCCCCACCATAGCAGAAACAAGCATACCGCCCTTTAAGATAAAATTATCCTTATACTTTGAAAGGGCGACGCGCTCTAAAAACCGTTCCATAGCATAGTTTCGGATTAGCAGTTGCGATTTTCCGCTATCTCACTTCGCCATATTGCGGATTAGATCTTTTAGCTGTCTTGACGTTTTAATCATTAAAACAGTACCCCCATTATTTCTCTGATTTTTTTCTCTAACCGCATGATCTTTGCATACTCCATAAGACGGTTAAGGTTTTTGTCTTTGCATTTCATGTACTTAGTTAAAGCATAATTAAAAACGGCAATATCCATATCAGACCGCTTGCGAATGATATCGCAAACAGTACGCTCTATATCGTAAGCAGCAATCGAATGACCTGTCGGAGAGAGCATTTGACATACGCCCAGCGTGTGCCATTCTTTTTTGACATAAACAACTTTCACGCCTTTTTCTGCAAGTGTCGGACTGTTATATTTTGCAGGCACCGTTACCACAAGCGGCGTTGGCTCCATTTCCGCAAGATCGTGCAGGTACAGCGCGGTTTCATGGGAATACACCGCTTTGGGGATTTGGGCTTGCATCAAATACAGTTCATCAGCCCACGCAGCGGGCGAAAGGTAGATACCATGCGCCACTCTTTCAAGCCCCGCGTCTTTCACATATTTGTAAAAAGTCTCTTTGGAAATGCCGGCAGCGACAACATCAGCCGTTTTCAAAATACCATTGTTTTCTGCAAGCAATTTTCAATCATGTTTTGCTTCAAAAGCCTCACCAACTTTCATACGGATATTGTATCGAAATCACCGTATAAAAGTCAATTCAATTTTAATTTTTCATTTTAAATCTTTATGTTACCGTTCGTATGCGCAAAAAAATGCTGTCGCATCTAAGGTCTACTTACCCTTGATGCGACAGCCACACCTTTCCCTTAGGAGAGTTTTTTACATCCCTCATCCATTCTTACTGAATCCCCAGATTCGTATAACCCATCAGGCTCTCGTCGACTGCGCGCGCGGTTTCCCGCCCTTCGCGGATCGCCCATACGACGAGCGACTGTCCTCTGTGCATATCGCCTGTGACAAACACGTTTTCCACATTCGTCTTATATTGTCCCGGCGCGGTCCTGACGTTCGTTCTCTCGTTGACCGCTACGCCGAATGCGTCCGTCACATATTTCTCGCTGCCGAGGAAGCCTGCCGCAATCAGGACGATCTGCGCGTCCAGTATCTGTTCGCTGCCTGCGATCTCCTTCATGTTCATGCGTCCCGTCGTTTCGTCCTTTTCCCAAGTCAGCTTAACGATCTTGACGCCTTTCAGCTTTCCGTTTTTATCCTTGAGGAACTCCTTGACGGTAGACTCATAAATACGCGGATCATGCCCGAACACCGCGATCGCTTCTTCCTGACCGTAATCTGTCTTGCAGATCTTCGGCCACTCGGGCCACGGATTATTCTCCGCCCGACGATCCGGCGCTTTCGGCATCATTTCGATCTGCGTCACAGACTTGCAGCCGTGGCGGATCGACGTGCCGACGCAGTCGTTTCCGGTATCGCCGCCCCCGATGATCACGACGTCCTTTCCTTTCGTATCGATATACTTTTTGTCTGCAAAGTTCGAATCAAGCAGGCTCTTCGTATTTGCCCTGAGGAAATCTACCGCAAAATAAATTCCTTCCGCGTCCCTGCCGGGAGCCTTAATATCTCTCGGGTTGGAGGAACCGCACGCAAGCACGACTCTGTCATATTCCTTCAGCAGCTTATCCGCTTTCACATCCTTGCCGACGTTCGCATTCGTAACGAAGGTAACGCCTTCCTCCTCCATGATCTTAACCTTGCGCTCGACGATCTGCTTTTCCAGCTTCATATTCGGAATTCCATACATCAAAAGACCGCCGATCCGATCCGACCGCTCGTATACCGTTACAAGATGTCCGCGTTTATTGAGCTGGTCCGCCGTCGCCAGACCGGAAGGTCCGCTGCCGATCACGGCGACCTTTTTGCCGGTCCGCACTCTGGGCGGTCTGGCCGCCGCGTAGCCTTCCTCGTACGCGTTTTCAATGATCGCATATTCGTTTTCCTTCGTCGCGACCGAATCTCCGTTCAGACCGCATGTGCAGGCGTTTTCGCAGAGAGCCGGGCAGACTCTGGACGTAAACTCCGGAAAATTGTTTGTCTTTTTGAGGCGGTTGTACGCCTGCTTCCAGTTGCCCGTGTATACAAGATCGTTCCACTCCGGTACGAGATTGTGCAGCGGGCAGCCGCTTGCCATTCCCGCAAGCATCATGCCTGACTGGCAGAACGGGACGCCGCATTCCATGCACCGCGCGCCCTGAAGCTGCTGTTCGCTTTTCGGAAGATGCGTGTGAAATTCGTTGAAATGCCGAATTCTCGACTTCGGCGGCTCCGCTCCCGCCGTCTTTCGTTCATAATCCATAAATCCTGTCGGTTTTCCCATCGATCTTCCCTCCTTACTTTCTCATATTCGCGTAGAATGCTTCGATCTGCGCCTGTTCTGCGGAAAGTCCTTTTTCTTCCATCTGGACGATCGTCTTTAACATTCTGTCGTAATCATACGGAATGATCTTTTTAAATTTCGGCAGATATTCTCCGAAATGATCCAGTATCCTTTTACCCTTTTCGGAATTGGTATAGGCAACGTGTTCCCGGATCATATCTTTTAACTCCAGAACGTCATATTTGGACGTGATCTCCGTTGAATATACCATTTCTTTATTGACCCTTGTATACAGGTCGTTGTCTTCATCGAGCACATAAGCGATGCCGCCGCTCATGCCCGCCGCGAAGTTTTTGCCGGTCTTACCGAGAATGACTGCGCGGCCGCCCGTCATATATTCGCAGCCATGGTCGCCGACGCCTTCTACAACGGCGATCGCGCCGGAGTTGCGCACGCAGAAACGCTCGCCCGCCACGCCGCAGATAAACGCCTTACCGCTCGTCGCGCCATAGAGCGCCACATTGCCGATGATAATGTTTTCATCCTGTTTGAACCGGCTTCCCGTCGGCGGATAAATGATCAGCTTCCCGCCGGATAAGCCCTTACCGAAATAATCGTTGCTGTCGCCTTTCAGCTCGAGCGTCAGTCCCTTTGGAATGAACGCGCCGAAGCTCTGTCCGCCCGCCCCGCGGCAGATTACGCGGTAAGAATCCTCTTCCAGCGTATCTCCGAATTTTCTTGTAATTTCGGAGCCGAGTATCGTACCGAACGCGCGGTCCGTATTTTTCACTTCTACCTCAATGCTGCGCTTCTGCCCGCTTTCCATCGCCTTGCCGAGCTGACGGAGCAGCACCTTTTCGTCCATCGTCTTTTCCAGCGCGAAATCATATACCTGCTTCGGATCAAAGATTACCTTTTCTTTGCTCTTCGCATACGGATTGTTCAGAATATTGCTTAAATCTACCTTTCTGCCCTGCTCGCTCAGGTTTTCCCTTACCTTCAGCAGTTCCGTATGTCCCACGAGCTCGTCGACCGTGCGCACGCCGAGCTGCGCCATATATTCTCTCAGCTCCTGCGCGATAAAACGCATGAAGTTGATGACATATTCCGGCTTGCCGCGGAAGTTTTTCCGAAGCTCCGGATTCTGCGTCGCTACGCCGACCGGACACGTATCGAGATTGCAGACGCGCATCATCACGCAGCCCATCGTTACGAGCGGAGCCGTCGCAAACCCGAATTCTTCCGCGCCGAGGATCGCCGCGATCGCAACGTCGCGTCCGCTCATCAGCTTGCCGTCCGTCTCGATGCGGACTTTATTACGCAGACCGTTCATAATCAGCGTCTGGTGCGTCTCGGCAAGCCCAAGTTCCCACGGAAGTCCCGCGTTGTGGATCGAGCTGCGCGGAGCCGCGCCCGTGCCGCCGTCATAACCGGACACGAGAATGACCTGCGCGCCCGCCTTCGCAACGCCCGCCGCGACCGTGCCGACGCCCGCTTCCGAAACAAGCTTGACGGAAATGCGCGCGTTTTTGTTGGAATTTTTCAGGTCATAAATCAGCTGCGCCAAATCTTCGATCGAATAAATATCGTGATGCGGAGGCGGGGAAATCAGCCCTACGCCGGGCGTCGAATGTCTCGTCTTCGCGATCCACGGATATACCTTTCCGCCGGGCAGATGACCGCCTTCTCCGGGCTTCGCCCCCTGCGCCATCTTGATCTGAATTTCCTGTGCGCTCACAAGGTAACGGCTCGTTACGCCGAACCGTCCGCTCGCCACCTGCTTGATCGCAGAGCAGCGGTTCAGGCCGTCCGGTCCGACGCTCAGACGCTCCAGATCCTCGCCTCCCTCGCCGGAATTGGACTTGCCGTGCAGAATATTCATCGCGATCGCCAGCGTTTCGTGCGCTTCCTTCGAAATCGAGCCGTATGACATCGCGCCTGTTTTAAATCTTGTCACAATCGAATCAACGCTTTCCACTTCCTCTAACGGAACCGGTTTTTTCGCATAATTGAAATCCATCAGTCCGCGCAGATTCTTGATCGAATCCTCGTCGTTCACAAGCGCGGTATACTGCTTGAACATCTCGTAATCGCCGCGTCTCGTGGATTCCTGAAGCAGATGGATCGTAGCGGGATTGTACAGATGCTCTTCGCCGCCGCTGCGCATCTTGTGGCTTCCCGGGCTGTCAAGCGTCAGGTCGTTTTCCAGACCGAGCGGGTCGAACGCCTTGGAATGCAGTTCGTCCTGCTGTTTCTCAATATCCTTTAACGTAATTCCGCCGACGCGGCTGACCGTATTCGGGAAATAACGGTTGATTACGTCCATATCGATGCCGATCGCCTCAAAGATCTGCGAACCTTTGTAAGACTGGATCGTCGAAATTCCCATCTTGGAAGCGATCTTGACGATGCCGTGCAGCACCGCGTTCGTATAATCGTCGACCGCCGCATAATAGTCCTTATCCAGCATCCGGTTCTCGATCAGCTCATGGATCGACTCCAGCGCCAGATACGGATTGATCGCGCAGGCGCCGTAGCCGAGCAGCGTCGCAAAATGATGGATTTCTCTCGGCTCACCGGATTCCAGAATCAGCGCCACGCTCGTGCGCTTCTTTGTCTTGACAAGATACTGGTTGAGCGCGGACACCGCGAGCAGCGACGGGATCGCGACATGGTTCTCATCTACGCCCCGGTCGGTCAGGATGATAATATTGACGCCGTCTCTGTAGGCTCTGTCAACCTCTACAAAAAGTCTCTCGATCGCGCGCTCCAGGCTCGTATTTTTATAATACAGGATCGGAACCTCCTCGACCTTAAAGCCTTCCGCTTTCATCGTCTTGATCTTCAGAAGGTCGGTATTGGTCAGGATCGGATTGTTGACCTTTAAAATGTTGCAGTTCTTCGGCGTTTCCTCAAGCACGTTGCCTTCCTTGCCGATGTAAACGGTCGTCGACGTTACGACTTCCTCGCGGATCGCGTCGATCGGCGGATTTGTTACCTGTGCGAATAACTGCTTGAAATAATTAAATAACGGGTGATATACTTTTGAAAGCACCGGAATCGCCGTATCGATACCCATCGCGGCGATCGCCTCCGTACCGTTCTTCGCCATCGGCAGAATACTCGTCTTGAACTCGTCGTACGTATAGCCGAACGCTTTCTGCATCCGCTGTCTTTCTTCATAGGTAAATTCCGGCACGCGCTCGTTCGGAATCTTCAGATCATGCAGCGCGATCATATTGCTGTCGAGCCATTCGCCGTAAGGCTGTCTCGAAGCGTACGTTTCCTTTAAGCTGTCGTCGTCTATGACCCTGCCCTGCTTCGTATCGACAAGAAGCATCTTGCCCGGATGCAGACGTTCTTTCTTTACGATCTTTGTCGGATCGATCTCAAGCACGCCGACTTCCGAAGAGAGGATGAGCTGGTCGTCGTCTGTAATATAATATCTGGACGGACGCAGACCGTTGCGGTCAAGCACCGCGCCGAGAATATCGCCGTCGGAAAATACGATCGAAGCGGGGCCGTCCCACGGCTCCATCATTGTCGCATAATATTGGTAGAAATCCTTTTTCTTCTGCGTCATCGTCCGGTTGTTCGCCCAAGGCTCCGGAATCGTGATCATGACCGCAAGCGGCAGATCCATTCCACTCATAACAAGGAATTCCAGCGTATTGTCGAGCATCGCCGAATCGGAACCGGACGCGTTGATCGCCGGAAGCACCTTATGAAGCAGACCATGGAGATGCTCGGATTCCATATTTTCTTCTCTCGCAAGCATCTTGTCGGCATTGCCGCGGATTGTGTTGATCTCGCCGTTGTGTACGATAAAGCGGTTCGGATGCGCTCTTTCCCAGCTCGGATTCGTATTCGTCGAGAATCGGGAATGCACGACCGCGATCGCGGAATCGTAATCCTCGCTCTGTAAGTCCTTAAAGAACGTGCGGAGCTGTCCCACAAGGAACATTCCTTTGTATACGATCGTCCTGCTCGAAAGAGAAACGACGTAAGTGTTGTCGGTAGACTGCTCGAAAATACGTCTGACGATATAGAGCATCCGGTCGAACGCCAGCCCTTTCTCTACATGTTCCGGCTTTTTGATAAATGCCTGCATGATCCACGGCATACATTCTACCGCCTTATGTCCGAGCACCTCGGGAGCCGTCGGCACCTCTCTCCATCCAAGGAACTGAAGTCCTTCTTTCTCTACGATGATCTCAAACATCTTTTTGGACTGATTGCGTTTTAACTCATCCTGCGGAAAAAAGAACATGCCGACGCCGTATTCCCGCTCTCCGCCGAGCGAAATACCGAGCGGTTTCGTTACCTTTGAGAAAAATTTGTGTGAAATCTGTACAAGAATGCCGACGCCGTCGCCCGTTTTGCCCTCGGCGTCCTTACCTGCCCTGTGCTCCAGATTTTCAACGATCTTGAGAGAATTCTCCACTGTCTCGCGGCTTTTGACCCCTTTGATATTAACGCACGCGCCGATACCGCAGTTATCATGTTCAAACGCTTCTCTGTACAGCGGAGCGACAGGCTGTTTTCTGTCTGCATCAAACATACGCTTACCCTTTCCTTTCCGGCACGGCGGGCTGTGATTTCATGCCGCCGCTTCTGCCATAACTGTCTTTTAGACACAAAAACCGAGGATGTCGTCTGCTCCTTCGCAGCTTATCCATCCTCGGAATCTTTTCTCTTCTGTGCTTTTTCATTATCATACACCCTTTTTTCCGTCTTGTAAACCTGTTTTTTCGCTATATTGTCTGATAATTCGATAATTTAATTATATACATTGAGTTATCAGATATTTTATCGAATTGTCTTTTTGTTTCATTTGGAAAAAGCGCGTATTTTCCATACTTTACAAATATTGGCGTAAAAAAGGAATTAAAAAAATTTTCTCAATCCTTCGCTCTTTTTTGCAGTCTCCACAGGCTTGCAAGCGAAATGAGCAAAAATACCACACAATTTACCGGAGTCGTTACGGCTTCCATCACAGTCTCCCGGTAAGTCAGAAGAAAGACGACGCAGTTTGCCGCGGCATGCGCAAGCACCGGAATCTTAAACTCTCCCGACGCCTCGTAAACATATGCGATCATAGCTCCTAGTATCGTTCCGTACAGCGCCTGAACAAGATTGCCGTGATACAGACCGAAAAACAGCGCCGACAGCAAAATCGCCCATTTTACCGGAAAATACCGTTTCATACGATTGTAGATCAGCCCGCGGAACAAAATTTCCTCCGACAGCGGAGAAACCACGCCGTACAGAATCAGCCCGCACACGACCGGCACCCGGTACTGCGCCTTTGCCGTCTCGGTATACCGGGCGGAAATCTGCGTAAGATACAGAAGGCGGAATAAAAGATTGAAGCCGACCGCCATCGTCCCCGCCATGATCCCGACTGTCAGGCAGGATACCGACGTCCGGCTTTTCCATGCCGTCTGCTCCCGACGAAGCAGCGGCAGCAGCGCTCCCGCGCCCGCCAGCATACAAAAGCCCTGCGCGATCCCCGCCGCAAGATAACCGTTTTTTTCCATCCATTCATAAACCGCCGGATCGGTTCTGCAAAATAGCTGTATGAGCGTCATAACTACGATATAACAGGCATGATAGATCAGATAATAAAGGAGAAACGGAAACAGGATATCCCATGTTTTCCAAAACCTGCTCTTATGGAAGACGGAAAGCGACGCATCGTCCCGCGCCCCATCCGCCGTCTGCCGCTTTGCCGAAGACCCGGATTCCGCGCCGCGCAACAGAAACGCCTCAAGCTGCCCGGCAGATCCCGCGATATAATCCGCGCCCGCTTCTTTGAGTTCTCCTTTTCCCGCATATCCGTAGGAGACGCCGACCGCGGTGAGTCCGTATTTCTTCGCGCCGTATATGTCAAATTTACGGTCGCCTACCATAGCGCAGCAATTCCGGTCGAACGCTCCATCCGCCGCTTTGTTCTGCAGCTCCGTCGTTTCCGCTTTGCTTTGCGGTCCCGCCGTTTCTGCTTTGCCCTGCCGCTCTGCTGTTTCCGCTTTACTCTGCATTCCCGCCGTTTCCTTCAGCCTGCGCAGCGCTTCCTCCACGACCTCTTCCTTTTCGCTCCGCGTACCGTCCAGATTGCTGCCGACGACAACGTCGAAATAGGACGCCAGTTCAAAATGCTCCAATATCTGCAATACGAACGTTTCCGGTTTGCTCGACGTGATCGCCAGACGCACCCCCGCTTCCTTCAAATGCGCCAGCATCTCCGGTATGCCCGGATATACTTTGTTTTCAAAAATGCCGACCGGGGCGAACCGTTTCCGGTAATCGGCGATCCCGATCAGCGCCTGCTCCTGTGTCATCCCGTAAAATTCCATAAAGCTGTCTTTCAACGGCGGACCGATAAACGGCTCCAATTTGTCCGGATCCGGTTCGTGAATTCCCTGCCGCTCAAGCGCAAACTGCACGCATTTCGTAATTCCTTCCTTCGGATCGGTAAGCGTCCCGTCCAAATCAAACAACACATACTGAAACATATCCGGCTCCTTTCCCAAAGCTCTTTCTTCCCACGCGTCAGCAAAATTTACGACCGCTCATACGCGGACACGATTCCACACGATTCCGCCGCGCAAACATCTTTTACGGCCGTCTCGCGCCGCCGGCCAGCATTCTTGTCGTTTCGAGCAGATTTCTGTGCAAAACTCCGCGCGGTTCGAAACGCAGGGTGCGGAATACAATCTGCATCGCCGCGCCGACGCCGAATGTGGAAATGACCGTACCGACGCCGATCGGTCCTCCAAGCAGGAACGCCGCAGCCAAAACGACCGCCAGAATCAAAATCTCCACCGCTCCGATCGGCAGCCGGTAAAGCCGTCTTCCGATCCCCACCAGAAACGAATCGCGCGGACCGCAGCCCATACCTGCAGACATATACAAAAACTGACCGTACGCCATGACAAACAGCCCGGCGATCATCCATATGATTCCCGCCAGAAGTCCCTGCTGCACCTGAATCGGACCCACCCATGCGATCAGGTCTACAAAATTTCCGACAAGCAGCGCGTCAAAAAGCGTACCGTAACCGATCTTCTCCTTCATCATGATATCAAACAATAAAATAACGACGCTGACGCCCGTATGCGCGATTCCATAGCTAAGCGGCGTACGACCGGAAATTCCCATCGACAAAGCGTCCCACGGATCAAGCCCGATATTCGCCTGAATGAGCATATAGGTTCCGAATGAAAATAAAAACAATCCGAAAATCGTTTGTAACATCTGTAATAAAATAACATATCTTTTGTCTGTCATATAAGTCCTCATTTCCGAGCAGCCCGCCGCGAATGTTCATATACGATAAAGTAGCAAACAAGAATTTGACAGGCAGCCATACACTATTCCAAAGCAAGAGTACATTACGGAAAAATAGCAGAAAAAGAATCATTGATTGCTTTCTGCTATTTTTCGGAGTGCGTCTAAATCTTGAATATAATAACCACTTTTTGTTTTCTTTAGATAGCCGCTTTTTACAAAGTTAGCTAATACATACAGTAAATGCCGATACGTTACACCTAAAAATTCCGATACTTCTGTATGTCTTTCACAATACACCCGATTACACGAAGTTATAAGAATAAAATTTGCCAGTCGTACTTCTAACGGATAAGATTGATTTTTTGAATAGTTATAAGTATTTCCGATTGCCTTCTGGCTCAGAAAAAGACAAAGATAACGCAAAAATTTTGTGTCATTCAGTATTTTGTCTTTACATTCGTTTACACGAATTGCATAGCAGGTGCATGGAGTGATTGCGGTCACTCCGTTTGCAACTTCTTGTGCGCCGAGCAATTCCATTTCTCCAATAAAACAAGGAGCATTAAGAAAGTTAATAAGCGAAATGCGTCCATTGCCTTGAGAGAGAAACAATTTTGCCCGTCCTTCTATCAAATAATATAGAAAATGGGGTATGCGTCCTTCTTGTAAAAGGCTTTCTTCACTATCAAATTGTATAATTGAAATATAAGGGTGTATGTCAAAGCCAAAATAATCCGATAAAGGAAAATGATTATAATAATCTTCCATTATTCCACAATCATTTATTGTTACCATAATGTTAGTCCTTCTAAAGCAATATGAGATTTCTCATATCAGACTACCACAAGTTTTTGTATAATTCAAGGAAAAGGAGGTTAAGCATCTATGAAGCAAGATGAATACTGGAACAGTGTGTCAGAAAAAAAAGAATTTACCACTCCATTTCAGGCAGAAGCCTTTTCAAGATTTGTAAAAAGAGATAACCGGATTCTTGATATAGGTTGTGGATACGGACGAACACTTGATGAATTGTATCATAACGGTTATCGAAATTTGATAGGACTTGATTTTTCAAGCGGCATGATAGAGAGAGGAAAACAGCAGTTTCCATATCTTGATTTACGGGTAAAAGAAAATGACACAATCGCTTTACCAGACAAGAGTGTTGATGCAGTTATTCTCTTTGCCGTTTTAACTTGCATACATACAAACAAGAAGCAGGAGCAGCTATTAGAGGAAATCAAAAGAGTGCTAAAACCAGAGGGAATTTTATATGTGAATGACTTTTTATTAAACACAGATGAACGTAACCTGTCACGCTATGAAAAATTCAAAGAAGTTTACGGAATTTACGGCATATTTGAATTGCCAGAAGGCGCAGTATGCCGGCACCATGACGAAGCATGGATAAAGCAGCTCTTAAAAGACTTTTCTGAATTAGAATATAGCCATTTAACTTTTACAACGATGAATGGTCACAAATCAAACGGTTTTTATTTTATCGGGAAGCTGGACAATGTATAGAGTTCTTTGGAAATAGACACAAAAATAGCAAAAATGCTGAGCCAGTCAGCGGCAAGATGAACGGGCTGCGCCCGCCGTCAGCGCAATTTTGAATGAACTGTATCACAAAAAGGAACGAATTGCAACCAATTACCGATATTGCAGATACTCCAGAAACCGTCTGACCGCGAGCGAAGCCGCTTTCCTGCTCCGCAGGGCGATCCCGAGCTTCCGATATGCGGGCACGTCCAATTCTTTTATGACGATCCGATACGGAACGCGCCTCAAGATCAATTCCGGCAAAATGCTGATGCCAAGACCGCTTTCCACCATCGACATGATCGCATAATCGTCCCATGTCGTAAAACGTATGTCAGGAACCGCGCCGCAGCGTTCAAATATTTCCGACACTTCTGTTTTCGCGCCCTTTTCCAACAGGATAAAAGGCTCGCCGCACAGAGCCGCGACAGGGACTTTTTCAAAGCGCGTCAGGGAATGCTCCTGCGGCAGAACGGCAAGCAGCCTGTCCTGCTCTAAAAAAACGGTTTCAAAATCGGGACGCGCGGGCAGCCGTAAAAAGCCGAAATCTACCCGTCCGTCCGAGATCCATTTTTCGATTTCCGTATAATCTCCGAGCAGCAATTCGTACTCAATGTTCGGATATGTCTTTTGAAATTCTCTGATGATATTCGGAATCCAATGCGTCGCCGCGCTTGAAAACGTCCCGATCCGGATCAGGCCCGACTGCAGTCCGTTCAGCTCGTCCACTTTTCTCTGCAGTCTCTCATATTCCGTGCAGACGCTCTTCGCATGCGGAAGCAGCTTCATCCCGTCGCTCGTCGGCTTTACGCCGGATTTTCCCCTTTCCAGCAGCGTTATCTTCCATTCCTTCTCCAAATCGCCTATCATGCGGCTGACGCCCGATTGAGAATAATTTAGCGCCTCCGCCGCTTTTGTAAAGCTGCCGAGCTCGACCGCCTTAACAAACGCCATATATTTCTGAAGATTCATATCCATACGATCGCCCTCTATCCATCTGATTTCGTCATGTGTCATATGATAAACATTCGTTTTTGTAATGACATTAATTATGATAAACTGGAAACACCAAAAAGTAAAGACGGAGTGTGAACGGTAATATGGGACTTTATCAAAACAGAATCGTTGTAAAAGTAGGGACTTCCACCCTTACAAATGAAATGGGAAAGAGCGACCTGCGCTCCTTCGACCGCCTTGCGTGCGTTTTGTCCGATATCCAGAACATGGGCTACGAAGTGATTCTGGTATCTTCCGGCGCGATCGCCGTCGGGACAAACAAACTGAATATGAAGCAGCGTCCTTCCAGCATGCGGATGAAGCAGGCGGCGGCAGCGGTCGGTCAATGCAGCATTATGTTTCTTTACGATAAATTTTTTAACGACTATGATAAAACGATCGCCCAGATCCTTCTAAACGCCGAGGATATGGAACAGGAAGAAAAGAAGGAAAACCTGATCAACACCTTTAACGCGCTGCTTGAAATGGGCATTATCCCGATCGTCAACGAAAACGACTCCGTAAGCTACACAGAGATCGAATCGGAGGACAGGCTGTTCGGGGACAACGATATGCTCTCCGCCGTCGTAGCGGTGCTCTGCAGGGCGAAACGGCTCGTTATTTTGTCGGACATCAACGGACTGTACGACGCAGACCCGCGTCTCCATCCGAACGCAGCCCTGATCAGCCGGATCGAAAAAATCGACGAAACCGTATATGCTCTTGCGGGCGGCGCAGGTTCAAGACGCGGAACGGGCGGTATGAAAACAAAACTCAGAGCCGCCAGTCTGGCTACCGCGCAGGGAATCGATACCATCATTACAAACGGGAAAGCGCCGGAAGCCTTATACGAAATCGTAAACGGAGGCAGCGCGGGCACTTTATTTGCGGGAAACTAAATCGCTTTTCATCCGGGCGGTCATATGCTATACTTTTTCTGACGCAATCAGACAACGCCGAAAGCAGGGATAACAAAATGAGTTTCTCCGACATGATCTTGGGCGAAAACGGATTTTTAATAGAATTACGCTGCGATAACGCTTTCAATGAACAGACATTTTCGTTTATTACGGATTATCTCCGCGGGCACGCAGCTAAGTGGAGGGCAAACGATTCCGTACCGGCAGCGGACGCTGCGGCTCTTTTTCATTTGATCGACGAGCTGTCCGGCGGGAGCCGGTTCTGGAGCGAAGAAGTCAGACTCCGTGCGGAGGACGCCGTACTGGAATTATTCGATCTGATCGATCTGTTAGAAACATGACTGCCGCGCTTTGGAAAGGAAAACGATATGGCCGAGAGACCCGCATTTTTTATTCGTCAAGCAAAAGTTGTCAGTAAACTGTATTCGTTTGAATGGTTTCCCGGCTTTTCGTTGTCTCAAAAGCAAAAGTCCATAGAAAGCCTGCATCATGCGATCCTGAAAACGGACGAGGGCGCAAGACCGCTGGAAATCAGCACAAAAGGCAGGGACGCTTTGGGCAGGAGTCTGAGCGCCTTCCATCTCACGCTCCACAACACTCCCCTCGAGAACATTTTCCAAAGCGCTAAGGTTTTTGAAAACGGCGGTCCCTATCCTGATCTGCTAAAGCTGCCGCCGAAGGAAGCGAAACGCGATACGCGGCTTCGCAGCTCGGGAAGCTTAAAGGCGTTTCATTATTGCGGCAAAGAATTCCCCATCGTCCCCAAAACGGCGTTTTACGATTATATTTATATCGCCGCTGTAAAGAGTTCTTTTACGGCGGATACGATCAGCGCCATTTCAAGCTACGATTATTTTACGGATATTGAATTTAATCCCCGTCAAAGCGTCAATACGCAGGCAAGGTCCGTTCCGCTGATCAAGCTGATCGTAAGCGACTACGGATATCTGCCGGATTTTTCAGAGGAAGAATTTATCCGGTATCACAAAGAACACGTTATCTGTTAGAAATATCAGAGAAAACGACGAGACTCATCGTTTGAAAGGCAAGGCGGATATCATCCATGAAAAAACTGGCGATTATTTTGATTCTCATAGCTGCGGCTTTTTTCTCTCTGCTCATAGCCGCGCCGGCGCTTAATGACAACACGGCGGAAAAAACAGCAAAAGAGCTTTCGGATTTGCCGCTTCCTGATGAGACGGAATTGCTTGAAACTGTGTATCAGGCGGGAAAATTAACCGGAAACGGCAACGGAACGCAGTATTTCGGCGCGATCCTGATTAAAAGCAATCTTTCCTTAGAAGAACTGCGGGAATATTACGCAGTCTTTGCAAAAAACGAATGGGAATGCATCGTGGAAAAACAAACAGGCGCGGACATCAAAGCGATCGAGCACGGAAGGCTGACGTTTCAGACGGATATCGGGGACGATCATTATTATATCGTATATTCATGGGGAGAGCGCGATTCCTTCCTTGCGGAGTGGGACATACGAGGTCACTGAACTACGGTACGGGGGAAACGGAATTGTCAAACGGAAAACCTCCCATCTTCCGCATCGTTTGGAACACGATCGAAAGCACCTCGGTATTTAATTCATTTGAGTGTAAAGAAGCAAAGCATTTTCCTTTCCTGCGTTATTCCGGTTGTTTCTGATCGTGTTTCATGTTCTAATCAAACAGGCTTACACCCCGCAGTATAAACCACTTGTTATCTGCATGCTTCTCCCAGTTATTTTTACCACGCATGCTTTCCTGTCTTTACCAAACTGTCAATGTCCTCATAAGCGTTCTCTATCCGCTCCTGATGGTATATTTCATAATTGTCATAAATTTCCTGCGTAATGCCATGCTTATCCCATTCCTGTAAAATTTCCTCTGTAGGACGCTTCTTTTCGCAGGCGTAACACTCTATCAGATAAAGAAAAAACTCCATTTCCTTCGTCATGTCACTCGCCCCTTATATACTCAGATTGTCTTGGATTTCCGGTTATTTTTTCCACTTCCCACATATCAAAAATAGCATTTTCTGAGAAAGTCCACATTCCATTATCCTCATCTTCCAAAAGGGCATGTGTTTCCGATGTAAGAAAACTGCGTACAGCATCCATCGGCTTCATCGCATATTTTTCAATAATATGTTCTATCACCCTTCTGTTATAATAATCCGTAATAAAATATTTTGTTTTATTCATAAATTCAAGACCTCCATAAAATGCAAATAACCTAATGCCGCTTTCGTTTTCAATACCATTTGATCTTTCAGCTTTTGCGGAAGAAGACGCGCTAAAGTTTCTTCTTCTGTTAAGTATCCGTCCAAATAAAGAATCAATGTCTGCATTGTCTGATCATTCGCTACAGGTCCCCAAACGATATCCCATTCATTTTGTACTATCTTTTCTCTTCTATTAAGAGTTACAAAATCAAGCCATTCTTTATTCGCATTGTTAAAATGTAACACTTGCAAATTATCAAACATATTTTCATCCAAATTGTAAACGGACACATACGGACGTCCTGTTTTTCGAATTCGGGATGTCCTTTTCGCCCAAACCAAAGCTTGCTGAAAATCTGTTGTCGTATAAAATCCTTTTCCAAAGTCTAATTGTCTCTGCACTTTCAAAAGCTTAGGTTCCCTCACTTCGACATTGCTTCCATGGTATAAAATCATTCTTTTAACCCGCCTTTCTCCGAAAGTTCAAACAGTCACATGCATTCCTCGATCATCCATTTTTCTTCTTCAGCGCCGCATTTTCCACAGGAAACGGAAACCGCGATGCACTCGAAGCCGTCCGTCCAGTCGTCCGCCGAGAAAGAAGGATCGTAAGCGACGCATTCTTCTATGAAATCCTCCCTGCCCTGCGAATTGATCGAAACACAGATGCGGAAACGATTTTTCCCGCAATGTGCGCAAATATATTGCTGAAACGGCAGAGTCCGATCGATGTACTCCTCTTCGCCGCAGACAAATCCGTTCCAGCCATGCTGTCCCGCGTCAAACAATATGATTTCTTTTCCGCACCGCGCACATACCAGTCTAATCACACAGCGACCGTTGCTTTCCCAAATTTCAAATTCCTCATTGCCGCAGGAACATTGTATGTTCCCAACCACCTCATACTCACAGTTTTCGTCTCCGACGGGAATCAAATATTGCCGCAAATGAGAAGGAATCGGTAAATCCATACGCTTCATCTCCTGATCGTTTTTGTCTACAGAAGGGACGGAACCCCTTCATAATGCAGCCTTGGCAGCGTTTCCACCCGGTTAAAATACAGATTGATCCGCTGATGATCTCCCCGGATTCCGGATTCCGGAATCCAACTGCAAACGATAACCTCATAACATCCGTTTTCCATGTCAACCTTAATGTCTTCCGCGCTTTCCTTCTCCCAGCGTAAAAGAACATACAAATCCCTGAAATATACGACCTGATCCGTTACGTTCAGGCAAAGCTTCAGCGCAAAATCAGGATCGAGCTTTTCGATATCGGGATCTGTATTTTGATAAATATTCAAATCGAAAACACCGGGCGTTCCGGTAGCGATTCCGACGATCGAACCGTCGTAAACATGCCTTACGACGTCCTCAGGCTTCCAATAATGCTGCCTGAGATAATCTTCTCCCTCTTTAATATGCTTCGCAGACTGCGGCGAATAAAAAATAATACCAAGTCCGTCTATTTCGATCTGAAACTGCTCCTCTGACACGTCGTTTCCTCCTTTTTCATTTTCGCAGATTTTACGCAAATTCTTCAATATGCTCAGCATATTCTTTCCCGGCTACCGTTTTTTGACCTGTCCCCGCTCGGATAAATACCCGATAATCCGTTCTTTTACTTCGCCTTCTGGAAACGCTGTTTCTTCAAGCGCTCTCCGGCATTTCTCATATTCTCCAAGAACGCAGAGCACGGCGGCAAAACAACTACAATACCCGCCGCCCCTCCTGTTTCGGCAGATGCAGAGCCGCGGGGCATCCAAAGCCGCGCCCCGCTTCGTCGTCCGCAGCGCGTCGTCCAGATACGCTTCTAATTTATGCAGCGTATCATACTTCTCATAAAACGGTAAAGCGTACTCCCGAAAATCTTTGGATAACATTTCCGCAAATCCATCAAGCGGCTCCTCCGCACAATAATCATCGTATTTTCTGAAAGAGACGCCCGGATCGGGCAGAAGCGTATAAAGCGGCAAGATTGCCGTCCCCAGCGACGCTGCGTAATCTTCATTCTGAAATTCGCTCGTCAGCTTGTCCACATCCGCAAAGCGGAAGCCTAAGTTCATAGTCAGACTGTAATGATATCCGCATCTTTCCCTTTCCCGCGTAAAATAGAAAAGCGCGAACTGCTCGCATTCTTTTGTTTTCCGTTGTAATCTGCCGATGCGCTTTTGGGAAAATCCCGTGTCCGCCAACAACCTATCAAGTAACAGCGTCAGCGATCGGTTACATTTCGCCGGTGTGATCTGTTCCACGATATACCACCCCGTTCCGGTTTTTACAATATTTTATCACAGACTTAGGACAGCTGTCACTCGAATCCTATCAGACAGCAAAAAACCGGCGGCTCCTTCGGTCAAAAGACCGAGTCAAAGCTGCCGGTTTCTTTATGATTCTTTATTCTTTGTTCTTTATTCCTTTTCCGCGACAAGCGCCCCGTCTCTTACGTCGATACGGATCGTATCGCCGCCTCCTACCGCGTCCGACAAGATCAGCTTTGCCGATAATGTCTCCACATACTTCTGGATATACCGTTTGAGCGGTCTTGCGCCGTAAACGGGATCGTACGCATTGTCCACAATAAACTGCTCCGCCTGCGGCGTTACCGTAACGGAAAGCTCCCGGTCTGCCAGACGCTTGTTCAGGTCGGCAATAATCAGACGGATGATGCCGCTGATATTGTCCTTCGTCAAAGGCTTGAACAAAATCGTTTCATCCAGACGGTTGAGAAATTCCGGCCGGAACGAAGCGTGCAGCTCGTTCATGACCTGCGCCTCGGCGTCCGCTTTGATCTCGCCGTTTTCGTCGATTCCTTCAAGCAAATACTGCGCGCCGATATTCGACGTCATGATGAGGATCGTGTTTTTGAAATCGACCGTTCTGCCCTGTGAATCCGTGATGCGACCGTCGTCAAGCACCTGAAGCAGCACGTTGAATACGTCGGGATGGGCTTTTTCGATCTCGTCGAACAGAACGACCGAATAAGGCTTTCTTCTGACCGCTTCGGTCAACTGTCCTCCTTCTTCATAACCGACATATCCGGGAGGCGCGCCGATCAGCCGCGACACGGAATATTTCTCCATGTATTCGCTCATATCGATACGCACCATATTGTTTTCATCGTCGAACAGCGACGCCGCCAGCGCCTTTGCAAGCTCCGTCTTGCCGACGCCGGTCGGTCCGAGGAAAAGGAATGACCCGATCGGTTTGCTTGGGTCTTTGATGCCCGCCTTGGATCGGATGATCGCCTCCGTTACTTTCGTAACGCCTTCGTCCTGACCGACGACTCTCTTATGCAGCTCCTCGTCCAGATGCAGAGTTTTGTTTCGTTCGCTCTCCGTCAGCTTGGCGACCGGAATGCCCGTCCATCGGGAAATGATCTTCGCAATCTCTTCCTCCGACACGCTTTCGTGCACAAGAGAAAGCTCCTGACTCTTTACGGCGTCCTCTTCGATCTCAAGCTGTTTTTTCAGCGCGGGCAGCTTCCCATAGGAAAGCTCCGCCGCCCGCTCCAGATTGCCTTCCCGCTGAGCGATCTGAATCTCGCTGTTCATGCCTTCGATCTCTTCCCGCAGCTTGGACAGCTTTTCAATAGAAGCCTTTTCGTTATCCCACTGTGCTTTGCGGTTCTGCAATTCCGCCTTCTGCTCCGCCAGCTCCTTCTGCAGCGCTTCAAGACGTTCCTTGCTCAGCCGGTCGTCCTCTTTTTTCAAAGCGGCCTCTTCGATTTCCATCTGCATTACCTTACGCTGCAGTTCGTCCAGCTCCGTCGGCATGGAATCCAGTTCCGTCTTGATCAGCGCGCACGCTTCGTCGACCAGATCGATCGCCTTATCCGGCAGAAACCTGTCTGAAATATACCGGTTGGAAAGAACCGCCGCGCTGACAAGCGCCGCGTCCATGATCTTCACGCCGTGGTAAACCTCATAGCGGTCTTTCAATCCGCGCAAAATGGAGATCGTATCTTCCACAGTCGGCTCTTCTACCATAACCGGCTGGAATCTTCGTTCAAGCGCCGCGTCCTTTTCAATGTACTGTCTGTATTCGTCCAGCGTCGTCGCGCCGATACAGTGCAGCTCGCCTCTTGCAAGCATCGGCTTTAGCATATTGCCGGCGTCGAGCGCGCCGTCCGTCTTGCCTGCGCCAACGATCGTATGCAGCTCGTCGATAAAAAGAATGATCTGACCGTTGCTGCTCTTAACGTCTTCCAACACCGCTTTCAGACGCTCTTCAAATTCGCCGCGGTACTTTGCACCCGCCACGAGCGCGCCCATATCGAGCGCAAATATCTTTTTGTCTTTCAGCCCCTGCGGAACGTCGCCCCGGACGATACGCTGCGCCAGACCTTCCACGACGGCCGTCTTGCCGACGCCCGGTTCGCCGATCAGAACAGGGTTGTTCTTTGTCTTGCGGGAAAGAATGCGGATAATATTACGGATCTCGTTATCTCTTCCGATGACCGGATCCAGCTTCTGGCTCCTTGCCCGCTCAACCAGATCCTGCCCGTATTTCTCCAACGTATCGTACGTCGCTTCGGGATTATCGCTCGTTACCCGCTGATTTCCGCGGACGGTCGAAAGCGCCTGAAGGAAGCGTTCTCTTGTAATGCCGTATTCCTGCCAGATCGCCTTGATCTCCTTATTCGGATATTTGAGCATCGACAGGAAGAGATGTTCCACGGAAACGTATTCGTCTCCCATCTGCTTCGCTTCATCCTCCGCGCTGATGAGAACCTTGTTCAAATCTTTGCCGATGTACACCTGACCGCCCTGTACCTTAACGCGCTTTTCAAGCGCCTGTTTCGCGCGGTTTTCAAAATGCGGCGTATTGATCTCCATCTTCTCGATCAGCTTGAGAATCAGGCTGTCTTCTATTGTAAGAAGGCTGTACAAAAGGTGTTCCTGTTCGATTTCCTGATTGCCGTATTCATAGGCAAGCTTTTCACAGCGCTCCACCGCCTGCATGGATTTCTGTGTAAATTTAGAAATATTCATAATCAAGCCCTCCTTTTTTCTTTATTGGACTGTTCTATTATTTGTATAACACTTTGTCTACAGTGTCACTATAGCATTAGTTATTAGCACTGTCAAGAGT
>JAGARW010000126.1 GCA_017621975.1 Lachnospiraceae bacterium | reverse complement strand
TGCTGGCGTTTGCGATATTGACGGTATTCATAGCCGGTCTGATGGTGGGAAGGACGCCGGAATTTCTCGGAAAAAAGATCGAACCGTATGAAATGAAGTGGGCGGCGCTTGTCTGCCTGGCTACGCCGATCGGCATTCTGATCGGAAGCGGTATCGCGGCGGCCGTGCCGTCTGTAATAGACAGTTTAAACAACGGCGGCGCTCACGGCTTTTCGGAAATGCTGTACGCGTACAGCTCGGCGGGCGGCAATAACGGCTCCGCATTCGCGGGCTTTAACGCGAACACGGTGTTCCTGAACGTCAGCATCGGTCTGGTCATGCTGTTCGTCCGCTTTCTGCCGATCGTCGGCACGCTGGCAATCGCGGGCAGTCTGGCGGGGAAAAAAAGGATCGCGACGAGCGCCGGAACGCTTTCCACGACCAACGCTATGTTTGTGCTTTTGTTGATTTTCGTCGTACTGCTGATCGGCGCTTTGAGCTTTTTCCCGGCGCTGGCGCTCGGCCCGCTGGCTGAGTTCTTCGGCAGTATTGCATAAAGGAGGAGATTGTTATGAAGGCAAAATGTGAAACCGCATTTGTCGATCAAAAAATATTCGGCAGAGCGGTGAAAGATTCTTTTATCAAACTGAAACCGCAGACACAGGCGAAGAATCCGGTTATGTTTCTTGTGTTTGTTTCCGCGATCCTGACAAGCGCGCTCTGGGCCGCGTCGCTTTTCGAATTAGGGGACGCGCCGGGCGGATATACGCTGGCGATCGCCGTGATCTTATGGTTTACGGTGCTGTTCGCCAATTTTGCGGAGGCGATCGCGGAAGGCAGGGGAAAGGCTCAGGCGGATTCGCTCAGAGCGTCCAGAAAGGACGTCGAAGCCCATAAGATTCCTTCTCCCTCGCAGAAAGACAACGTTACGGGCGTGCCTTCCGCCGCGCTGAAAAAAGGAGAGTACGTTATCGTCAGGGCGGGCGAACAGATCCCGGCGGACGGCGAGGTGGCGGAGGGAGCGGCTTCCGTGGACGAGAGCGCGATTACCGGCGAATCGGCGCCGGTCATCCGGGAGGCGGGAGGCGACCGCAGCGCCGTCACGGGAGGAACGACCGTTTTGTCCGACTGGATCGTTGTAAAAGTGACGAGCGAAGCGGGAGAAAGCTTTCTGGATAAAATGATCGCTATGGTAGAAGGCGCGTCCCGGAAAAAAACACCGAATGAGATCGCTCTGCAGATTTTTCTGATAGCGCTGTCGGTCATCTTTCTTTTGGTGACGATGTCCCTTTATACGTATTCCGCTTTTTCTGCGAAACTGGCGGGAATCGACAATCCGACGTCTGTTACGACGCTGGTGGCGCTTCTTGTCTGCCTTGCTCCGACTACGATCGGCGCGCTGCTTTCCGCGATCGGTATCGCGGGGATGTCCCGCCTGAATCAGGCCAATGTGCTCGCCATGAGCGGCCGGGCGATCGAGGCGGCCGGCGACGTTGATATTCTGATGTTGGATAAGACCGGAACGATCACGCTCGGTAACAGACAGGCGGCGGAATTTATTCCGGTGGACGGCGCGGATATCAGGGAGCTGGCGGACGCCGCCCAGCTTTCTTCTCTGGCCGACGAAACGCCGGAAGGCAGAAGCGTAGTGGCGCTTGCGAAGGAACGGTTCGGAATACGCGGCAGAAGCCTTGGGGATCAGAGGATGAAGTTTATTCCCTTTACCGCGGCGACCCGTATGAGCGGCGTTGACTTTGGCGGAAACGAGATCCGAAAGGGCGCTGCGGACGCTGTCCGGGCGTATGTGGCGGACGCGGGAGGGACATATTCCGCAGAGTGCGACAGGGCCGTAAAAGCCGTCGCGTCCAGGGGCGGCACTCCTTTGGTCGTGGCGAAAAATCACAAAATTCTCGGCGTCATCTTTTTGAAGGATATCATCAAGCAGGGAGTGAAAGAAAAGTTCGCCGATTTAAGGAAAATGGGGATTAGAACGATCATGATCACCGGCGACAATCCGATCACGGCGGCGGCGATCGCGGCGGAAGCCGGGGTGGACGATTTTCTGGCGGAAGCGACTCCCGAAGGAAAGCTCTCGATGATCCGCGATTTTCAGTCGAAGGGCCATCTGGTGGCGATGACGGGCGACGGCACAAACGACGCTCCGGCTCTGGCGCAGGCGGACGTCGCCGTCGCAATGAACAGCGGCACGCAGGCTGCGAAGGAAGCGGGCAATATGGTGGATCTGGATTCTTCGCCGACGAAACTGATCGACGTTGTGCGGATCGGCAAACAGCTTTTGATGACGCGTGGCAGTCTGACGACCTTCTCGATCGCCAACGACGTCGCGAAATATTTTGCGATCATTCCCGCAATGTTTATGGGACTGTATCCGGGACTTGCGGCGCTGAATATCATGGGGCTTCATTCGCCTCAGAGCGCGGTCCTTTCCGCGATTATCTACAACGCGCTGATTATCATCGCCCTGATTCCGCTGGCTCTGAAGGGCGTAAAATACCGCGAGGTCTCCGCGGGAAAGCTCCTGTCGAGGAATCTGCTGATCTACGGACTCGGAGGTCTGATCGCTCCGTTTCTCTTTGTGAAGCTGATCGACATTTTGCTTGTTATGACCGGTCTGGTATAAAAAATGGAGGATAAGATTGATGAAAGAGATAAAAGAGGTATTTTCAAAGGCGCTGCTGTGCTTCGTTATATTTTCTGTTCTATGCGGGATTCTTTATACGGGCGCCGTTACCGGACTGGCTCAGGCTTTTTTTGCTGACCGGGCAAACGGCAGTATCATTGAGATAGACGGGAAAAAATACGGAAGCGAGCTGATGGGACAGCGGTTTACGGACGACGCCCATATGTGGGGAAGGATCATGAACGTCGACGTATCCACATATCGGGACAAAGACGGAAACGCTCTGATGTATGCGTCTCCCTCGAATCTTTCTCCCGCCGGCGAAGAATATGAAGCGCTGGTTGCGGAGCGGGTAGAGAAGCTGCGGGCTGCAAATCCCGCAATGGACGAAACGGCGGTTCCCGTAGATCTGGTCACATGTTCGGGAAGCGGACTGGATCCCCACATTTCTCCGGCTGCTGCGGAGTATCAGGTCGCGCGGATCGCGGCTGCGAACGATATAACGGAAGAGGAAGTCCGGGAGGTGATCGCAAAGTGCACGGACGGGAGCTTCCTCGGAATATTCGGGGAGGAGACGGTCAATGTGCTGAAGGTGAATCTGATGCTGGACGGCATAATGGAATGACCTGAAAAATATGCGCGGAAATTGAAAGCGGGCGTCTTTATACGATCTTAATACGGGAACGGAATTTCTTTTACAGTCTTTATCTGATCCGAGCTATGATAAAGAACAGATAAAGAAGTGTAAAGGAGCGTCGTGCGCATGAGTCTGACCGTTCTGAAAAAGAAAAAGCTGACGTCGTTTCAGACGATTATCTTCGGATTTTCGGGCGTCATTTTACTGGGCGCTTTTCTTCTGATGCTGCCGTGTTCTTCGGGCGGCGACGCGGCGACGCCGCCGCTCGAAGCGCTGTTTACGGCGACTTCGGCGGTCTGCGTGACGGGTCTTGTGCTTCATGATACCGCGTCCTATTGGTCGGACTTCGGACAGTTTATCATTATGCTTCTGATCCAGATCGGAGGAATGGGAGTCGTTACGGTCGCCGCTTTTTTTTCCATGCTGTCCGGCAGAAAGATCTCTCTGATGCAGCGAAGCACCATGCAGGAAGCGATTGCCGCCCCGAAAGTGGGAGGCATTGTGAGGCTGACGAATTTTATCGTGAAAGTTACGCTTTTGATTGAAGTGATTGGCGCTGCCGTTATGGCGCCGGTGTTTTGCCGCGATTTCGGGATCAGAGGCGTCTGGATGGCGCTGTTTCATTCCGTATCCGCCTTTTGCAACGCCGGTTTCGATCTGATGGGGACGAAAGAAACGTTTTCTTCGCTGACCGCTTATGCGGCGGACCCGGTCGTCAATCTGACCGTCATGGCGCTGATCGTGGCAGGCGGCATCGGCTTTCTGACATGGGACGATATCCGGGCAAACCGGCTGCGGCTGCATAAGTACAGAATGCAGAGCAAGGTGATTCTGTGCACGACGGCGGTTTTGCTGATCGCGCCGGCGGTCTACTTTTATTGCTATGAATTCGCCGGACTTGAGACGGGAGAAAGGATTCTGAGTTCGCTTTTTCAGTCGGTAACGCCGAGGACGGCGGGATTTAATACAAGAGACCTGAACGCTGTAAGCGAGACAGGACAGACCGTTATGATCGCTTTAATGCTGATCGGCGGAAGCCCCGGCTCGACCGCGGGCGGAATGAAAACGACGACGGTCGCCGTATTGTTCGCCGCTTCGGTCTCTACGTTTCTCAGAAAAGAAGATACGCATTTTTTCGGACGGCGGATCGACGACGATGTCGTGAGAAACGCGGCGACTATATTGCTGATGTATCTTGTGCTGTTCTTCTTCGGCGGGCTTTCGATCAGCGTCGCGGAAGGGCTTCCGATCCTTCCGTGTCTGTTCGAAACGGCTTCCGCTGTCGGGACGGTAGGTCTGTCGCTCGGCCTGACGCCGCAGCTCGGGACACTGTCGAGAGTGATCCTGATCGCGCTTATGTTTTTTGGAAGGGTAGGCGGGCTGACGCTGATTTTTGCCGCCCTGTCCGGTACGCAGAAGCGGAGCGCAAGGCTTCCGCAGGAAAAGATAACGGTTGGATAAAGGAGGAAGCTGCCGTATGAAATCGATACTTTTGATCGGGCTCGGACGGTTCGGAAAACACATCGCCATTCATTTGAATCAGTTAAACCATCAGGTCATGGCCGTCGACCATGTGGAGGAACGCGTAGACGCCGCCCTGCCGTTTGTAACGAACGCGCAGATCGGGGACAGCACGAACGCGGATTTCCTGGAATCGCTTGGAGTCCGGAATTATGACGTCTGCATTGTAGCGATCGGGAATGATTTTCAGAGCTCTTTGGAAACGACCTCTCTGCTGAAGGAGCTGGGCGCGAGGCTCGTCGTCTCCAGGGCCGCCAGAGACGTGCAGGCAAAGTTTCTCCTGCGCAACGGCGCCGACGAGGTCGTTTATCCAGAAAAGCAGCTTGCAAAATGGACCGCGATACGCTACAGCTCCGATCATATTCTGGATTATATCGAGCTCGATCAGGAGCACGCCATGTTCGAAATACCGGTTCCCGGAGACTGGATCAGACGGACGGTCGGACAGATCGATATCCGGAAAAGATATCATATCAATATTATAGGCATCAAGAGAAACGGGAGACTGGAACTTTCCGTTTCTCCCGATACCGTACTGGAGGAAAAAGATACCATGCTGGTGCTCGGCAGGTATAAGGAGCTTCAGAAATGCTTTCATATATAAGGCAGGAGGGGACGATACGCTGCGGATCGTGTTTTTCGGGGAAAATCTTGATCTTCCCGCCGATTCATATTATAACGTAAACAGGGTCATACTGACATATACTCCCGTCGTTATGAAATACGGCGGACTGCCCATCGAGCCGATCGCGGACGGACGCGCGGCGCAGACCGTCTTGTGGGCGGAAGAGACGCGGACACCGCGTATCGGCTGTTTTATAAAATGTCTGAAGGAGTTGCCGTGACCGGAAAAGGAGAGAAGCAAATGGAAATGACAAGACAGGATCCGGACCGGATCCTTGGCGCGATCAGAAACGATACGGCGGATCAAAACCGCGGAAAGCTCAGGATATTTTTCGGATACGCCGCCGGCGTAGGGAAAACGTACGCTATGCTGGAGGCGGCGCATCAGGTCAGGAGCCGCGGGATCGACGTAGTGGCGGGGTATATCGAACCCCATGCGCGCCCGCAGACGACGGCTCTGCTTTCCGGTCTGGAACAGATCCCCGTCAGAGAAACGCAGCACAACAAAATCACGCTGCGGGAATTCGATATTGACGCCGCGCTGAAGAGAAGGCCGCAGCTCATTCTGGTGGACGAGTTTGCGCATACGAACGCGGAAGGAAGCCGTCATGCCAAACGATATCAGGACGTTTGGGAGCTCCTTGGCGCGGGGATCGACGTCTATACGACGGTCAATGTCCAGCACATTGAAAGCCTGAACGATATGGTCGCTTCGATTACGGGAGTTCTCGTGCGGGAACGCATTCCCGACTTTGTTTTCGATCAGGCGGATCAGGTAGAGCTGGTAGATATAGAGCCGACGGAGCTGTTGGAGCGGCTTGCCGGCGGCAATATTTACGGAGAAGAGCAGGCGCGGCGGGCGGCTGCGAATTTCTTTACTGTAGAAAATTTAACCGCCCTGCGCGAGATCGCCCTGCGGCGATGCGCGGACCGGGTAAACATTCTGACGGAAAACGCCAGGATTCAAAGCGGAAGCGATTATCATACCGACGAGCATATTCTGGTATGTCTTTCCTCGTCTCCGTCCAACGCTAAAATCATCCGTACCGCGGCGAGGATGGCAAGGGCGTTTCGCGGCTCGTTTACCGCTCTTTTTGTAGAAACGCCGAATGCGGCGGCTATGAGCGGGGAGGACAAAAAAAGGCTGCGGGAAAATACACGCCTGGCGAGGCAGCTTGGAGCCTCCATCGAAACCGGCTACGGCGAGGATGTCCCTTATCAGATCGCGGAATTCGCAAGACTGTCCGGCGTATCGAAGATCGTGATCGGCCGGAGCACGGCGACCAGAAGAGGTATTTTCGGAAAGCCGACTCTGACGGAGCGGCTGATCGCCGCCGCTCCCAATCTGGATATCCATGTGATTCCCGACGCGGACGCAGACAGGAAATACGCTTCTGTAAAACCCAAACTGCCCGCCCCGGTATCCGTACGCGACATTGGGAAAAGCATCCTTGTTTTGCTGGCGGCAACGCTGATCGGGTATCTTTTTTACGTGTCGGGATTTACGGATGCGAATATCATTGCGGTCTATATCCTGGGCGTTCTGATCACTTCGATCGTTACGACGAGCCGTTTTTGCGGACTGGCGTCTTCGCTTGTAAGCGTGCTCGTATTTAATTACTTTTTTACGATTCCGCGTTTTACGTTTCATTTTTACGATTCGCATTATCTGGTGACCTTTACGATTATGTTTACGGTGGCGTTCCTTACCGGCTCCCTTGCCGCGAAGCTGAAGGATAACGCAAGGCAGTCCGCCAACGCGGCGTTTCGGACAAAGATTCTGTTCGATACCAATCAGCTTCTCCAGAAGGAAAAGGACGAGCGGTCGGTTTTAAAGGCGGCTGCCGGACAGCTTACGAAGCTGCTGAAAAGAGACCTGGTAATTTATCCGCTGGCGGGAAGGGAGCTGGCGGAGCCGGACGTTTACCGGACGCCCGACAGCGATCTGCGCGATCTCGTTTCCGAAAACGAGAAAGCGGTCGCCGAGTGGGTTCTTCGGAACAATAAGCATGCGGGAGCGACGACGGATACGCTTTCGAGCGCCGGATGTCTGTACCTGTCGATCCGGGTCGGCAATGGCGTATACGGCGTGGTAGGGATCGCGATGGACGATATTCCGCTGGATTCCTTTGAAAACAGCGTTATGCTGTCGATTCTCGGCGAGTGCGCTCTGGCGCTGGAAAATATCAAAAACGCAAAGGAAAAGGAAGAGGCCGCGATTCTGGCGCAGAACGAACAGCTTCGCGCAAATCTGCTCCGCGCGATTTCGCACGATCTGAGGACGCCTTTGACTTCCATTTCGGGAAACGCCGACAATCTTCTGGCGAATTACCGGAAAATGGACGACGAAACAAGAAGGCAGACGTTTTCGGATATTTACGACGATGCGATGTGGCTGATCAATCTGGTGGAGAACCTTCTGGCCGTTACGAGGATCGAGGGCGGGCAGGTCCATTTAAACCGTTCCGTGGAGCTGATGGACGAGGTGATCTCGGAGGCGCTCCGGCATACGAACCGGAAAAGCAGCGAGCATACCGTCCGTGTCGCCGATTCCAAAGAGCTGCTTCTGGCGTATATCGACGGAAAGCTGATCGTCCAGGTGCTCATTAATCTGGTGGACAACGCCGTGAAATATACGCCGAAAGGCTCCGTCATAGAGATTTCCGCAGAGAAAAAGGATAAGTGGATTGTAGTGTCCGTTTCCGACAACGGTCCCGGGATCCCGGACGAGCAGAAGGCGCACGTATTCGATATGTTTTACAGCGGCGCCAACCGGGTCGCGGACAGCCGCAGGAGTATGGGACTCGGACTTTCTTTGTGCAAATCTATCGTTATGGCGCACGGCGGCGTGATCACCGTAGCGGACCGCGAGCCGGCGGGCGCTGTGTTCACATTCACATTACCGGCAGGGGAGGTTACATTACATGAATAAATATCTGATTTTGGTTGTGGAGGACGATCCTCCGGTCAGAAACCTGATCACAACGACGTTAAAGACGAACGACTACCGTTTTCTGGTCGCGGCAAACGGAGAAAGCGCGATTTTGGAGGCGTCCTCCCACAATCCCGATATTGTCCTGCTCGATCTTGGGCTGCCGGACATGGACGGCATACAGGTGATCCAAAAGATCCGTTCATGGTCGAATCTTCCCATTATCGTGATCAGCGCCAGAAGCGAGGACAATGACAAGATCGAGGCGCTGGACGCCGGAGCGGACGATTATCTGACGAAGCCCTTTTCCGTAGAGGAGCTGCTTGCCAGACTGCGGGCGACGCAGCGCAGGCTTTCCTTTATGACGGCGGAGATGACGGCGGCGGATTCCGTGTTTACGAACGGCAGGCTGCGGATCGACTATGCCGGAGGATGCGCCTATCTGGATCGTCAGGAGCTGCACCTGACGCCGATTGAATATAAGCTTTTATGCCTGCTTTCCAAAAATATCGGAAAGGTGCTCACGCATACCTTCCTGACGCAGAATATCTGGGGAAGGAGCTGGGACAACGATATTGCGTCGCTGCGCGTTTTTATGGCGACGCTTCGGAAAAAACTGGAGCCGGAGCCGGATTCGCCTCAGTATATCCAGACGCATATCGGGGTGGGATATCGGATGCTGAAGGTAGAGTGATAAAAAGGGAGCGTGCGCGTGCGGAAGGCGCGGCGGAAGAAAACTTTCCGTTTCTGGGAAATTTGTCCATATTTTTATAGGAAATTTGTCCATATTTTGCCTTGAAGTAGAAGAGAAAAAAGAGTACAATTTTTTTATGTTAAAATAATGTAAAATATATGGGCGCATATAGTTTACAACAAGTGTTTTGGAATGGAGAGTCAGGGTATGGTATTTGGCAAAAAACGAACAGAAAAGCTTATAAAAGCGCTCGGGCAGTTACAGGAAGCGGATTATAAGGCTGATCCGCAGCTTGCCGGTATGTATGAACGCCTAAAGGACGGAAGAGAACAGTTTGAGAAGGTTTTAGGGCAGAATATTGACGCCGTCATGCAGATCAGCTCGCTTGATCTGATTCTGCGTCATTATACAGAAGAGCTGGAAAGAATATCCGAGAGCGTTGCAGGCGCGACAAAGGCGATTCATTCTTCGTTAAGAGACACCTCCGGCGTTGCAAGCACGATTTCCAATCAGCATGAAGAACTGACCAATACGATCATTGCCGCATCCGAGGAGTCCGGCAACGTATATAAAAAGATCGAGGAAGGACAGGGAGAACTGACAAATATCAAGGGGCTGTCCGACAGTACGATCGCTGCGTCCGAAGAAATGAAGAAAGATATGGATCAGCTTGATAAGGTTATCAGCGAGATGAACGAAGTGATAGAAGGGATCAACTCGATTTCTTCACAGACGAATCTGCTTTCTCTGAACGCATCCATTGAGGCGGCGAGAGCAGGAGAAGCAGGAAGAGGCTTCGCGGTCGTTGCGGATGAGATACGCAAGCTGGCGGACGAAACGCAGAAGCTGACGGGAACGATGGGAAGCTTTGTTGAGGACGTTAAAGAAGCGTCAAGAAAGAGCGTGGAAAGCGTAGCGGATACGATCGGCGCTTTGGAAACAATGACGGACAAGATCGGTCACGTATGGGCA